>JAFRIJ010000012.1 GCA_017432825.1 Bacilli bacterium
AACTGGAACTGGAACTGGAACTGGAACCGATAATGGTTCAGGATCTGGTAACGGATCAGGAGTAGCAAATGGAACTACGCAATCAGGAACATCTAATTATAATAATAATTATGATAGTAACGTTTCTGATGCTGCCGTTGATGAGATAGTAAAGTCTACAAAAAACACTTCAGTAATTAGAGTAATACCAAAGATAAATAGCATATCAGTTGATTACGTAGTATATGATCCTGATAATGAATATTTAAGTGTATATATTGAAGTAGAAAACACAAAAACATCACAAAAAAATATTGTATACTTGTCAAAAACAAATACAAATATAGTAATAGGAGATTTAACACCAAATGTGTATTATTATCTAACATTTAAATATACATATAAATCTGGAATGGAACAAAAAGAATCAACATTTGATGATTTAGGAGTATATACAAGAGTTCCAAAAGTAGTAATTAATGTAGAAAAAATAGTAGACAAAAAAATATATTATTCATTAGAATTTGATGATTACTATACTATAACTGGAGGAACATTGTTCTTATTAATGGATGGACAAGTAGTAAAAACAAATAGTATACCTACAGTGGGAAATACTAATAAAATCAATGAAGCAAATTGCTTTTTCGATATTTCAAGTATTAGCACAAAAAATTTAAATTCAAGTTTATTGACAATAAAGCTTGTAACACTAAGCTTTAATACATATACTATAGAGCCAGATATAACATATAAATTTAGGTATTAAGGAGGATATATGGATAATAATAAAAATAAAATAATAAACTATTTGAAAGATAATTATAAATTAATGATTCCTATATCACTAATGATAGTAGTATTTATAGCAGCAATAATGTATTATAAAGTAACAATATTTGATAATTATACAAAAGAAAATGAAGAAAAAGTATATCAATGGCTATATGATCAAAAATATGAATATACAGGAACAGTTTCAACAAATAGAAGAAATGAAATAGTAAAATTTATTCCAAAAGATTTAGATATTCATCTGGATTCAACACCAATATATTATCAAAAAAAAGATAAAATAATATTTCCAAGTAATATGAGTGTTGTAATGCCAACTTTGAATTGTGCTGAATATTTAGCAAATAAATATTCATATGTAGTTGTTAAAGAAGAAAATAATATTTTAGTTTCAGAAAAATATAATAATAGGTTAGGTCATTACTTTTTATATGACGGATATGATTTATATTTCTTTCTAGACGAAGTAAAACTAACAATAAATGATACAAAAATTGTATTAAGTCCATTATCATATCTAATAGCAAAAAGTGGAAAATATATTTCTTATTATGATAAAAAAACAGATACATTTAAAACAATAAATAAAACATACAATAATATAACTGCTGAAACTAATTATTATAAAGTAAATGTAATTACAGACACCGTAGATTACTTTGGAACAGACGTAATACTAACAGGTAGAATTAGCGAATTAAACCCAATAAAAATGAAAGGAAATTAACAAAAAAGCGAAGAATAAACTCGCTTTTTTTCGTTGACAATAACTATGATTTTTGTTATACTTAAGTATAGAATATGATAATGTTCTTAATGATAGGAGATGATATAATGGAAACAGTAGAAGCTGCAATTGCAACAGGCATTGGAATAATGCTAGGACTTGCATTTTTAGGATTAGGAATAGGTGTAGGATTATTAGGTGGACGCGTAGCAGAAGCCGTAGGAAGAAATCCAGAAACAAAGAATGACGTAGTTCACTCAATAATGACAATATTAATAATAACATCAGTATTTTTATTATTCTTATTTTTATTCTGCTTCTTCTTATTATTCTATAATCCATTAATTTCATAATAAAAAATGTTATACTTATTTATAATTTCTATACTTGTATTATGTCTATTAGTAGCACTAATGTTTTTCATATTAAGAAAAACAGTAAAAACAATCAACAATCAAACAAAATTATACTTTGTAGATAAAGTACAAGAATATGATTATTTAATAACTCAAAAAGAAGAACAATTAGAAGAAATAGATAAAGAAATTAAGGAAAAAGAATCCCAAAAAGAAGAAAAAGAATTATATGGTGGTACTAGTAATTACGAATTTGATTATAATATAATTGATTTAATAAACAAAACAAAGTATCAAGATAAAAATATCTTTACTATAAATAAAAAAATAGATGAAAAGTTTAATTTAGATTATGAAGCAATAATAAAAAAATTCTTAGAAAATACAAGTGGGAAAGAACAATATGATTTTTGTAATAATTTAAAGAATAAATTTACCAGCGAAATGATATATTTATTGAAAAGCTTACCAAATAATGATCAAGAACAAAAAATAAAAGAATTACTAAATGACCAAGAATATAAAATATATAAATTATATAAAGAAATAAACAAAAGTAATAATATTGATGGATTTATAGATTATTTAAATGAAATGTTAGATTTAAATAATCCTAAAATTATCGTTTATGTAGGGGATAAAAAAGAAAACTACGATCATATCAGTGAAAACATAAAAACTATATATAGAAATGATATTTATAAGGGTATTAAAATAAAATATCAAAATAGAATATATGATTATAGTTTAAACGAAAGGAATGTATAGCATGAATAATGAAATAAAAGATAGTATTGATACTGCTATAGATAGCATAAAAGATAATAATAATGTATATCCAACAGGAAGAGTAACAAAAGTAAATAAATATAATGTAGAAGTAACTGGATTAAATGATGTATCGTTTTATGAAGCAATTAGTATAGATAATAAAGCCAGTGGATACGTAATGGGTATATATGCCAATAAAATAATTGTATCCCTAATTGAAAAAAAAGAAGAAATTATACCTGGAGATATAGTTTATGCTCTTAAAAAAGAATTTAAGTGTAGTTTTAGCATCGATTCAATTGGAAAAGTAATTGATATATTTGGTAATGATTTAATTGCAGGGAAAAAATTTGATAAGCTAACCGATATTAGGATTGAAAATAAAACAACACCTATAATGGATAGAACAAATGTAAATGAAGAATTACTAACAGGTATTTCCGGAATAGACTTAATGTATCCAATTGGAAAGGGTCAAAGACAATTAATAATAGGTGATAAAAAAACAGGTAAAACTCAAATAGCATTGGATACAATAGTTAATCAAAAAGGGAAAAAAGTAATATGTATTTATGTTGCAATAGGAAAAACTAAAAAAGAAGTAAAAGATATATATTTTGAATTAACCAAAAGAGGAGCTTCTAGTTATACAATTATAGTTGCATCATTTAATGATGAATTACCTACAAGAACATATTTAACACCATATGTTGCAACCTCTATAGCAGAAAGTTTTATGCTTCAAAAATATAATGTATTAGTAGTATTTGATGATTTAAAGAAACATGCAGATGTATATCGTGAAATAAGCTTAAACAGTCATAAAACACCTGGTAGAGATGCTTATCCATCAGATATATTCTATACACATTCTAGACTCCTTGAAAAAGGAGCAAAACATGTATGTGGTGGTTCGATAACGATGCTACCAATAGTAGAAACAAAAAGTGGAGACATAACAGATTATATATCTACAAATATAATATCAATATGTGATGGACAATTAGTATTATCAGCAAAGAATTTTGCTAAAGGAGAAAAACCAGCAATTGATTACGGACTATCTGTATCAAGACTAGGTGGTAACGTTCAAACAGATGATATGAAAAAAGTAGGTAGTAAATTAAGAAGAGAATTATTATCATACTTAGAAGTAAGAGAAGTATATGAATTAGCAAACATTGATGAAATGAGCAAAGAACTACAAAAAAAATTAAAAGATGGACAAGAAATGTTAAATAAATTAAAACAATATAAGTTTAGTCCAAGAACTAAAGAAGAAATGAAAAATGATTTTGCGTTTATATTTAATAAAGAAAACGTAGAGGAAACTAATAATAATCAACAAAATAATATTGTTGAACAAGCAAATGAAATTAAAGAAGAATCACAAAAAGAAGAATAAAGTGAGGTGCAAAAATGATTGGGAAAATAATAGCTATATTTGATATAAGTGTTGAAATAGTATTAGAAACAAATCAAATAAAAGTAGGTGACATACTAGAAGTTGAAAACAATCCTAATTATCGATTTGAAGTAGTAGAAATAAACAATACCACTGCAATATGTATAAGTTTGGATTCAACAAGAGGATTAAAAAAAGGAACACCAGTAAAATTAGTATCTCATGGAATTAATATTGAATACTCTGATAAAATATTAGGCAGAGTATTTAACTCATATGGAGAACCAATTGATAAGCAAGAATTAACAAGTGTTCAAAAAAGAGTAGTAGATAATGAAACTACATCATTAAAAGATTTAAATATAGAATCTGAAATACTATGGACAGGAATAAAAGTAATAGATTTCTTTGCACCATTACAAAAAGGATTTAAAATGGGACTTCTAGGTGGAGCAGGAGTAGGAAAAACTGTATTAATAAAAGAAATAATTCATAACGTTTATGCATCTCAAAATTCAAACGCTGTATTTACAGGAATAGGAGAACGTTCAAGAGAAGGACAAGAATTATATTCAGAAATGAAGAAATCTAATTTATTAGATAAAATGTCAATGGTTTACGGCCAAATGGGTGATAACCCAGTATCAAGAAGTAAATCTGTATATGCGGGATTAACACTTTCTGAATATTTAAGAGATGAAAAAAAACAAGATGTATTGTTATTTATCGATAACATATATCGTTTTATCCAAGCTAAAGCAGAAATAGCCACAGAATTAAAGCAAATACTAATTGGAAATGGTTATCCATCTGACATGGCATCTGAAATGAGTAAAATAGAAGAGAGAATTAATTCAAATCAGAATGGATCAATTACTTCAGTGCAAGCAATATATATTCCTGCAGACGATTTAAATGATGAATCGGTACAAACAATAATGTCATATATGGATGGACAAATAGTACTAGATAGAAAAGTTGCTGAATTAGGAATATATCCTGCAATAGATGTATTTAATTCTACAAGTAAATTAATTAATATTGAAAAAATAGGTGAAAGACATTATAACTTAGTTGAACAAGTATTAAAAACATTAGCAAGATATAATGAATTAGAAGAAATAATTACTGTATTAGGAATAGAAGAATTATCTGAAGAAGATAAAGGAATATTCTATAGAGCGCGTAAATTAAGAAACTATTTTTCACAGCCAATGTTTGTTGCAGAACCATATACAGGACTAAAAGGCCAGTTCGTTAAAATAGAAGATATTCTAGTAGATATTGAAAATATATTATCAGGAAAATATGACGATATAGATGAAAGTAAATTCTTATTCATAGGTAAATATAATGGACAGCAGTAATATTAAAGTAAGAATATTTGATATGGAACAAGGCCTAAGTGAATACGATGATATAAAAACAATAAGAATAGTAAGTAAAGATTATAATTTATTAATAATGAAAGACTATATGCCAATAATAGGAGAAATAGTTGGTAGTGTTGATATTAAGGGAGAAACAACAGATTTATCATATAAAAATATAAAGGGATTTTATATGAATAACAAAAATGTATTTAATCTAATGATAGAAGAATAAATATGAATAATAAAGAAATAATACAAGGATTAGTAAATTTTACAGCTGTATCAATAGTCTTTTTAATAGTATTATTAATAATATTTTCCATATTTTTAAAAAAATTTAAATTTAACAAGAAGAATATAGAAATATATGGCTTATTTCTAAATTTAGATACAATCTCATTAATATCAATATCATCATTAACTATAAATTATTTATTCTTAGTATGGTGTACATTAAGTTTTCAAGGATTAAACATAATATACGTATCATTTACCATAATATTAGTATTCTTAAGTGATGCAGTCAGCGATAATTTTAATAATTTACCAAAATCATTAGGGTTAACAGTAGTAAATTGCGCTGCAATACAAATAACTTATTTAATATATAATCATCTAATGACAGAAAAATTTTCATATTTATTAGCAATTATTTTAGGACTAGTTGTTTTATTTGTATTTCTATATTATACATATAATTTACTAAGACAAATAAACAATATTGCTGTAAAACAAAAATATCAAAAAGAGAAAAAATATAAAAAATATAAAATATAAGGAGGTATTAATATGAGTAGCATAAAAAATGTCGTTAAAGTAATGAATTTCCACTCCTTACTTAGAGTTGACAAAGCAAGAAAAAAAGCTGAAAAATACTTAAGTGTAGGTAATGAAATTACTAAGATATTAACAGAAATACTATATAATAAGAATTTAGTATTAGATAAACAAATATTAATACCAGATAAAAATAAACCAATATTAGATATCTATGTTGCAAATGATTATGGATATTGTGGTGATTTTAATTCAAGTGTAAGAAGAGCTATAATTGAAAATAAAGATCACTATAAAATAATTATTGGTAAAAAAATATTATATAAAGATGATAAAACAGTATTAAAAATAGAAAAAGATTTATTTAATGAAGAGTTTTTAAAAATACAACACTGTATAGAAAAATCGTTATTAGATATGTCATATAGTGAAATAAATATATATTATAATCACTATTATTCATCAACAACATTTGAATTCAAAAAAATAAATGTATTTCCAATAGAATTTAAAGGAGAATACTACGAAGGAACAGATTTTATTGCAGAAACAGATTTAAAGAAAATGTTAAAGAGTTTAATATCGTTTTATATATGTTACCAATTAAAAATGTGTGAGTGTATAAGTGAAGCAGCAGAAAATTTAAACAGAAACCAAATAACTAGTTTAGCACTAGATAAAATTGAAGAAATAGAAGAAGAACAATACAACACAGAAAGAAGAAAAATAAACGAAGAAGCATGTTTTAAAAATGTTGAAAACTTCAAAAAAATACTCCAAACAGCAGGTGATAACAATGAATGATAATATTAAACCAAATGAAATATCACAAAGGATTGAAGAAATTCAAAAAGAAATACCAAATTTAAATGTGCCAACAATGGGAATAATTTCTGAAAAGAATAATATAAAAATAAACAATAATGAGTTTATTAAAACTAAAGAAATAAAGGAGGATAAAGATGTTAAATAGAAAAGGACAAACATTAGTTGAATACGTCCTAATAATATCACTTGTCACCGTAGTTGCCATTGCGGCAGTAAGAATATTTGGAGGATATTTAAAAGACTCTGTAACAAAAATGAGTTGCCAAATGATTGGAAAAAAATATATAGAAGGAAAAAAAGTAGGTGAAGCCTACTGCGAAGGAGACGAAGATAAAATATTTAATTAATCGCTTTATATAGCGGTTTTTTTATAATAGTTAACTAATACTTGACAAAAAAAGTAATTTATAGTAAAATATCAAACCATCAGGGGGAATTGGTATGGAAAAGAGTAATAAAGATTTAATAATTGAAATTGCTTTTGTAACTATTTTTTTACTAATAGTAGTTCCAGTGTGTGTAAATGCAAGTGCTAATTTTAGAGAAGCTAAGTTAAAAGCTGAATGTAGTAATAATATTTCAATAAATATTGCAACAAAAAATTCAAATAAAATAATAGAGATGACAAATTTAAATAAAAAACCAAGTAAAACAAAATTAATATTAAAAATAACAAAATATATAAATGAATATGCTATAAACTTAAATGATGAGATAAAAAAACTAAATGATATGGATCACACTGAAGATGATAATAATTATTATTTTAATTTAGGAACATATGAAGTAGAAAAATATAACGAAGTAAAATTTAAATTGTTATTAATAAACAATTTAGTTGATTCAGAAAATATAACATATAGTTTTATTACGGAGGAAGAAAGTTGTTAGATAATTATAACTATAAGAATTATTTGCGAGTAGATAATAAAAAGGGGCTACTAATTAATAGAAATGATATTTATGTACTAGATAAATATCATTTTGATTATAAAAAATATAATAATCTAAGTAGTCTAATATTTGATATTGATAATTATTTAAATGATACTGATGAAGTATTGGAAGATTTAGAAGAAGTATTAATAAGATTAAGTGAATTTCATTATTACAATGAAACAAAAAAATAGTTCAATTTGAACTATTTTTCTTTTATATAATTTTTAATATCCATTATAATTGGCATAATTATAGGAACTCTACCAGTCGCTTTTAATAAGAAAGGCATAAGCCCATTTATTAATTCATTTTTTATATCATTATATGTAACATTTCTATCTTTTAGTTTAGTAGCAATAATTCTCTCAGCATTCTTCTCAATTTGTTTAATTAATGCTTCATTTTCATTAACTAATATATAACCTCTAGTAGTAACCATAGGAATACCTAATAGTTTTTTATTATTAAAATCAATATTTGCAATAATAACCATTATTCCATTATTTGACATTAAATTTCTATCTTTAATAACAACATTACCCACATCACCAATTCTAGAACCATCAACATAAACATCACCTGCAGTGACTTTATTACCTCTAATAACTTTATTTTTAGTAAGCTTTAAAACATCACCATTTTCTAAAATAAAAGTATTATCTTTAGGAATATCACATAAATTAGCAATATCACAATGCATTTTTAACATTCTATATTCACCATGATAAGGGGCAAAATACTTAGGATTAATTAATCTTATCATAAGTTTTAATTCATCTTGATTCGCATGCCCAGAAGAGTGAATATCACTATTTGTATTAGTATAAACTTTAACACCATTTAAATATAGTTTATTGATAGTCTTGGCAACACTAGCTGCATTACCAGGAATAGGAGAAGATGAGAATATAACAATATCATTAGGCATTAATTTGATTTGTCTATGACTACCATTAGCAATTCTAGATAACGCTGCTAAAGGTTCTCCTTGACTACCAGTACACAAAAGGCATACTTGAGAAGGTTTTAAAGCCTTTGCTTCCTCAGTACTAACAATAATATCTTTATCCTTAATATATCCACATTTAGCAGCTATTTCTATAGAAGTATCCATACTTCTACCAAACAAAGCAACCTTTCTTTTATTTTTTTTACATATCTCAATAATGTGTTTAAGTCTATAAATATTAGAAGCAAAAGTAGCTAAAATAATTCTACCATCTTTTTCATTTTCAAATATTTCACTTAAATTTTCATCAACAACAGATTCACTAACTGAAGTACCAGGGACAATGGCATTAGTAGAATCACTCATAAGAAGTTTAACTCCCTTTTTCCCAATTTCAGCCATTTTATGAATATCAAACATAGGACCAATTGGAGTTAAATCCATCTTAAAATCTCCAGTCATAACAATTAAACCATTTGGAGTATCAATTGATAAACCATGTGAATCTGGAATAGAGTGGGTTGTTCTAAAGAAATCTATTTTAAAAAACTTTGTTTTAATTCTAGTATTTTCATTGTAAATAACCATATTTTTATATTTAATATTTCTTTCAATTAATTTCTTCTCAATTAAAGCAGCAGCTTGTGCTGGTGCGTATATCCTTGGAATATTAACACATTGAAGCAAAAAAGGAATACCTCCAATATGATCTTCATGTCCGTGTGTTATAACCAAAGCTTTAATTTTGCTTTCATTTTCTTTTAAAAACGTATAATCAGGAATAACGTAATCAATACCAAGCAAATCATCTTCTGGAAACATTACACCTGAATCAACAATTATTATTTCATCTTTATGCATTACACAATACATATTTTTCCCGACTTCGCCTAGTCCACCCAAAGCGAAGACCAAAGTATTATTTTCGTCTTTCATTTAAACATCCTTTCTATATAATAAACCGTTAAATAAAATAAATTTCTTCTAGAAAAGTTCTACTAATGTAATAATTATACTATAAAATTGATAAAAATTCAAGTAAACTATTGAATTTTTAAAGTTAATATATTATAATTAAATAGATAATACGAAAGAGGTGCAAAAAATGAATTTAACAGGAGCAAATAATTTTAGTGAGAATAATATTTATACTATATACACAATAAATAGCAATCAAAATGGTCAATATAGTGTAGTAATACCAAAAAATATGAACGGACAAACATCAATGATAGTTGATATAAACATGAAAAATGATTTTGATGCTTTAGTATCAAATGCAATTTCAAAAGAATCGTTATTAGATAAAATTGATAAAGAATACAACAAAATAAAGGCTACAAATCCAGATGGAATACTTGTAATACCTATGACTGATATGAACAGTTTAACTAATGCAGTAAATAGCAATGATAAACAAAAAATATTTGATGAAACTAAAAAAATCGGCGGAATTACCAGTGAATTATATAAAAATTTAACAGATTCTGGATTGGATAAAAGTAAAATAAATCAAAAAATAATGATAATTGAAAAAGATGAAATAGATACAAAATTTGTGGAATGGTTAAAAAATCAAATGCCAAATTTTGTAGATGGTTTAAAAGTAGCTTCTGATGCTCAAACAATAGAGCAAGCACCTGTAGAAAATAATGATCCATTTGCAGGATTTAACCCATTTGGAGAAGAAAATAATAGTGAGTTAGCACCAGCACAACCTGCTGAAGTAGTAGCATCACAAGAGCCAGTTACTCATGTTCCTGAGCCAGTAGCAGAGCCAACTCCAGTACCAGCACAACCTACTGAAGTAGCAGCACCACAAGAGCCAGTAGCAGAGCCAACTCCAGTACCAACACAACCTACTGAAGTAGTAGCACCACAAGAGCCAGTTACTCCTGTTCCTGAGCCAGTAGTAGAAAATGAAACAATTCCAGAACCAACGCCAATCAATAGCGTTAGTCTAGAAAATACACAAGCAATACCACAACCAGAACCAACTCCAACTCCAGCACCAACTGCAACAGTAAACGATATTGA
Source organism: Bacilli bacterium (assembly GCA_017432825.1). GTDB lineage: Bacteria > Bacillota_I > Bacilli_A > RF39 > UBA660 > RUG11198. The sequence goes on from JAFRIJ010000012.1 coordinate 10,937, forward strand.
TAAAAAAAGTGGAGGATTTGCTAATATATTAATATTACTAGTTATACTTGCAGTAGTTACAATAGGAAGTATAGAACTAGGAAAATTCTTATTTAACACATTCGGAGCATAAAAAAAGCATCTATTTACTTAGATGCTTTTTTTCTAGCAGTATTTCATCAAATGATTTATTAATATAATCAAATAATTCGTCAATTTTTTCAGTCTCATCAGCAGGAAAACTACCTGCTCCTAATTTGTATTCATATTTATTCATAGCAAAAAATAATTTTAAATATTCTTTAATATCCTCAATGAATTTAAATCTTTGATTATCATCTTTATTCAATAAACTATTATAATAACCAATATTATTTAATAATTTGTTTTGAGTATCTTCATTTATATATAAATAATCAATATCATCGAGTAAAAATCTAATAAGCTTAATAAAATTATCACTATTATCATTATATTCTTTACTAATAATAACACCAGCGAACAAGCTGACATCATCTTGTCTTAAAATTGCATTTTTAATATCATCGCCAATATTGTTATAAATAACGGTTTCATTACAACAAAAACATTTTCTAGTTGCTATACCTTTATTATTATTCAAAATAAAAGGTCCAAATTTATGTGTTACACTACATTTATTTTCTACCATATAATAATCTCCTCATAAATATAAACAACTAAATTAATTCTAACACAAAAAAATATAAATGTATTAAAAGTTTACTAAAAAGTAAAATAATTAAAATATAAAAAAAGTATTGTCTTTTCATATAATAGTTTGTTATAATAAGACTAGTGAAAAAGAAAGGTGATAAAAAGATGGACAATACATATAAAGTAACAACAAATAGTGATGCAGAAACAATAGAATTAGCAGAAAATTTAGAATCAGAAAAATTTCCTAACATGGTAATATGTTTAAATGGAGACTTAGGAAGTGGAAAAACAGTTTTTACTAAAGGATTTGCAGGAGCAATGGGAATTGATGAAATAACATCGCCAACTTTTAATATAATTAAAGAATATGTAGGAGAATTACCATTATATCATATGGATGTATATAGAACAAACGGAGAAGTTGATAGCCTAGGACTAGATGAGTATTTCAATAAAAATGGTGTAACAATAATAGAGTGGGCAGAAATGATTGAGGATTATTTACCTAAAGAAAGATTAGATATTAGTTTTACAATAGTAGGTGAAAACAAAAGAGTAATAAAAATAACACCACATGGAGAAAAATATCAAAGCATGTGTGAGGCTGTATTATGATATGTTTATTTATAGATACATCATCAATTGATGTATCTATTGCTATTATTAAAGCTAATAAGATAATATCTAGTATAACAAAATCTATTCCTAACGAACATTCTATATATACAACACAATTTATAGATGATGTATTAAAAGAAAGCAATTTAGAACCAAATGACATTGACAAAATAATGGTAGTAAATGGTCCAGGATCATTTACTGGAGTAAGAATAGGTGTAACAATTGCTAAAACAATGGCTTACTTACTAAATAAAGAAGTAATACCAATATCATCATTAAAAATGTTATCACTATCTATAAATCATGATTATTGTCTATCTATATTAAATGCCAACCATAATAATTATTATTTTGGCCTATATGATAAAGATAATAACGAAATAATAAAAGAACAATTTAATACTAAAGAAAAAGTATTAGAAATAATAAAAAAATATAAACCAATTATTGTAAGTAACAATAACATAACAATAGATAATATAGAAATATCTAAACAAGAATTAGATTATATAAATATAGTTAATTATTATTTAAATAAAGAATCCGTAAATTCACATTTATTAGTACCAAATTATTTAAAATTGCCGGAAGCTTTGGAGAAAAAAAGTGATTAGAGAAATAGAATATATAGAAGGACCAAACCCATATGCTAAAAGCATAGAATATTATGAAAATAATAAAGTAATAGGATTTTTAAATTATTCTCTAATTTATGACAGAATAGAAATAGATAATATAGAAGTATTAGAAGAATACAGAAATAAAAAAATAGGTACTAAATTAATGACATATTTGATATATAATGCAATAGATAAACATGTAATAAATATAACATTAGAAGTAAGAAAAAGTAATGAAATTGCAAGAAGATTATACAAGAACTTTGGATTTAGAGAAGTAGCATTAAGAAAACTATATTACGGAGATGAAGATGGAATTCTAATGGAAAAGCAGGTGATGTAAATGAAGGATATATATTGTTTAGCCATAGAAACAAGCTGTGATGAAACAAGTATGAGTATTATAAAAAATGGAACAGAAGAAATAGAAACTGTAATACTAACACAAATAGATATTCATAAGAAATTTGGTGGAGTAGTACCAGAAATAGCAAGTCGTAGCCATATAGAAAGTATTACAATAGTATTGGATGAATTATTAGAAAAAAGCCATATGAAAATAAGTGATATTGATATAATAGGAGTAACATATGGTCCTGGATTAATTGGTTCATTATTGATAGGATTACAATGTGCTAAGACAATATCCCTAATAACAGGAAAGCCATTAATACCAGTTCACCACATAGCAGGACATATATACGCAAATAACCTAGAACAAAGATTATCTTTTCCTTTAATAGCACTAGTAGTAAGTGGAGGACACACTGAATTAGTATATATGGATAATGATTATTCATTTAAACGAATTGGTGGGACATTAGATGATGCAATAGGAGAAGCATATGATAAAGTAGCTAAAATATTAGGATTAGAATATCCAGGAGGCCCAAAAGTAGATAAATTAGCTAGCCAAGGAAAAGATACATATAACCTACCATATCCATTAGATGATGACACTTATAATTTTTCTTTTAGTGGAATAAAAAGTGCTGTAGTAAATTTAGTGCATAATGAAAAACAAAGAGGAAATAATATAAATGCAGAAGATATGTGTACTACATTTCAAAATAGAGTAATTTCAGTAATAACAAAAAAAACAATGAAAGCAGTAACAGAATTTAAAGTAAATAATTTGGTTATAGCTGGAGGAGTAGCAGCAAATAGAGGATTAAGAGAAAAACTAGAAGAACTATGTAAAGAAAAAAGTATTAATTTCTCAGTACCTAGAATAAAATATTGTACAGATAATGCAGCAATGATAGGTTCTGCAGCATATTATGCATATAAAAAAGGTATAATAGCTGATTTAAAATTAAACGCTAAAGCAACGGACAACTTATATAAATATTAAAAAAATTAAAAAAAGTCCTTGATTTCTCAAATATTTTATTATATAATTAAGAAGTCATGTGACAAATGCCTGATTAGCTCAGCCGGTAGAGCATTCGGCTGTTAACCGACAGGTCGTAGGTTCGAGTCCTACATCAGGCGCCATTATGACATAAACAAACTTAGTAATAAGTTTGTTTTTTATTGAAAAAAAAAGAATAATATGCTATTCTATTAATAGAAAGAGTTGATAATAATGAAGGAAAATAATAAAAAAAATAATAATATAATTAAAATTGTTGCTGTAGTAGCCATAGTAATAATACTAATTGTAGCACTTTCTTTGCTAAGTAATAATTCATCACAACCAAAAGGAAATAATAAAAAACTACCATTAGAAGGATATTACAGAGATACTGCATCAAATCCAGCTGGAACATATTTTGTAAGAGAAATTGAAATAAAAAATGATAAAACAGTAAATTATGTTATTGGAGAAGCTACTAATCCAGAGTATACTGATATAAAAATAGTAGCAAATTATACAGGAACATATACCAAAGATAAATATAATGATTCAGTTCTTTTGACAGCACCGATAAAATCAATTGATAAAAATTGTGTTGATAGTGAAAATTATAAATGCGAACAAACTATCATCCTAAGAAAATATAAAGATAAAGATTATATAAATCTAATTGAAGAGTCAACTTCTCCAACATATGATAGAATTGATGATCCAATTTTAATTAAATGATAAAAAGCCCAAGTAGGCTTTTTTATAATGTAAACTATAAATAAATAAACTTGAAAATAATAAATAATTCATGATATAATTTAATAGCTTAAAAGAAAGTAGATGATTTTATGCTAAAAAAAGATAATTATGATGAAAATTCAATAAAAATATTGGAAGGATTAGAAGCTGTAAGAAAAAGACCAGGTATGTATATTGGATCTACTGACAAAAGAGGATTACATCATCTAGTGTGGGAAATAGTAGATAATGGTGTAGATGAAGCCTTAAATGGATTTGGTAACCATATAAAAATAGTAATGCATAAAGATGGTTCAGTTAGTGTTACAGATTCAGGACGTGGAATTCCTACTGGCATGCACGAATCAGGAAAAAGCACACCAGAAGTAATATATACAGTATTACATGCTGGAGGAAAATTTGAAAGTGGTGGATACAAAGTATCTGGAGGACTACATGGTGTTGGTGCTTCTGTTGTTAATGCTTTATCAAGTTGGATGGAAGTAACAACAAGAAGAGATGGATTTGAATACTTTATTAGATTTAAAAATGGAGGACATTTAGATCAACCACTAAAAAAAATAGGAACTACAAACAAAACAGGAACAACTGTAAGATTTATGCCGGATCCTGAAATATTTTCTACAATTGAATTTAATTTTTCAACTATTTGTGAAAGAATGCAGGAATGTGCATTTTTAATAGATGGATTAACAATAGAAATAATAGATGAAATAGAAGGAAAGCAAGAAAAGTATTTGTATGAAAATGGCTTAGAATCATTTTGTGAATATCTAAATGAAGGAAAAAATGAATTACATAAAGTATTATGTTTTAACGCAATAAAAGATAAAATAAACGTATCAGTAGCACTTCAATATACAGATAGCTACTCTGAAAATATAGTATCATTTGTAAATAATGTTAAAACAAGTGATGGAGGAAGCCATGAAGTTGGGTTTAAAACAGCAATAACTAAAGTAATCAATGATTATGCTAAAGAAAATGGATTTATTAAAAATAAAGATAAATCTTTTGAAGGTTCTGACGTTAGAGAAGGACTGACTGCTATTATAAGTGTTCAAATACCAGAAGATATTTTACAATTTGAAGGACAAACAAAAGCTAAATTAGGCACACCAATAGCAAGAAGTGTAGTAGAAAACATAACAACAGAACAATTAAAATTCTTTTTAGAAGAAAATAACAAAATAGCAACAACTATTGTTACTAAAGCTCTCAAAGGAAAAGAAGCAAGAGAAGCTGCAAGAAAAGCAAGAGAAGAAACAAGAAAAGGGAAAGATGCTAAAAAATTAGATAAGATATTAAGTGGCAAGCTAACACCTGCTCAAACAAAAGATAAAACAATAAAAGAATTATTTATAGTAGAGGGAGACTCTGCAGGAGGCTCAGCTAAACAAGGTAGAGACAGAAAAACCCAAGCTATATTACCATTGAGAGGTAAAGTAATTAATACAGAAAAAGCTAAACTAGAAGAAATATTTAAAAATGAAGAAATAAATACACTAATCCATACAATTGGAGCAGGATATGGAAGCAATTTTAATATAAAAGATATAAATTATGGTAAAGTAATAATAATGACCGATGCTGATGATGATGGTGCCCATATCCAGTGTCTACTATTAACTTTCTTCTATCGTTATATGAAGCCATTAATAGAAGATGGTCATCTTTATATAGCAATGCCACCATTATATAGATTACAAATAGGTAATAAAGAACATTATGTATGGACTAATGAAGAACTAAAAGAACTAACAAAAGGAAAATCTAATTATAAAATATCCAGATATAAAGGATTAGGTGAAATGAATGCATCACAATTATGGGAAACAACAATGGATCCGGAACAAAGAAGCTTAGTTAAAGTAAATATAGAAGATGTAGCACTAGCAGAAAAAAGAGTATCGGTTTTAATGGGAGATGCTGTAGAACCTAGAAAAAATTGGATAAACGAAAATGTAATTTTCTCATTAGAAGATAATTATCAAATATAATATAATTAACAAAAAATATGACATTATACTTGTCATATTTTTTTTATAATACAACTGGTGATTAAAATGAAAATCTATATAGACTTAGTATTATTATTAAATTTTGGTTTTGACTTACTACTATTATTTTCTGTAGCGATAATATTAAGAAGACAAACTACATTAAAAAAACTATTATTATCATCTACAGTAGGTTCAATAACAATTTTATCTATGTTTATAGAATTAAATAGCTTTTTATTATTTATAATAAAAATAATAATATCATTATTAATGGTTTATATAACATTTGGATATAAAAATATAAAATATACACTAAAAAATCTGTTCTACTTATATACCTCAAGTATAATATTAGGAGGATTTTTATACTTTTTAAATTTACAATTTTCATATAAAAATAAAGGACTAGTATTTTATTTTAACGGATTATCGATAAATGTAATAGTACTAATAATACTAAGCCCCACAATAATATATTTATACACTAAACAAGCATTGGAATTAAAAAATAATTATTCTAATTATTATAATATAGACATATATTTAAAAAATGGAAAAATAATTCCAACAACAGCATTTTTAGATACTGGCAACAAATTAGAAGATCCTTATAAAAAAAGACCAATTATTTTATTAAATAAAGAATTAATTACAATAGATTATGACAAAGACAAAATATTATTAGTTCCATACGATACAATAAATAATCATGGTTTATTAAAATGCGTTATACCAGATAAGATATTCATTCAGGGAATAGGATTTAGGAATGATTTTTTAGTTGGAGTATCAAATGAAAAAATAAAAATGGATGGAATAGATTGTATATTAAATAGTAAATTATTAGAAAGGATAAACTAATGAAAAAAATAATAGAATTAATATTAAAAGTATTAAAGAAAAAAAATTATATATTTTATTTAGGAAGCACAGATATATTACCACCCCCATTAACCAAAGAAGAAGAAATAAGATATGTAGAAAAGAGTATGAATGGTGATAAAGAAGCAAGAAATATATTAATTGAACATAACTTAAGATTAGTAGTTTTTTTAGCTAAAAAATATGAAAATACCAAAATAGATTTAGAAGATCTAGTATCTATAGGAACAATAGGATTAATAAAAGGAGTAAACACTTATAAACTAGATAAAAATATAAAATTAGCAACATATGCTTCAAGATGCATAGATAATGAAATATTAATGTATCTAAGAAAAACGAAAAAGAAAAGAACTGAAATTAGTTTTGAAGATAGCCTAAGCTTTGACGCTGATGGAAATGAATTACATTTAGAAGATGTTCTTGGGACAGAACCAGATATTGTAACAAAAAATTTAGAAGAAAATTTAGATAGAAAAATGCTTTATCAAGAAGTTAGTAAGTTAAAAGGAAGAGACAAAGAAATAATAGAATATAGATACGGATTAAACGGTAGAAAAGAAATGACACAAAAAGAAGTTGCAAATGTATTAGGAATATCTCAATCATATATATCTAGAATAGAAAAAAAAGTAATAAAAAAACTAAGTAATATAATAAAATCTTAGTTTAAATAATACCTAAAACTACATGGTTTAATTGATTCTATATCATATCCCATAATTGTTATATAATGAATAACTTTAGTTAATATTTTATTAGTCTCTCTAGAAGTAAAATTACCATACTTTTTTAAACATATCTTATATAGCTCTAAAAAGCTTTCATCACAAGTTTTATACGCCAACATATCTTTACTTATATTATTAGCTATTTCATCATAATTCATTACATCACTTCCTAAAAATAATAAAATATTCTATCATATAAAAAAAGTAAAATATGTAACCAATTCGGTTACATATTTTTTATAAATAAATAATATAAAAAAAGTAAAAATATTATTGATATATTTTATATTTATGTTAAAATATTTAAACAAGACGAAAGGTGCTTGATAATATGGTTGAGACTAATTTACCTATTGTATTATTAAAGAATATTATATTATTTCCTTATAATGAGATAAGAATAGAATTTAATTCTTCAAAAGAAAAACTAATATTAGAAAATTCTGAAAAATATAATGACAACCATATACTATTAATAAACCTTTTAGATCCTTTAGAAGAAAATCCTAGTATTAAAGATTTACCAAACATAGGAGTATTAGGAAGAATAAAATCTAAAATAGAATTATCTAATGGAACAGTAAGAGTAGTAGTAGCAGGATTATCAAGAGTTGAAATCTTAAACTATATTGAAGGCGATTATGGATATATTGAATCATTTGTAATACCAACAAAAGAATATGACTATGATGATGTAGAAGCTACTGCATTAAAAAGAATTTTATATAACGAATTAAATAATTATGTTAATACTTCTCCAATGATGTCTAACAGTGTATTAGGAAGAATTAGTGGTGTTGATAATATAAGTAAATTAACTGATATTATAGCGTCAGAATTACCATTTGATTATACTTCTAAATTAAAATATTTAAATATAGCAGATCCCATAAAAAGAATAAGACAAATAATAGAAGACTTAAACAGAGAAATAGAAACAGAACAATTAGAACAAGAAATAGAATTAACCTTAAAAGAAAAAATAGATGCATCACAAAGAGAATATTTATTAAGAGAAAAAATAAGAATAATAAAAGAAGAATTAGGAGAATCTACAATAAAGGAAACAGAAGTAGATAATCTTAAAAAGAAAATAAATGAAAAGAATCTTCCAGATAAAATAAGAAACAAAATAGAAGATGAACTAAAAAGATATATTTTATCTTCAGATGCATCACCAGAAATAACAATAATAAGAACATATATAGATTGGCTTTTAAATTTACCATGGAATAATAGTACTGAAGATAATTATAAAATAAAAGAAGTATCAGAATCTTTAAATGAAACCCATTATGGATTGGAAGAAATAAAAAAAAGAATAGTTGAATACGTAGCAGTAATGAAACATACTAATAATGTAAATAGTCCTATAATATGCTTAATAGGACCACCTGGAGTAGGTAAAACGACTCTAGCTAAATCAGTAGCCAAATCCCTTAATAAAAAATTTGTAAAAATAAGTGTTGGTGGAGTATCAGATGAAGCAGAAATAATAGGACATAGAAGAACATACTTAGGAGCTAATCCAGGAAAAATAATTCAAAGTATGAAACAAGCCGGAGTAAATAATCCAGTATTCTTAATTGATGAAATAGATAAATTAACAAAAGATTATCATGGAGATCCAGCGTCAGCATTATTATCTATATTAGATAAAGAACAAAATAAATCATTCTGTGATAATTATATAGAAGAAGAATTTGATTTATCAAACGTATTATTTATTCTAACTGCTAATGATATAAATACCATTCCCAGTGCTTTAAAAGATAGATTAGAAATAATAGAATTATCAAGTTACACAAATCTAGATAAAAAAGAAATATGTAAAAAATATTTAATACCTAAATTATTTAAGCAGTATAAAATAAGAGACTATAATATAAGTATTAATGACAATGCTATAAACAAGATAATAACAGATTATACCAAAGAAGCAGGTGCAAGAGAACTATCTAGAAAAGTAGAACAAATATGTAGAAAAATAATATATGAAGATATAAAAAATAAAATAATTAAGGTAAGTGATTTACCATATTATTTGGGTCCTGTAAAATATCATCATCAAAAAAATGACGATTCTAATAAAAGTGGTGTAGTAAATGCTTTGGCATATACAATTTATGGTGGAGAGATATTAAAAGTATCAAGTACAATGTATAAAGGTGATGGAAAAATAAAAGTCACAGGTTCTGTAGGAGAAGTAATGAATGAAAGTATTGATGTTGCTTTAAGCTACATTAAACATAATGCTGATAAATTCGGTATAGATATAAAAACATTTAAAGAGAATGACTTTCATATTCATATAGAAGAAGGATCAGTAAAAAAAGATGGACCTTCTGCAGGAATAACCTTAACAACTGCTATAATAAGTTTAATAAAAGATAAAATAATTTCTAATGATATAAGTATGACAGGTGAAATAACCTTAAGAGGAAGAATATTACCAATAGGAGGATTAAAAGAAAAATTAATAGCAGCCTCAGTAAATAACATAAAAAAAGTATTTATACCTATTGATAATAAACCAGATATAGAAGAAATATCACCATCAATAACTAATAAAATAGAAATTATATATGTAAGAGATTATTTAGATGTATATTATTATTTATTTAATAAAGACGAATAATCTCTTTTATTATATATTTTTTTATTATAATTTGTTATAATATTAATAGGTGGTAATATGAATAATGAACAAGATTTAACAAGAATATTTGATAAAAGATGGAAAGTAAACAAAGAAACAAGTAGAAGAATTTCGGAACATAATAAAGAATTAAATGAAAAATTATTTGGAATAAAAGAACCAAAAAATAATATTCCTAACTACAATGAAAATAGATTACAAAGATTAAATGAACAAATGGAAAATTTAAGAAATACTAATAGAAATAAATTTAGAGGTTAAAATGGAAGATTTATATCATTACGAAAAAGAATTAAACAAACAAGGAATAACTATTATTGGTGGAGTAGATGAAGTAGGTAGAGGACCACTAATAGGTAGTGTAATAACTTCCTGTGTAGTATTACCTAAAAATTTTAAACTTGAAGGATTAACTGATTCTAAAAAACTATCTGAAAAAAAAAGAAATGAATTTTATAAAATAATTAAAGAGAAAGCTCTTGCTATAGGTATAGGAGAATGTACAGAAAAAGAAATAGATAAATATAATATTTATGAAGCAACTAAAATTGCTATGAAAAGAGCTATTAATGAAGCGAACAAACAAATTAAAATAGAACATATACTAATAGATGCTATGCCACTAGATATAGATATACCAACTACTTCAATTATAAAAGGAGATGCAAAATCTATTACTATAGCAGCAGCATCCGTAATAGCAAAAGTAACAAGAGATAAAATGATGTATGAATTAGATGAGCAATATCCTATGTATGATCTAAAAAATAATAAAGGTTATCCGACAAAAAAACATATAGAAGCTATAGAAAAATATGGAATAACAGAATTTCATAGATTAAGTTACGCGCCAGTGGCAAAATATAAAAACAAAAAGAACTTACAAAAGTAAGTTCTTTATTATTAAAAGCTTCTATATAATCCTATAGCTCTCCCCAATATTGTTACATTTTTTAAAATAATAGGTACCATATAATCGTTTTCAGGTTGTAATCTAAAATAATCTTTTTCTTTATAAAAAGTTTTTAAAGTAACTTCATTATTGTCATTCATAGCAACAACCATATCACCATTCTTAGCAGTATTAGTTCTTTCTACAATAATAATATCATTATCATATACACCAGCATTAATCATTGATTCACCACTAACTCTTAAAGTAAATACTTCTTTACCGGCAGGTATCATTTGTACTGGAATAGGAAAATATTCATCAGGATTTTCAATAGCTTCGATAGGATTACCTGCAGTAACCTTACCTAATAAAGGAATATTTACCACTTCTTCATTATGACTAATAAATTCATTAGGTACCATTAATTCTAACATTCTATTATTATTAGAATTTCTTTTAATATACCCCTTATTAATTAAATTAGTTAAATGAACATGTACAGTAGCAGGAGAATTTAAATTAATACCTTTACAAATATCTCTTACAGAAGGAGTATAATTATTCTCTGCTATAAATTTTTTAATAAATGTTAACACTTCATTTTGTTTACTAGATAAATCATCATATCTATTCATAACATCACCATCTTCATAATATCATAGATATAATATTTTGTCAAACAAATGTTTGTAAAAAAGAAAATAAAAACTATAGAAAAATACTTCTAAATATGTTATTATATTAATTAGAAATGGGTGATAATATGAGTACTTCCAGAACTAAAGCAAGAGAAAATGCAATGACTATTTTATACCAAATAAACTTATATAATAAAAATGAAATAAACTATGATATAAAAGACTTAATTGAAAAAATAGAAGATGATTTTACAAAAGAAATAGTAGTAAACGTAATATCTAAGCAAAATCAATTAGATGAAAAAGCAAATAAATACTTGAATAATTGGAATATTTCTAGATTAGGATTAACAGACGCTGCTATACTAAGAGTAGCTATATATGAATTACTATATACAGATACTCCAGAAAAAGTAGTAATAAATGAAGCTATAGAATTATCTAAAAAATATTCAGATGATAAAGTAGTAAAAATGATTAATGGAACACTAGACAAAATATATCATAACAAAGGATAGTGATTATTATGCAAAATAATTACTTAACAATAACGCAATTAAGTAAGTATTTAAAATATAAATTTGATGAAGATATAAATTTAAGAAAAGTATATTTAAAAGGAGAAATATCTAACTTTAAAGCCCATACAAGAGGGCACTATTATTTTACATTAAAAGATGAAACAAGTAGGATAAATGCTGTAATGTTTGCCTCTAGTACAACAAAGTTAAAATTTCTTCCAGTAGATGGTATGAAAGTAATGGTAGAAGGAAAAGTTACAGTATATGAAGCAACAGGTGGATATCAAATATATGTAAGTGATATGTTAGAAGACGGAGTAGGTAATTTATATATTGCTTTTGAACAACTTAAAGAAAAATTATCTAAAGAAGGATTATTCAATCCCGAAAGAAAAAGAAAAATAACTAAAATGCCTAAAAAAATAGGAATAGTAACAGCATCTACAGGTGCTGCTATAAGAGATATATTAACAACAATAAAAAGAAGATATCCAATTTGTGAAACAATTTTATTTCCTTCACTAGTTCAAGGAGAACACGCAGCAGAAGATATTGTAAAAAAGATTAATATAGCAAACACCTATGATATTGATACATTAATAGTAGGTAGAGGTGGAGGATCTATCGAAGATCTATGGCCATTTAATGAAGAAATTGTAGCAAGAGCTATATATAATTCCAAAGTTCCAGTAATTAGTGCTGTAGGTCACGAAATAGATTTTACTATTGCAGATTTTGTAGCGGATTTAAGAGCGCCAACTCCAACTGCAGCAGCTGAATTAGCAGTAGTAGATATAAACACGGTAAGAGAATATTTAGAAACATCTAAAATTAGAAATTATAATGCGACAATAAACATTATAAATAGCTTAAAAGAAAAAATTAATAACTTAAAAGATAGTTATGTATTAAAAAAACCAAGTAATATATATGAAGTAAAAGAACAAAAATTAGATATGTTAATAGATAGAATAAATATATCAATTAATAATATAATAGAATATAATAAAGTAAGATTATTTAAATTTAAAGAATCATATGTATTAAATAATCCAGAAATGTTATACAAATTTAAGAAAACAAAATTAGATAACATTATAAGTAAATTAGAAGTATTAAATCCTCTTAACACATTAAAAAGAGGATACTCTATAACCAAATTAGATAATAAAGTAATAAATAGTATAAAAAATGTAAAAAAAGATAGTATACTAACAATAAAAGTTAAAGATGGTATTATAGATACTAAAGTATTGAAAGTGAGTGAAGATAAAAATGGCTAAGAAAGAAGAACTAACATTTGAAGAAAAAATAAAAAAATTAGAAAGTATAGTTACAGAATTAGAAAGTGGAGAAGTAAATTTAGATGATGCTATAGAAAAATACACAGAAGCAATGAAATTATCTAAAGAATGTTCACAAAAATTAAATGTTGCCGCTGATAATGTCAATAAAATATTAAAAGATAATGGAGAATTAGAAAACTTTGAAATTAAAGAATAAAATTAGGAGCTAAATCCTAATTTTTCTTATTACTATATACATATAATAATATTTTTGCTATAATTAACTAAAAAGATAGGAGAATTATATGAGTAGTAGAAATGCTAAAAGAGTAAAAGAAAATGGAATGGAACAAATAATGATTGATTTAAAACCAAGAAGATGTGATAGTTTTGTTTATTCCAATAAAGATTTAGATGTTACTAAATTAGTAAAATATATTGAAGAAAAGAAAAAAGAAAATAGTGATATAACATTCTTTCATGCCTTTGTAACAGCATTAGGCAAACTAATATACAATAGAAATAAATTAAATAGATTTGTTCAAAATAGACACATTTATGAACATAATGATATAATTATCTCTTTTGTAGCGAAAGTATCATTTGATGATAAAGCAGAAGAAATAATGATAATGGTACCAATAAAAGAAAATGATAATATAAATACTATATGTAAATATATTAAAGATAAAGTAAGTGAAATAAGAAATGGTAAATTAAAAAAAGAAGGCGCTAATGATGCAATAGATATATTAGGCAAACTTCCAAATATTATAAGAATACCATTAATAGGCATATTAAAATGGAGTGATGACAAAGGAATATTACCTAAATCATTAATACAAGATAATTTATATTATAGTAGCACTATAGTATCTAATTTAGGATCAATAAAAAGTAATGCCATTCATCACAATATTACTAACTTTGGAACATGTTCTTCATTAATTACAATGGGAGAAATACATAACAAAGAAATAATAGATAATGATAATAATAAAAAAATAATAAAAGCATGTGATTGGGGAATGGCTTTTGACGAAAGAGTAGCCGATGGATTTTATTTAATTAAATCAATAGAATTATTACAATACATATTTGATAATCCAGAATTATTAGAACATAATGCAAGTGAAATAATTGACTATCAAAAAAAATAATAATATAATTAATTAAGAAAGGAGTATGTAAATGGAATTATTAATATTATTAGGAATTATTATACTTTTTGTTTTATTGTGTTCAATTAGACAAATTTCAGAATATGAAAGAGGAATATTATTTAGATTTGGTAAATTTTCTAGAATAATGAATCCAGGATGGAATATAGTACTACCTATAATAGAATCTTATCAAAAAATAGATATTCGTACTAAAGCAGTAGATGTAGCAGAACAAGACGCTATTACAAAAGATAACGTATCTATAAGAATAAATGCTGTATTGTATTATAAAGTATTTGATGCATCAAAAGCAGTAATAGCAGTAGAACACTATCAATATGCTGTATCTCAATTAGCTCAAACAACTATGCGTAATGCCGTAGGAGCAGTATCGCTAGATGAATTATTATCAGAAAGAGATAAGATATCAACAGAAATATGTGATATTATTGATAAAGCAACAGATCCATGGGGTATTAAAGTAGAAAATGTAGAATTAAAAGATATTAAATTACCAGAAGAAATGCAAAGAGTAATTGCTAAAGTTGCTGAAGCTGAAAGAGAAAAAGCAGCAGTAATTACTAAATCCAAAGGAGAAATAGAAGCAGCTAATAACTTAGCCAAAGCAGCAGAAACAATGTCAACTTCTCCAGGAGCACTTCACTTAAGAACATTATCTACTTTAAATGATTTATCAAGCGATCAATCAAATACAATTATATTTGCAATTCCATTAGAAGTATTAAGAGCATTTGAAAGTGCAGACTTAACAAAAGTTGCAAGTAAATTAAAAAAAGATAACAAATAAAGGACTACTTAAGTCCTTTTTTTATGTTATTTAAAATAGATAATTTCTCATCTTCACTAGAATTATTCCACATAACCTCAAATAATACTCCAAGACCAATTAAAGGATCTTCATCCTTTGATTCAATAGAAGTAATAATAGATTGTTTAATATCCATAATATCATCATTCTTAAAATTATTAATAATATACTCTCTAACATCAATATTATTCAATTTAATCACCATTATTATTATAATAAAAAATAGATAATTTATACATTTATCTATTTAATTATTTTAGAAGTATTCTTAAAATTATATTTACAAATACTTTTTAATTTATCTATACCATATTTATCTAATATTTTCTTAGCAACTTCATCAACAGAAGGATTAGCTCCTTTAGGTAATTTAATACCAACACTATCAGATAACTTATCCATTTCCTTAAGAAATATATATCTACTAATTAAAGAAGAACATGCTACAGATAAACATTGATCTTCAGCCTTGGTAAGAAACATAATATCAGTTACTTTTTTGTTAGATTTACTTATATGATTAAAATAACTTTTAGGATTTTCAAACTGATCAACAACAATATAGTCATAATTATATCCCATATTCTTAACTTCATATAACACTTTATTATGTAAAATAGCTTTCATAGCATTCATATTATAATTAGCATAAGTATTATTATAATCATTATTATTTAAAATATATGTTTTATAAGGAATTCTTTTTATGATTTGTGGAACAATTTCCAAAATTTTATCGTCTGTAAACTTTTTAGAATCCTTTACTTTTAAATCCAATAAAAAATCTATATTATCACGCGAAACATAAGAAGCAGTAACAACTATAGGACCAAAATAATCACCCGTACCAACTTCATCAGAACCTATAGAATTAATTCTAATAGGAATAACTTTGTTTGGTTTATCTTCTTTCTTTTTATCATTAGAGTTAGTAGTCTCAGCATGACCAGAATTTATTTTTTCAGTTTCTATCCAAAAATCTGAAGATAAATCTGCATCTTTCCCTTGAAAAACAACTTTACCTGATTCATATAAAGTAACAACAGTATCACCATCTATAGCTTGAAATACAGCATAAGGTGGTGTCTTTTCTCTTCTTAAATCATAAAAAAATTCAATCATTTGTTCACGTGTTTTATCAGAAACTTTTAACGTAATAGTAGTTTGACCAGGTTTCATATTAATCACCTCTAGAATAATTTTAACACAAAAAACTTTATTTTTAAATATTTTTATTATATAATAAATATAAATAATATAAGGAGGTATAAAATGAACTTAACACTAGTAGATGCAATAATTGCATTATTAATAATATTAGGCGCTATAGTAGGATTTAAAAATGGCGCTATAAAAGAAGGAGTAAAGTTTGTAGGTATAATAGTTGTCGTATTACTAGCTTTTGCATTTAAAGATGACTTAATGGTATTACTATACGAAAATTTACCATTTTTTGATTTCTTTGGAGCAATAAGAGGATTATCCGCAATAAATATATTATTCTATCAAATAATTGCTTTTCTAATAATATTTGCTGCATTAACATTTGTATTAAGAGTATTATTAGTAATAACTGGTTTAATAGAATGGTTACTAAAATTAACAGTATTCTTAAGAGGAATATCGAAAGTAATAGGAATATTTGTAGGAGCACTAGAGTATTATGTCTACGTTTTTATAGCACTATATATACTAAGTACTCCAGCATTTAATTTAAAGTATATTAATGATTCTAACTTTGGAAATCAAATACTATCAAATACACCTATATTAACTAAAATGACAGATAATACCATAAATGTTTATACAGAAGTATGGGATACTATTAAAAATAAAGATAATAAAACAAACGAAGAAATAAATACAGAAATACTAATAACTCTACTAGATAATAAACTAATAAAAGTAAGTAGTGCCAAAAGATTAGTTGAATCAAATAAAATAAGTATAAAAGATACAAGCTTCCTAGATAAATATACAACTGAATAATTAAATAAAATAGTGTTAACTCAAATGTAAAAGTAACACTATTTTATTTACAAATAAAAATAATTGCTTTATTATAATTATATATAATAGTTGATTGGGGGATTATTATGCTACATAAAAGTGTTTTATTAAAAGAATCAATTGATAGCTTAAATATAAAAGAAAATGGAATATATATTGATGCTACACTAGGTTATGCAGGACATTCCAGTGAAATATTAAAAAAAATACCCAAAGGATTCTTATATGGAATAGATCAAGACGATTTTGCAATAGAAAAAAGCAATGAAATATTAAAAAAAATAAGTAATAACTATCATATAATTAGAAGCAATTTTTCAAATATGAAAGAAGAATTAAAAAAAATAAATATAAACAAAGTAGATGGAGTCTTATTTGATTTGGGAGTATCATCAGTACAACTGGATTTTGATGAAAGAGGATTCAGTTTTCATAAAGATGCCAAATTAGATATGCGTATGGATACAACTAAAAATTTTAGTGCATATAACGTAGTAAATGAATACGACTATAGCAATTTAGTAAGAGTATTAAGAGATTATGGTGAGGAAAAATACGCTTCTAGCATAGCTAAAAACATTATAAGAGAAAGAAATAATAAAAAAATAGAAACTACTTTAGAATTAGTAAATATTATAAAAAAAAGTATGCCCCAAAGAGAAATG
The DNA here is from genome assembly GCA_017432825.1 of Bacilli bacterium. Classification (GTDB taxonomy): domain Bacteria; phylum Bacillota_I; class Bacilli_A; order RF39; family UBA660; genus RUG11198. Next base: position 29,227 of record JAFRIJ010000012.1, read on the forward strand.
AAAGAACATCATCCAGCAAGAAAAAGCTTCCAAGCTATAAGAATTGAAGTAAATAATGAATTAGAAGTATTAAAAGAAGGACTAGAACAAGCACTAGAATTAATTAATGTTGGAGGAAGAGTATCTGTAATAAGTTTTCATTCATTAGAAGATAAAATAGTAAAAAATATTTTTAATAAGTATAGTGAAATACCAGAAAATATAAAAAAACTACCATTTATACCAGAAAACTTAGAACCAAAATACAAGATAATATCTAAAGGAATAACTCCCAAAGAAGAAGAATTAATAGATAATAATAGATCACGTAGTGCTAGACTTAGAGTAATAGAAAGAATAAGGGAATAATATGAAAAAGAAAAGAAAAAAACAATTTCTAAGTGGATTTGAAAGAACAACCTATAAACTATGTATACTAATAATAATATTCTTAATATTAGGAATAGTATTTGGTAAAACTAAATTAGCTCAAATAAATTTAGAAGTACAAAAACTAACAAGTAAAGTAAATGAACAAAAAAATAAAAATGAAAGTTTAGAAATGAAAATAGACGAAATGACTTCATTAGATAGAATTAAAAAAGTATCAGAAGAAAATGGTTTAAAATATAATAGTGACAATATAAAGACAATTAAGTAAGAAGGTGATAATATGGCTAAAAGAAAAATAAATATAAACAGAATAAAGAGTAATTATATAATGATGTTAGGAATATTAGCCATATTCATTTTTTTCACTTTAAGATTAATTTATTTATGCACAGTAGATTACAAAGTAGGTAGTGTTACAATTACTGAATTTATAAAAAATAGAAATACTCAAGAAGAAATAATATTACCAAAAAGAGGAACAATTAGGGATAATAAAGGAAGCATCCTAGCAGAAGACGTTGTAAGCTATACAATAATTGCATATCTAGACGAAAGTAGAAGCAAAAATAGCGAAACACCAAAACATGTCGTTGATGTAGACGCTACCGCCAAAATACTAGCCCCTTATGTTAATTTAGAAGAAAAAGTATTAAAAACGATATTAAGTAAAGACGCTTATCAAGTAGAATTAGGCCCAGGAGGAAAGAATTTATCTCAAATTCAAATGGAAACAATAAAAAAATTAAACTTACCTGGAATAGACTTTACCCAATCAACCAAACGATATTATCCTAATGGAGATTTTGCATCATACGCAATAGGATATACAACAAAAGAAGAAGATAAAGATGGAAATATTTGGGAAAAAGGTGGATTAGGTACAGAAGAATATTTTGATGAAACACTAAGAGGAACAAGTGGATACGTAACTTATGAAAAAGATAGATACGGCTATAAAATAGCAAACGGAAGAGAATATAAAGAAGATGCTAAAGACGGTGAAGATATATATTTAACTATAGATAGCAACATAGAACTATTTACCGAAAATGCAACAAAAAAAATGGCAGAAGATAGTGAAGCAGAATGGGGATTTATCACAGTAGCAGATGCCAAAACAGGTGCTATATTATCTTATTCAACCTTTCCATCATTTGATCCAAATACAAAAGAGATTGTAAATTATATAGATCCATTAACAGGTAATCCTTTTGAACCAGGAAGTACTATGAAAACATTTAGTTATATGTGTGCTATAGAAAACGGAAATTATAATGGAAGCAATACTTTTAAGTCAGGCTCTATTACATATGAAGCAACAGATGGAAAAAAGACAACAATTCATGACTGGAATAAAGAAGGATGGGGAAATATAAGCTATGATTTTGGATTTGCATTATCATCAAACGTTGGAGCTTCAAACCTACTAGAAACAAATATAATAACGAAAAAGAATTTAACAGATTGTTACAATAAATATGGTTTTGGTAAAATAACAGATTTTACCATAAATAGAGAATCATCTGGAAGAGTTAAATTTAATTATGATATAGATGCTGCCAGTGCCACTTTTGGGCAAGGAATAACAGTTACACCAATTCAGATGATAAAAGCCTTAACCATAATAGCAAACGATGGAAGATTATTAAAACCATACTTAATAGATAAAATAATTGACAACGAAACAGGAGAATCAAATTATGAAGCAACAACAGAAGTACTAGATACAGTAGCTAGTCCAGGAACAATAAATAAATTGAAGGAATTATTAAAAAGTGTTATTTGTGAAGAAAAAGAAAAATGTACTGGTAGTGCTTATTATATGAAAGATTATCCATTAATGGGAAAAACAGGAACCGCACAAATATATAATGAAAAAACTGGTACTTATATGACTGGAGAATCAAATTACATATATTCATTTGCAGGACTATATCCAATAGATGAACCACAAATTATAATATATTCCGCTATAAAAGAACCAAAGGATACAGAAAACTATATAGCAGTTGCTATAAAAGATATAGTAGTAAATATAAGTAAATATTTAAATATTGCAACTGATAACAATAAACAAGAAACATATAAAATTGATAATTATATAAATAAAGATTTAGAAACAATTAAAACAGAACTGACTAAAAATAATATGCAAGTATATGTTTTAGGAACAGGAGATAAAATAATAAATCAGTATCCAAAAGAAAACAACAAATTATATAAAGGAAGTGTAGTAGCACTATTAACAAATGATTACGACAAAAAAGTTCCAAACTTTATAGGGCTTTCATATAAAGACTCAACTAACATATTAAAACTAATGAATGTTAAGTATACAATTGAAGGGAAAGGATATGTTAAAGAACAAAGCATAAAAGAAGGAGACACTATAAAAGATGATACTACTATTACCTTAAAATTAAATAAATAAAATATATCGCAAGATATATTTTTTTATCATATAAAATTAACTAAATAAGCACTTGACAACTTTAAAAAAGACATATAAAATTAAATTGTATAGTTTTAATTAATAATTTAATTTTAATTATAAAGCGAAAATAGAATGGAGGTGCAATAAGATGAATGCAACACTAACTTCCATTGTACTATTTTTTGTAGGCTTAGTAATTGGAATAGTTTTAATAATAATAATTAATTACTTAAAAAATAAGTCAAAAGAACATAAAGCAATAGACATAGTAGAAAAAGCAAAGAAAGATGCTGAAAAGGCAAAAAGAGATTCAATATTAGAAACAAAAGAAGAAATACATAAATTAAAATTAGATGCTGATAAAGAAATTAAAGAAAAAAAACTAGAAATAAAAGAAGCAGAAGATAGATTGTTACAACGTGAAAATAATATTGATAGAAGAGATGTAACTATTCAAAATAGAGAAGACGCCGTCATTGAAAGAGAAAATGATTTACTAGAAAAGCAAAAAAAAGTACAAGATAAAGAAAGAGAAATGGAAGAAATAAAGAAAGAACAACTAGAAAAATTAGAAGAAATCGCCAAATTTTCAAAAGAAAAAGCTCATGATTTAATCATGAAAAGAGTAGAAGAAACAATGAATAAAGAAATTGCTACATACATAAAAGAAAGAGAATCAGAGGCAAAATTAGAAAGTGATAATATTGCTAAAGAAATGATCGTAAGTAGTATGCAAAAGTATGCAGCAGATGTAACTAATACTCAAACAGTTTCCGTAATAAGTTTACCTAATGATGAGATGAAAGGTAGAATTATAGGAAGAGAAGGAAGAAATGTAAGAACTATTGAGTCAGTAACGGGAGTTGATTTAATAATAGATGATACTCCAGAAGCAATAGTAATATCTTCATTTGATCCATTAAGAAGAGAAATTGCTAAATTAACATTAGAAACATTAATAAGTGATGGAAGAATTCATCCAGCTAGAATAGAAGAAGTATATGATAAAACATGTAACGATGTAAACGCTATGATAAGAAAATATGGTAAAGATGCTATATACTCTTTAGGAATAAGTAAAATGGATGCTGAATTAATAGAAATAGTAGGTAAATTGCATTTTAGAACAAGTTATGGTCAAAATGCATTACAACACTCTATAGAAGTAGCAAATATTTCTGGATTATTGGCAGCAGAATTAGGAGAGAATGTAAATCTAGCAAAAAGAGCAGGACTACTTCATGATATAGGTAAAGCAATAGACTTTGAAATGGAAGGTTCACATGTCCAAATCGGAGCAGAATTAGCAAAAAAATATAAAGAAGATGATGTGGTTATTAATTCTATACTTTCCCACCATGGTGATGTTCAATCAACTAGTGTGATTTCTACAATAGTAGCAATTGCGGATACAATATCAGCTTCTCGTCCAGGAGCAAGAAATGATACCACAGATAATTATTTCCAAAGATTAGAGCAACTAGAAACAATTGGAAATGAAATAAAAGGTGTAGATAAAGCATATGCTATTCAAGCAGGAAGAGAATTAAGAGTGATGGTTAAACCAGAAGAAATAGACGATTTAACAAGTGTTCAAATAGCAAGAGATATTAAAAATAAGATTGAAGAACAATTACAATATCCTGGAACCATCAAAGTAACAGTTATAAGAGAAACAAGAGCATGTGAAGAAGCAAAATAGTTTGGTTATAAACCAAACTATTTTTTATTGACTATAAGGATAAAAAATAATATAATTAACACAGAAGAATATGGTGATAAGATGAGAAAACTAATTAAAAAGATAATAATAGCAATCATATTAATACCATTAGAAATAAATGCTGAAACAATACTATCATCAGGAACTCCTTATGGAACATACGAAGATGCTCAAAAAATGATAAAAGAAGTAATGAAAGCATATTATAATAGGGGTTCATATATACAATATAATTATGCAAAAGCTACATATGGCTTAGAAAGTCCTGAAGAAGCAACAAGTCAAGACATACGATATAATGTATGTGCTGCATATACATATGATGTTCTTACCGAAACGTTTGGATTGACATATAAGCTAAATGAAACAGAAACTTCTTTTCCGCGTTATGCAAATGATATATTGAAAAGAGGAAAATATTTATATGAAAGCAACGATAATAAAGAATTAATTTATTATGAAAATACATCTAACAACACATATTATGTTAAAGGCTATAGTGGAACAGAAGACATTTCATTCAATGAATTTGTTAAAAAACTAAAACCGGGAGACTTATTATCATTTAGTCATGCAATGATGGTTTATGATGTTGTAGATAGAAATAACGATGGAGAAGTAGATGATGCCTTATTATTAGCATCATCAGGTCATTCTAAGGTTAATTCTCGTATTGGGGAAAATGATATTTATTTGTATTACGACAAAATTATTAACAAATCGAATGGAGTTATAAATACTCCACCATACGGAAATAATTCTGGTGGTGGAATTTATTGGCAATGGCTAAGTAACAATGGAAACTTTGTTAACCAAGATAGTGAAAAAATAAAATGTAATAAAACAGAGTGTGCAATCATAAGACTGTTTTATGAAGATACAAATAAAAATGCAGTCTTTAATTATACAATAGATACTGAACAATACAAAAAGGCTAAATTACGTACTGAATATCCAGATATATTTATAGAAAAAACTGTAAATATTGGTGATAATAATAGTGTGTACATAGGAAATTCACTAACATATACAATAAACATAACTAATAAAAGTAGCTTATCTTATGGTAACTTTAAAATTGAAGAAACAATAGGAGATAATGTAAAATATGTCTCTTCAGAAGGCGAAAGCACATATAATGAAACGACTAATACAATTACATGGAATATATCAGGCTTAGCAGCCGGCGACAGCAAAACATTATCGTATACAGTAAACGTCAAAGAAATAAGCTTTGAGCCAGTTAAAGCTACAGGTAAACTTTATAAAAATAATAACCAAATATATATAACAACTGGAACTGTATCTAACCCAGTAGTTATACATTTTGCTATAAAACAATCGTATCTATATTGCTATAATGAAAATAAAGATAATTATTCGAGCTTTGAACTAATTGATAAAATTATTGAATGTGCTCGTCCAGATACAGAAAGTAATATGCTCCAAAATATATTTAATATAAGTAATCCTTTTGAAGAATATATATATGATAAAATAGATACTACAAATAAAAATCAGGCAAACAGAATATTATTAAAAAATGATAATAATAATGTTAAAAAAATCAAAAAAATGTTATTAAATAATTATTGGAGTGGATTAGTAAAAATAAAAAATACAGATAAACTCATTTTATCAAGATGGTCAATATATGATGACCCAGCAAGAGCAAAAACAATTAATCCCAGTGATTTTGAAGATGGAGATATTCTAATATATTCGGTTGGAGAAAATTCCAGCACAGCTGAAAATGGTATTTATGTTTATGTATATATTCAGAGTCTTGGAGGATTTATTGGAAAAAATTATACTGAATCTAGCAATGTTAGAGATAAATTTACATATGACTATTATAGTGACATAAACTCACTATTTACTGAAAACACAACATTTGGACCATATAAAAAAGATAGTGATGACTATAATGAAGATGATAAAATATTTATGAATTATCAAACGTTGTTTGATAAAGATTTTTATATAATATTAAGGCCTTCTATTTTAAATCTAAAACTTAAAACTACAAAATATAATTTAGATGATGATAATAAAATTATTTATGGAATACCAATAAACACTGACATTAACACAATAAGTAGTAATTTTAATACAACAGGTGATATTAGCATAACAAATAACGAAAACATAAGTATTACCAATAATATATCCACTGGAAACACTTTTAAAGTAACATTTAGCACTAATAGAAGTTTAGAATACATTATATCAATAAAAGGAGATGTTGAAGGAGATGGCATCATTAATAGTAACGATGTTATAAAAGCATACAATATATTAATGAAAAAAATAACAGTAACAAAACTATATCAAGATACAGCAGATACAACAAATGATGGCGAATTAAAAATAAATGATATAGCTAAACTATATCAATACACCAAAGGCATAATAAATAGCTTAGATTAGCTAAGCTATTTATTCAGAGTGTTGACAAAGTCAGAAGTTTTCTTTTATTATAAAATGTTGTATAATTAAATTGCGAGTAAAAACTTTATCGTAGCCGATTAAGTTTATCATATATACTCGCTTTTTTAGTGAAAAAATAGCCTAATTATTATAGGCTACGATAAAGGAGAATAAATATGATGAAGTTATAGAAAAAGTAGCTAAAGAAAGAAAAGAATGATTAGAAGATGAATAAATGAAGAAAGAAAAAGTTAGTGAAAAAACACTAATAAATACGTCAAAATATATGAAATATTTATAAAATTAAAGATGTTTTTAAAATTTGCTTTTCAAGAAAATATGTATAAGAAAATCCTTAGTAAAAAAAACTAGGGGTTGTCTACACTCTGAAAATAGTTTGGTTATAAACCAAACTATTTTTTATTGACTATAAGGATAAAAAATAATATAATTATATTAGATATAAAATAAGTAAGGAGAATTGAAATGAGTAAAAGAATAATCTTATTAACATTACTATTTTTAATAGTGCCAATTAGAGTATACGCTATAGAAGGAAATACAACTCTAACTTGTGATAAAGGCACAACAGAAAAAGCACTGCCAGGAACAAGAATTACATGTAATCTAACTGGAACAATTTCCAGTGGATTTCTAAACTCATACAATGGGAAAATACAATTAGGTAGTGATCTAACATTAGTATCAATTACTCCAGCAGCAGCAACATGGTCTAATAGTACACCTAATGAACTAACAATGGAATATAGTGCCAAAGAAGATATAACCGGAAACTATGAAATCGCAACTATTATAATTGAGGCATCAAATTCAGTAACAACCGGAGTAGATACAAATATTGCGGTAGTAGACCAACAATATACTGGATTTACAGGACCAGACGATAGTGAAGGCCCAGATCACTTCTTACCACTTGCTAATAGAGTTCAAAATATAAGAATAGCCTCTACAAATAATTACTTAAGCACTATTACAATATCTGCAGGATCACTATCACCAGAATTTAATAAAAACACAACAAGTTATACAGTTGATGTAGCATCAAATGTAACTACAGCTACAGTAAGTGCTACTCCAGAAGCAAGTTCTTCAACAGTAACTGGTGGAGGTGAAAAAACATTAAATTACGGAACTAATGAAGTAACAATTACTGTAAAAAGTGAATCAAATAGCACTAAAGAATACAAAATATTAATAAATAAGCAAGATAACAGAAGTACAGAAAGTAATTTATTAGACTTTGGGTTTTATAATTACGATATAAAATTTGATAAAGATACAACAAATTATACTTTAAAAGTAGATAATAATATAACAAAACTAGGATTATGTAAGGAAAAACCAACATTATCTGATACATTATGTATTAATTTAAATAATTCATTCACAGTAGATGAAAAAGCATCTCTTGGTGAAGTTGAATATAATGGTACTAGCGTGTTAGCAAGAATCGAAGATGGAAATAATTATATCATAGGAGATATTAAAGAAGGAGAAAACATATTAAATATAGCTGTGTCAGCAGAAAATGAATCATCAAAAACATATAGAATTGCTATAGTAAAAGGTAACTCAAATAAAAACAACTCAAGTACAACAAATACAACTGGTGCAAAAGGTACAATAGAAAATCCTAAAACTGGGAATACATTTGTATTTATCATTTTAGCAATATTAATTATTTCAATTACTTGTGTATTATACTATTATAAAAAAAATCAAAAAGCCAATAGCTAATAATTAAAAAAACTGTAATAATTAGGGAGGATAGGTAATGACAAAAAATAATAGTAATAAAACAAGTAATGATAATAAATATATTGTTGCAGGAAGTATATTTATATTATTAATATTCACCTTAGTTATATACTTAATGTCAAATACATATGCGTTAGATGAATTTGGCAATATTAATATATCTTGTGATAAAGGAAAAATTAAAAAAAATGATATAGTTAGCTGCACAATAACCGGTAATGTTATTGCAGGAGCCGAAGTATCATCTTTAGAAATGCAAGCTAATACAAGTGAGAATTTAGAGATATTATCATTTACTAAAGATTCTTCATGGGAAGGCGATGAAGAGAGCGGTAACATCCAATTATATACAGATATTAACAAAGAAAATACTTTTGCTATTGGAATATTACAAATTAAAGTAAAAAACACCATAAGCAATGTAAATGAAAATATAGAATTAAATAATATAGTTTTCTATAAGGGAGCAAACGATAACTACGAAGGAGTAAGTATTGACGGTAAAGAAATAGAATTTAATACTGAAACAACAACTGAAAATATTAATATAATAATAGATGAAGAAGAAAAAATAATATATAAAATTCCACTTAGTACAACTTATAATGAAGTAATTAGTAACATAGAAAAAGAAGGAACAATTACAATAAAAGATAAAAATAACCAAGATGTTTCTCTTGAAAATATAGCTAAAACAGGTGAAATTTTATCAGTAACTATTAATAACGAAACTACAACATATAAAATATCTGTCTCAGGAGATCCAACAGGAGATGGATTATTATTAATAAATGATGTTGGTAAAACTTATCAATATTTAAAGAAAAGACTAAATATGCCAAAAGAATGTGTTTTAGCGGCAGAAGTAACCAAAGATGGTGAAGTATTAATAAATGATGTTGGTAAAATGTATCAATATCTAAAAGGAAAACTAAATAGCTTGGGTTAATCCAAACTATTTTTTATTGACTACATTCATAAATAATTATATAATTAATATAGAAAATAGGGTGATTAAAATGAAGAAGCTATATAAACTTATATTATTATTAATAATCACATTAGTACCAATAAAAATAGCCGCAGAAACAATACCTTCAGACACTCCTTATGGAACATATGAAGATGCGCAAAAAATGATAAAAGAAGCTATAATAGACTATTATTTAAGAGGAACTAGTATTCAATATAATTACCCAAGAGCATCATGGTATTTACCAGAAGAAGCAACATCACAAGATATGCATTACTTAGTTTGTGGGACATTTGTATATCAAGCTTATAGTTTAGCATTTGGTGCAAGTAATTTTCCTAAATATCAATCATCAGTAGAATCAAAAGCAAATACATACTATCAAAATAACGATCCATCATTAATATATTATTATGGAGATAATAATAATATTTATTATCCAAACGGAAACACTTCTGGTGAAATGACAGTATCAGATTTTGCTCAATATATTCTTCCAGGGGATATATTTGATTATGATGGACACGTAATGTTGGCTTATGATAAAATTAAGAAAAGTGATGGAACATGGGATGTATTAATGATACATTCCCATCAAGAAAATGCTAACCAAGGATTATCTGGAGATGATATAAAAAATTATATTAAAGTACGTACAGGTAACTCATCAGCAACAGCAAAACTATCATATAATACTTTTACCAATATTACAGGAGCAAATAGTTATCTAGATTTAGATATAGATGACACAATAGAAGAAAAAAAATTCCTAGAAGGATCAGTTCAAGCATTCTGGTTAAGTAATCAAAAAATGTTTGTAAATAAAGATACTAAGAAAATGCAATGCGCAACAGATTATAGACCTTGTTCTGTAATAAGAATGTTTACGAATGATAATAATAATGCAAAATTCAATTTTGATATAGATACAGATAAATATAATAAAACCAAAGATATAAGAGTATATTATCCAGGATTATATATAGAAAAAACAGTAGATAAAGATGACAATAACAGTGTTTATTTAGGAGATGTATTAACTTATACTATAAAGATTAAAAATAAAAGCAAAGTCAATTATAATAGCAATTTTTATATAAAAGAAACTATAAATACAGAGTTAGTTGAATTTGCAGAAAATTATTCAAATATAAATAATAATACAATAACTTTTACAGGAACAAAATTAAATTCTGGATCAGAAATATCATTTACATATAAAGTAAAAATCAAATATAATATTGATAATATAAATCAAACAATAAAATCAACGGGAGAGTTTCTTAAAAACACAAATGACACATTAAATATATCAACAGGTACAATAGAAAACACCATAGTTCCCAAAGTAAATAGCAATAAACAATTAAAAGATTATAGTACTTGCTACGAAGAAAAAAAAGATAATTATGATGGATTAAATCTAATTAATGAAATATATAAGTGCGCATGGAATACTGACCTTGAAATTAATAGTTTTAATATAAACAATTTATTTCAAGAAATAAATATATCATCACGTTCAACTTCAACAATATTATTAAAATGGGCAAGTGGAGATGATTCAACAAAATATCAAAAAATGCTTTTAAACAATTACTATAATGTCTTTAAACACGCAAATGATTACTATCATCACTTACACTGGGCAGAATCAGGAAGCAAAACAAGCGTACAACAAAGAAGACAAAAAGAAATAGATCCATTAGACTTTAAGTTAGGTGATATATTAATATATCATTCACAAGGAAGTACTAATAATACTGAAAATGGTTTGTACGCATATATATATATAAGAGAAAACAATAATAATAGATTTACAGGAATAAATTATAGCAGTACTACATCAGAAAGAAATTTATTTACCTCAAATTATTATACAAGTGAAAGTGGAGGTAGTAATTTAAACAATTTATATAGTGGTAATACTAAACTAGACTCTAATATTAAATCAAATGTATTAGAATATACAAATTATCAAACTTTATTTGATAAAGACTACTATATAATACTAAGACCAGAATTAATAATGGAAGACAAATACTATTATTATGATACAAGTAAAACATATAGACAAATAGAACCGCAAACAATATCTAATATAATAGATAGAATAGACACGCCTAGTATATTAGTATATGATATTAATAATAATTTAATAAATAATTATAATAATAATATCGGAACAGGAACAAAATTAGAGTTTACTGATGGAGAAACATATGTATCAGTAATAGGGGATATTGATGGAAACGGTAATTCTAATCAAAATGATGCAGAAGAAGCATATAGTTATTTAAGAAACAAAAAAACATATACTAACAATCAAATAAAAGAAGCAGTAGAAGAATCAGTCGACACCGTAAAAGATGAAAATATAAAAATAAATGATATAGCAAAACTATATCAATATACCAAAGGAAAAATAAATAGTTTGGAATAAATCCAAACTATTTTATTTATACAATTCTTTTTCAAATAGACTAATATTATTTTTCATAACAGTTAAATAATTATCATTAGAATTAGATATATTACCATCTACACTATACATATCATTAATAACAAGTAATTCACCACCAACATTTTTAATTAAATCCTTAACAATAGAATTACTTTCTTCATTAGTAGAATAAATATATTTAATTTTATTATCTTTAATTAATTTTTTTACTTCTTCTAAAGTGTTCAAACTATAATTACTATTATCTTCAAGTGAAATAACTTTTAAACCATATTTTTCTAAATATTTAAACATATCACTATCAACAACTATAGTATTATAATTAGCATTTTTAACTAATTCTGTTAAATCAGCATCAATCTTAGAAACATCAAATTCTAATTTTTCAAAATTATCTTTAATTTCTTCTACTAAATATGGATTATTTATATATTCACTAAGACCTGCTTCAATATTCTCAGCTAACATTAAATAATTATAAGGATTTAACCATAATTCTTTTACATCATTAGTATAACTCATACCAGTAGATACATCAATTACTTTTAATTTAGAGTTATTATTAATCATTTTAACTGCATAGTCTCTATCTCTTTTTTCATCAAGACTATTAAATACAAATAAATCACTATTACTATATTCTTTAATTTTTCTATCAGATAGTTTATATGAACTAAGATCAACTCCTAAAGGATATATACTATAAATATGAGAATGTTTACCATATAAAACATCTAATAAATAATTTATAGGATAAATAGTAGTATAAATATTTATATCCTCCATATCATCAGACTTAAAACTACAACCGGTAAAGCAAAATAAAACAAAAATACTTAATATAATTTTTTTAAAATAATTCACAATTATTACATCTCCTATCCTTAATATAACAACTTAATTTTACAATATTTTAAACAATTTGTAAACAATAACAAATTAATTAATAAAAAAATTAAAATCATGATATAATTACAATATATAAGAAAAGAGGAACAATATGGATATACTAAATAAATTAAATATAAAACCAAAGAATATCGATTTATATCAACAAGCCTTCACTCATACATCATATAGTAATGAACATGATGACTCCGAATCATATGAAAGATTAGAATTCTTGGGTGATGCAGTATTGGAACTCATAATAAGCGATTATTTATTTAATGAAAAGGCTTTAGAAGAAGGAATAATGACTAAAATGCGTGCAAGCTACGTATGTGAGGAAGCATGTGCCACATACTCCAGAGAATTAAAGTTTACTAATTATATACGTCTAGGTAGTGGAGAAATAGAAGCAAATGAAACCATATTAGCAGATGTTTTTGAATCTTTCGTAGGCGCTACATATTTAGATCAAGGATTTTTATTTACCAAAGAAATGGTTTTAAAAATAATAACTAAATACATGAATAAGGGAACAGATTTCTTACATGATTACAAATCAGAATTACAAGAATTAGTTCAGACGGTTAAAAAAAGTGTTATATATGAAACAATAAATGAACAAGGACCTGCCCATGATAGAGTATTTACTTGTCAAGTAAAAGTAGATAACTTAATTATGGGAGTAGGAACAGGAAGTAGTAAAAAGCAAGCAGAACAAGAAGCAGCAAAAGTTGCTTTAAGTAAACAAGTAAAATAGATTAGTAATTAATACTAATCTATTATTTTTTTAATCTAAATAAATATAATTATGTAGGTGACTAGAATGATATATTTTCATCCTACATATTTATTATTAGCTTTAAGCTATATCTTAACAGGTTATTATATTAACTTAATAGTCTTAACATCACTAATAGTTATACATGAATTAGGTCATTATACATTAGCAAAAATATTAAAATTTAATGTAGAAAAAATAATTATATATCCATATGGAGGAATTACTAAAATAAAAGATTTAATAAATAAAGATATAAATAAAGAACTAATTATATCAATATCAGGAATTATATTTCAATTATTATTTTTTTATTTAATAGTTTATTTAAATAAAGCAAATATAATAAGAGATTATACACTAAGTATTTATTTAAGGTATAATAAAGAATTATTATTATTTAATATATTACCAATTTACCCCCTAGATGGATCAAAAATACTTAATTTATTATTAAGTAAATACTTATATTTTAATTTATCTAATAAGTTAACAATAATTATATCTATATTAACAATTCTTATATTAATTATAAATAAAATATATATTTGCAATTATGGATATATATTAACTTTATCAATACTAATAACATATCTTATAAAATACATAAAAAATATAAAATATATATATAATAAATTCTTATTAGAAAGATACATTTATAACATAAACTATAAAAAAATAGCAATTATAAATAGTAAAGATAAAATGTATAAAAATAAAACTCATTTAATTAAAGAAAATAACAAATACATAAAAGAAAAAAATTATTTAAAAAAATATTTTTCTAAATAATATACATTTTCTATTTTTTTTGTTATAATATAAACATAATAGAGGAGTTGGTATAAATGATATTTACTTTTCAATTATTAGGAATAATAATATTAACAGGATTAATAATTATAACCTATATAAAAGAAACTAAAGATATATTGTTTAAAAATATATTAACTACATTATATATATCACAATTATTGTATACAACAAGTTATATAGCAATAAATCAAAATATAAATAAAGAAATATTTATAAAAGCATATTTAATATCATTAACAATATCATATTCATTTTTAGCGATTTATTACATAATTAAAGGATTAAAAAATAAATATTCAAGCAAAGAAACAATTTGTGATAATAAAACAAAATTAGCTAAAAAATTGTTTATATTTTTAAATTTAATAACAACTATCTTAATAATAATAGCAAAATTAGATATAAACTATAACCAAATATCAGGAAAAGCAATATTAGTAACAGAATTATTTATATTAATGTATTCCATTATAAATATAATAAGTTTAAAAAGCTATAATTATACAAAACATGATAAACTAAATATTATTATCATAACGATAATTAGTATTATGTGTAATATAATAAGTTATAGCTTTATAAGAATACCCGCTGTAAATTCATCTATAACTCTAATAGCATTAATTTTATTCTATAGCATGAATAGTAATAATGATAAAGAAATAGAAATATTACAATTAGAAAGAGAACATTCAATAAAGAATAATTTTGATAAAAGCAAATTTTTAAAAGAATTATCTCATGAAATTAGAACGCCTCTAAATACAATTGATGGTTTTTGCCAGGTAATAGAAGATTCTGACAATATAGAAAGCATCAAAGAAGACACTAAAGATATAAGAAAAGCATCAAAGGATCTAATTGAAATAATAAATGGAATTATAGATATGGCCATAATTGAATCAGGTAATTTAGAAATAATAAATGAAGCATATAATACAAAAGATTTAATAAATAATATTATTGATATAACAAATTCTAAGTTAAAAGAATCTAAAGTAAAATTTAATACCAAAATAGACAATGATATACCATCTATATTAATAGGAGATACAGAAAGAATAGAACAAGTATTACTTAGTATTATAAGTAATTCAATAAAATATACAGAACAAGGACACATAGATTTTAATATAGATTCTATTAATTCTGAAACTTTATGTAGACTTAAAATAACTATTTCTGATACAGGAATAGGTATTAAAGAAGAAGAATTAAAGAATATATTTGATAATAATAATGATAATAATTTAGAAAAAAATAATCTAAGTTTAAGATATGCTAAAAAATTAATAGACTTAATGGACGGAAAAATAGATGTTCAAAGTAAAGAAAATGAAGGTACAACCTTTACTATAACAATAGATCAAAAAAATACTAGTGAAATAGAAACGGTAAAGGAAAAGAAAAGTTTAAAAACATTTAGTGCCGAAGGAAAAAGAATATTATTAGTAGATGATAATAAATTAAATGTTAAAGTTGCTACTAAATTATTAGAATCATATAAAGTTGACATAACAGAAGCTAATAGTGGAAAAGAATGTTTAGATATATTAGAAAAAGATAATAATTATGACCTAATATTAATGGATGACTTGATGCCTAATATGAGTGGAACAGAAACTCTAGAGATATTAAAGAAAATAGAAAGAATAGAAGGATATAAAATACCAGTAGTAGTACTAACAGCAAATGCAGTACATGGAATGAAAGAAAAATATATAAATAAAGGTTTTGATGATTATCTAGCAAAACCAATTGACAAATATGAATTAAATAGAGTATTAAATAAATATTTAAAAAAGTAAGGTGATAATATGGAATTCTTAAAAGAAAACAATATTGATATTGAAAATAGTATAGAATTATTAGGAAGTATTGATACATATAATGAAATACTAGAAGAGTTTTTAAACAACATTAATGATAGATTATCTAAATTAGAACAATTCAAAAATGATAATGATATGGAAAACTACAGTATAGAAGTACATGCATTAAAAAGTGATTCAAAATATTTAGGATTTACCAAATTAGCAGAATTAGCACTAAATCATCAAACAAAAAGTGAAGAAAAAGACAGTGATTATATTAATAACAACTATGAAGAATTAATCAATGAAGCTAATAAGATAATTGAGATTACAAAAAAATATTTAGAGAATAAATAAAGTAACTAGAAGAAATTCTAGTTGCTTTTTTAGTAAACCAAAAGTATAAAAATATTTACATAATATAATAGATTATTTATAATTAAATTGGTGATTAAAATGAATAAGCAATATGAAATAAATGAATATGGTTTATATAACATAGATGAAATAACTAAAGAATTTGATCAAATAATTGGTATACCTTATAACGAATTAATAAATTATTTTAATGAATTATCAAATAAAATAATAAAAAAAGAAGATGTAATTGAATATTGTAACAATAATTATAATAATCTAAGAGAAAGCAAATATAAAAAAGAAATAGATGATAATATCATAAATAAAAGAATAAGTGACTATGATATTTTATATAAAGTACTAAATATATATAAAAACAAAGGAGAAAAAATAGTAAGGATATTTCAACTATTAAAACAAAATAATACTAGTAAAGAGTTTGAAGATTATCTAAAAGAACTAGATATTAATCATTATAATATTATTGTAGTAGGAAGAGATTTAATTAGATTAGTAGAAACACTAAAAAATATAATAAGTAAATATAATTACTATTTTGAAATAATAAATAATTTTAATACTTATAATATCGAAAATTATGATGCGTTATATATAAAATATGCAAATGCATTTCCTTATGAAAATATACTAAATTCTGATGAAAACGAATTTGATAGAAGCAGTTTAACAAGAACAAAAAAGAAAAGTTATAAATTGTAGAAATGTGTTTCTATTTTAAGTTAAATATGATATAATCTTATTGAAAGTGAGGGAATATGGCTAAAGTTAATGATAAATTAATGATAAATGATATAAGAAGTTTAGCACTTGATATGATTAACGAAGCTGGAAGCGGGCATCCCGGAATAGCTTTAGGAGCAGCACCAATAATTTATACATTGTTTTCTAAACATTTAGTATTTGATCTAAACAAAAAAGATTGGTGTAATAGAGATAGATTTGTTTTATCAGCAGGGCATGGTTCTGCGTTATTATATGCCATGTTATTTTGTATTAATGAAACAGAATATACATTAAATGATTTAAAAAATTTTAGAAACATATATTCACATACTCCAGGCCATCCGGAATACAATTTAGATTACAGAATTGAAACAACCACTGGACCATTAGGACAAGGATTTGCTAATGCTGTAGGTATGGCTATGGCAGGAAAGTATCTAGATGATAATTTTAGCAACAAAAAATTAAGCTTATTTGATTATAATGTCTATACATTAGTTTCAGATGGAGATTTAATGGAAGGAATAAGCTACGAAGCAGCTTCAATAGCAAGTAAATATAAGCTAGATAACTTAATTGTATTATATGATAGTAATAATGTAACATTAGATAGTAATTTAGAAGAAGATTATAGAGATAAAATATATGATATGTATCATGATTTAAATTGGAACGTAATTGAAGCTAAAAATACAGTTAAAGATATTGATAAAGCAATAAGTATTGCAAAGAAATCTAAAGAACCAAGTTTAATAATAGTAGATACCATAATTGGCGAATATTCTAAATATGAAGGAACTAATAAAATACACGGAAAATTAGAACAAGATGATTATATAGAAATAAAAGAAGAATTAGAAAATCCTGAAAAATGGGAATATGATAAAAAGAATATGCAACTATTTAGGAAAGAAATAAAAGAAAGATTAGATGGCAGTTACAATTATTGGTATAGAGATTATGAAGAATACATAAAAGAAATAGATGAAAATAAAATAAATATTCTAAACAGTATAATAAATAATGATAATATTACATTAAAACTAGATAAAGTAATAGATACATCAAAATTATTTACAGATAGGGACCTAAGAGATATTAACTATCAAGTGATGAATGTTATAGCAGCATTTACACCGAACTTTCTAGGCGGTACTGCTGATGTCAGCAGCAGCACTAAAACATATTTAAAAGGAAAAGATGATTACAGTATTGATAACTATAGTGGAAAAAACATAGCTTTTGATATAAGAGAACACGCTATGGGAGCAATACTAAATGGTATGGCATTATGTAATTTAAGAGTATTTGGTAGTACGTTCCTAGTATTTGCAGATTACTTAAAACCTGCAATAAGAATGAGTGCCATAATGAATTTGCCAGTTACATATATCTTTACTCATGACAGTATATTAGTTGGACAAGATGGAAAAACACATCAACCAATTGAACAATTATCTATGCTAAGAACTATACCTAACTTTAGTGTATATAGACCCGCTGACTATAAAGAATTAATTGGATGTTGGAACGAAATACTAGCAAATGCCAAACCATGTGCATTAGTATTGCCAAGAGGACATGTAGAAACTCAAGAATTTACCAATCCTTTGGGAATAGAATATGGAGCTTATATAATAAGTGAAGTTAAAAAAAGTCTTGACGTTATTTTGGTAGCAAGTGGTAGCGAAGTAGAATTAGCAATGAATTTAAAAGATGAATTACTAAAAAACTATATTGAAGCAAGGGTAGTAACAGTTCCTAACTTAAACAATTTTTTAAACCAAAATAAAGAGTATAAAAATGAAGTTCTTCCTAAAGGATATAAGAAAGTAGTTATAGAGTTTTCTAATGATCCAACATGGTATAAGTTATTAAATGAGGATGATGAATTCATATCAATAAATAAATTTGGCTTATCAGGAATGCCAGATGATTTAATGAAAGAATATGAAGTAGATATTCCAAGTTTAGTAATGAAAATAAAAAATAAAATATGAGGTGATAAAAATGGAAAAAGAAAATTTAAAAGAAAAAGCAAAAAAACATAAGAAAGTATTAGATGAATTTAAAGAGTTTATTTCAAAAGGAAACGTATTAGACCTAGCAATTGGTGTAATTATTGGTGGAGCATTTCAAGGATTAGTTAAATCATTAACTGATAATTTAATATCTCCAATATTAGGTTGCTTCTCAGAGGTAGATTTTTCTTCATTTGTATTAAGAATTGGTAAACTAAATCTAAGATATGGAGCATTCCTTACTGACGTAATTAATTTCATTATTATGGCCTTTGTAGTATTCTTAATTATTAAAGCCGTAAATAAAATATTAGTTAAAAAGCCAGCACCACAAGAAGAAATAGTTGAAATTGAAAGTGATGAAGTAAAAATCTTAAAAGAAATTAGAGACGAACTAAAGAAAAATAAGAAAAATTAATAAAATAATAACAAGATAATGACAAATTATCTTTTTTTTGTTATAATGAATACATAATAAGATAGGGTGGTAAGATGAGTCAAGATTTAATTACTAATGTAAATAATACAAGTGTATATTATATTAATGATGGACAAGTTCCATTTTATATAAGTATACCAAATGCTAAACAAGTATCAATTGTAATTAACTTAATAGATAATCCTGATGAAATAAATGGAAGAAAAGTTGGATTAAAAGATATTACAAGCAAAATAACTGATATTTATAAGCTGTTTAGGCAAGATAATATTGCAGTAGTTACTCCTTTAATTGAGGGAGCGTTCATGGATAAAATAAAGGAAAATGCAGAACCAAATTATACAAGTTATCTTAACAAAGTATTAGGTTATTTAATTAATAAATCATATAGTACACTAAAGCAAAATGGTAAAGAAGTATTTCAACAAATAAAATTAAATAATAATGAATCATATAAATCATTTAATGAAAAATTTACATCAATGTACCCTGAAAGAATACAATTAGCAAAATATGATATAGCACCAGTTAATTTAACAAATCAACCAACTAATATAAACGTTGCAACACTTACACCACCAACAGAACCACTAGCTAATACAATAAACATAGCATTAGAGGATACAAAAGAAGAATTATCTCAAAATAACAAACACGTAAAAACATTAAAGAGAGAACCGGGCTTTGTATCTTATGTATTATTAGGAGTAATAGTAGCAATACTATCTCTAATTGGATTATATTTATTATTATAAAAAAACTGTAATCGCTTGATTACAGTTTTTATCTATTAAAACTATATGAAATAGTAGCAATAACAGATCCAATCATTAAGATAAGCATTACTATAGCAAAGATTCTACCAGCTAAATTAGTTTTATAAGTAGAATTCTTTTTTTTCTTTTTATTCTTAACTTTCTTAACTGATTTTTCTTTTTCTTTCATTTTTCTTTCTTTATTTAAATCATACAATTCTTTTTT
Source organism: Bacilli bacterium (assembly GCA_017432825.1). Taxonomy (GTDB): domain Bacteria; phylum Bacillota_I; class Bacilli_A; order RF39; family UBA660; genus RUG11198. The sequence goes on from JAFRIJ010000012.1 coordinate 50,246, forward strand.
AGAAAGAGTAGATTCATCAATAGTTTCTTCTAATTCATCATTTTTATTATGCTTAATCTTATACTTCTTGCCCATTTTTCCACCTCAAATATATTATATAAAATTTTAGGAATATTTACAAGAATAAATGAGTATATTTAAGTGGTGATACATATGAAGAAAAAAATGAAGCTTAGTGAAATTATTTTACCTAACAAAAAAATAAACTACTTTGTTATAACAATATTATTACTAGGAGTAATATCAGGATCAATATTTTTAATAGCACTAAATAAAATTGATAAAAACAACACAATATCGCAAATTAAAAACTTTATTTCAAACATTAATTCAAATAGTATTAATAATGTACAAGCCTTAAAAAATAGTCTTATTATAAATAATACTTTTACAATAATAATATGGATATTAGGCTTAACTATAATAGGAATATTATTTAATGTATTCCTTACATATATAAAAGGATTTATAACAGGTTTTAGCATATCATCTATAATATTAACATATAAATATAAAGGTTTATTAATGGCTTTACTATATATATTTCCAAGTGTAATATTTAACTTAATAGTAGTAACAACTCTAGCAATTTATAGTATAATGTTTAGCCATAATTTATTAAAAATAATAATATCTAAAAAGAATAATTCAAGACTGATGTTAAAAAAATATATAGTAATATTATTATTATGTATATTATTAAGTTTCATATCTTCATTATTTGAAGTATATATATTTCCATATTTATTAAAGATGATAATCTCTCTATATATAAAGTAATAAATATATAAAATTAGTAAATATTATTACTGGTGGTAATATGACTAATAAAAATATATATAACACATTTTTATTTTTATCTAATTTAACTAGAAACTTAATAGAAGTATATTCAGTAATAATATTATATAATAAAGGATATACAATAAGTAATATCCTTTTCTTTTTATTAATAGTGTATTTTATTGCTATAACAAGTAATTATATTTCTTTAAAAATAAATTACAAAATATCTTTAATAATATCATTTATATTATATGGAATATCATATATATACTTATCACTAATGAATAATAATAAAATCAATCTTATTATTATAGCGATTCTATTATCTATTAGTATAAATACCTATCATACAATTAAACATTATCTAGGAATGAATTTAATATCATATAATAAAGGGAAAAATACATTAAAAATATTAATAATAACTTATATATCAACAATTATATCTAATATAATTGGAATAGTATTAATTAAAAAAATACCAATAAAAATAACAACGATTATTATAACTATATTATCAATAATATCCATTTTTCCAATATTAAAAATTAAAATAAAAAATAATAATTATAGTAACAAAATAATAATTAATAAAAATAAAATAATATATAGTATATTAGAACAATTTAAAGTTATATTAATTGAACTACAACCATTATATATTTATATATATTTAAAAAATAGTATTTCATTTATTGGATTATTTAATATTATAATTAATATTTCTAGTTTAATAACAGTAATAATAATAGATAAGTTTTTAAAAAACAAATATTATAAATATATAAGTATTATTTTAGGAATAGTATTAATAATAAAACTAAATACAAAAAATAATATCTTGTTACTTTTAATAGCACTATTAGAAGGAATAGGAATGAAAATATATGAAAAAAATAGCATTAATAATCTATATAATAGAGGAAATAATAATATAAAAAAATATTTAATTATAGAAGAATCAATATTCTTTATTTCAAAATTTATAATAATGTTATTATTTATTTTATTAATAAAAAAATTAAAAATAATACTTTATATATGTATAATTGGACTAGTTATAAGTACATTTTACTTAGAAGAAAAATAACATTGTTTTAATACTTATTTTGTTGTATAATAAAAAAAAAGGACGTGACAAAATGAGTGTAAAAATAGATAGGCTTGAACATAAATTTGCAATAGAAATAAGTACTATAATAGAAGAGGAAATAAAAGATGAAAGAATTGATTTTGTAACTATCACAGCAGTATCAATTACAAACGATTTATCATTTGCTAAAGTATACGTTACAGTATTAGATGATAGCAAAAAAGAAGAAACTATAAAAGCATTAAACAATGCAAGTAAATTTATTGAAATGGAATTATCTAAAAGAGTAGAAATAAGAAAAATGCCAGAATTAAAATTTGTTTATGATGAATCAATAGAATATAGTAATAACATTGAGAATATTATAGAAAGAATTAATAAAAATGAATAGTGAAATAGAATTAGATAAATTAATAAATTTAATTAATAATAATAATAAATTTGCTATATTCACTCATGAATCACCAGATGGAGACGCTATAGGAAGTAGTTTAGCTTTATATATGGGATTAAAAGAATTAAAAAAAGAAGTAGACATAATAACAGATGAATACCCTGATTGTTTTAATTTTTTAAAAGAAAGAGATAAAATTATATCTAAAGGGAAAAAAGACTATGATGTGTGCATAGCATTAGATTGTGCTACTGAAAAAAGATTATATGATCCAACTAAAGCATTTTATAAATCAATCCATACAATATCAATTGATCATCATGCAAGTAATACCTTTTATGCAGAATGCAATTATGTAGAAGATAAAAGTCCTGCAACATGTAAAACATTAGTTAGAATATTTAAAAAATTAAATATAGCTATAACAAAAGAAATAGGTGAAGCCATAATGATGGGAATAATAACAGATTCAGGAGGATTTAGATATGATACAGTAGATGATGAAACTTTTGAAATAGCTGCAGAAATGTTAGATGTAGGAGTAAACATAAGTAATATTTATAGAAATACATTTGATAAACAAACAAAATCACAATTCGAATTATCTAAAATAGCAACTTCAAGATTAAAATTTATTAATGAAGATAGAATTGCAATTACATACATAACATTAGAAGATATAAAAAAAACTAATGCCAAAACTGGAGACCACGAAGGTATAGTTAATATAGGAAGAAAAGTAGAAGGAGTACTTGTATCAATATTTTTAAGAGAAACAGAAAAAAACATATATAAAATATCTCTAAGAAGTAATTCAGATGATATTAATGTATCTGAAATAGCAGAAGCATTTGATGGAGGCGGACATAGTAAAGCAGCAGGATGCATTATAAATGGATCTTTAGAAAAAGCTATAAATGATTTAATAAAGGAAACAAACAAAAAAATATGAATGGAATATTAGTAATAAATAAAGAAAAAGATTATACAAGCAGGGATGTAGTTAATATTGTAAGTAAAGAATTGAACACTAAAAAAGTTGGACATACAGGGACTTTGGATCCTATAGCAACAGGAGTATTAGTTTTGTGTATAGGTAAATGTTTAAAATTATCAGAATTATTAACATCTAATGATAAAGAATACATTGCAAAAGTAAAACTAGGTGTAGAAACTGATACACTTGATATAACAGGAACTATTACTTATAGAAAAGAGAATATTAGTATAAATAAAGAAGATATTATAAATTGTTTAAAACATTTTAAAGGTAAGATAAAACAAGAAGTACCTAAGTATTCGGCCGTAAAAGTAAACGGAAAAAAACTATATGAATATGCAAGAAAAAATCAAGAAGTAAAACTACCAATAAAAGAAGTAGAAATACATAGTTTAGAATTAATAAGTGATATAGAAGATAATGAATTTTATATAAAATGTAACGTAAGTAAAGGAACATATATCAGAAGCTTAATAAGAGATATAGGTAGATATCTAAATACTTATGCTACAATGACAGAATTAACAAGAATAAGGCAAGGATTATTTACAATAGAAAATTCTTTTACATTAGAAGATATAAAAAGCAATAAATACAAATTATTAAATCCCAAAGACGTAATAGATTTGCCAAAGAAAAAAGTAGATGATTATCTAGCAAAAAAAATAAAAAATGGAATGGTATTACCTTCGTTCTTTAACGAAGAAAAAGCTATAATTCTTGATAAAGATGATAATTTATTAGCAATTTATAAACATATAGATGATAATAAAGTAAAACCATATAAAATGTTATAGGGAAGTGATATTATGATTAGTAATATAATATTAATAATATGTATTATTCTAACAATAGTCCCTTATATATTATTATTAATAACATATTTTACAAACAATAAGGATTATAAAATTACTGCAAGTGAAAACATTTTAAAATTACTAGATAATGATAACAACATTAATTTCATAGAAAACAAAGATTCATATTTTAGCCATTACAATATAAAAAGAAGAATAATTAAATTATCTTCAAAAACTTATGATAGTAAAAAATATTTTCATATAGCAGTATCCTCTTTATTAGCGGGTTATTCATTGATAAAGATTAAATCGATGGATTATTTATCATATATAATTAATAAACTAAAAATAATAACTATATTACCAATAATAAGCATTATATTAAGTATATATGCCCGCAACACAAAGGATGCTAAAATAGCAATTATAATATTAGTATTAATAGGAATAATACAATATCTAATAAATACATTAACTACATTATCTATAAATACTGTTAAAATAAAAGAAGAAAGAATAAATAAAATATTAAATGTATTTTTAGTAAACACAAAAATATACTTTATATGTACACTATTACAAATATTAAGATTAGTAATAGTAGTTTTAAATATATAATATATATGTTATAATAATAGAGGTGATAATATGAAAAAAGATAATAATTGGAACGCTGTATTAACAGTTGCTGTATTCTTTATATTAGTGGGAATAGCAGTATTTATAATACAAAGCACAACCAAAAAAGAAATAAACTTTGAAGATAATAATGATAAAACAGAAACAAAAGAAATTATAAATAATGAAGAAACTAAGGAAGAAGAGTATGATGAAACAGAAGAATTTACTAACCAAGATGGAGAAGAAGTAAAAGTAAGTGGAGACAAAGTAGTAAGTGCTACAGGATTTGCAGGAGCCTCTAACTATAAATTCTATCTAAGAAATGGAACCCTATATTTTAAAAACATATCCAAAGATGATGAAGAGGAAATTATTGCGACTGGAGTAAAGGATTTATATTTAGAGAACAAAGAAGTAACAGCAGAATTAGGAGAAAATGGTAAGATAGTAAAGGAAAATAACTATGTAACTTATAAATAATACTAGAAATAGTATTATTTTTTTACTTTACACAAATTTAAATAAAAAAAGTAAAATATTAAAAATAATAGAAATAAATGTCGAAGTTTGATATAATTAAAATAGTATAAAGAGAAGTAGGTGAATTTAATGAAAAAGAATTATAAATTATTAATATTATTTATAGCATTATTATTTATTTTTTCATTAGATGTACAAGCCCTAACAGGAATAGTTAATGTAAACGATTCTTTAACTCTAAGAGATAGACCAACTACTAGTGGTTCATATATAACAAGTTTTTATAATAATACAGAATTAAATATTTTAGATACTAATGCCGGAACAGGAAATGGATGCGACAACAACTGGTATAAAGTTAATTATGGAAACTATACCGGATATTCATGTGGAACATTTATTAAATTAAATAGTACAACAACAGTAAATAATTCTGAATATAGTGACGATAGTTATGTAAAAGAAAAATACGATAGTAAACCCGATGGTGATGGGACAATCTTATGTTACGAAGATACTGGCGATGTAACACTAAGAAGTACAGCCGGAGGAAGTAGTACAGGAAAAACTGTTAGCTGTGGCGTTTCAGTAAAAATAAATGATATAAAAGAAAATACAGGAAATACATGCCCATATTATTATAATGTTACTAGTGGAGGCAACACAGGATGGATATGCGGATATTTTGTTAATACTACAAAATTAAGTAAAACAGCACAAAATTATTATTATACTAAAGAAAATTTAAATAATTATTATTCATCACTAAAAAACAAAGGATTTCCAGATAGTTATTTAACTTATTTAGCAGAAATTCATGCTAGACATACAAACTGGACATTTGAAGCTGAAAAAATTAATCTAAACTATAATGACGTAGTAAATGCCGAAGGTATATATGGAAGAAATTTACTAGAAGGTGGAGCTTTTGATATAGGATATTATTCAATGGATTCCAATACTTACAATATAGAAACTAATAAATTTAGCTATTATCCAACAGAATATAATTGGTACAACGCTTCTAAAGAAGCAATTGCTTATTATATGGATCCAAGAAATTATTTAAATGAAAAATATATATTTGCTTTTGAAAGCTTAAAATACAATAGTGCTCATGACACCTCAACAATATCACAAATATTATCAGCTCAATCTTTTTGGCCTACTGTTTACAAAGGATATTCTAATAATGTAGAGACGGATATCGTTGATGCTACAAAGAAAGTAGGCATTAGTTCTGTTCATATAGCAAGTCGTATAAAACAAGAAATATCAGGATTATCTACATCTGATCCAAGACTAGGAGGAACATTTACATATAATAGTAAGAACTATTCTGGTTATTATAATTTCTTTAATATTAATGTTTATGGAACAAATAAAGTTTTAAACGGAATGATCCATGCTATGAATAATGGATGGAATACTCCATATAATGGAATATATGGTGGTTCATTATTTATATACAATGAATATGTTGGAATAAATCAAGATACGATGTATTATGAAAAATTTGATATATCTACAAATAATGGTCATTATGATCATCAATATATGCAAAATTTAGCAGCAGCAGTACAAGAAACTAACTCAGCATATAAATCATATGTATCATTAGGAAATTATCTAAATAAAAGCATAACATTTACAATACCAGTTTATAACAATATGTCTAATTATGCAGTAACAGCACCTAAGTTAGGTAATCCAAATAACTATTTAAAAGAATTAAAAGTAAACAATTCTTTAGTATCAGGATTTAAATATAATACTTATAATTATAACGTTTATTTAAAAAGTGATGTAAAATCTGTAAGTATAAACGCAACACCTATTGTTAGCACTTCTAAAGTAAATGGTACAGGTAATATTACAATTAATTCAAATAACCAAACTCAAAAAATAACTATAACATCACAAAATGGTAAAAACAAAACGTATACAATAAATTTCATAAGAGAGGAAGCAACTATCCAGGACAATAATTCCAATACTACATCACAAAATAATAATCAAGCTACTAATAATGAAACAAAGCCAGAAGAAAATATGAAACCAGTAGCAGATATTATGAATCATTCAGGATTTAAGTATAATGGAGATTATTTATTTGGAATAAGCGTTGGTACAAATGTAGCAAAATTGATTTCTAATGTTATAAGCTATAATAAATATGTTACAATAACAATTAAATCAGCAAATAATAATGTTAAAACAGAAGGTATATTCAAAACAGGAGATACTATAACTATTACAGGTAGTGACGGAACTAAGACTTATACTGCAGTAATATATGGAGACATCAATGGAGATGGACAAATAAATAAAGATGACTGTCTAACAATCTTAAGGCAAATAAATGGTTATACGAAACTAAATGGTGCATATTCTACTTCTGCTGATGCTAATAAAGATGGCAAAATAGATAAAGATGACTGTTTAGCAATATTAAGACAAATAAACGGATATACTGATTTAAACAAATAGAGGTGTGTTACTATGAAGAAAATATCTAAAATATTATTTATACTATTTTTGTTTATAACATTAAAAAATAACGCATATGCTTCAAGTGTTACAATAAAAAGTAGTAACAGTACAATTAATAAAGGAAATCAAGTTACAATTACTGCAACAATATCTGCAGATTCAGGTATATACACAGCAGCAGGTAGTATATACTGTAGTGGCGCTGGAGTGGGTAATGGTATAGATTTAACTTATGAAGATCTAAATACTGCTAATAAATCTCTTACAAGAAGCGTTAAAGTAGTACCAACATCTAGTGGTACGATAACATGTAAAACACAAAATGTAAGATTAAGAGAATTAGCTAAAGATGGAGAATATTCATTAAAAGATGAAAGTATTACAATAACTGTAACAAACAATAACTCTAGTGGTGGAACTGGAACAACTAACGAAACTAAAAATAGTATTAAAGAAAAAAGCAGCGATAATACTCTATCTAATTTAAGCGTTGAAGGATATGAAATAAGTCCTAAATTTAATAAAGACACATTAGAATACATATTAGAAGTAAACGAAGACGTAGAAAAGATAAGTATAAAAGGAACAACTAACGATAAAAGTGCCGAAATAAAAGGAACTGGAGAAATAACTCTAACTGAAGGAGAAAATAAGGTTGAAATAAAAGTTACAGCAGAAAATGGTAATGAAAAAAAATATATAATAACAGTAACAGTAAAAGATTTAAAGCCAATTAATGTAACAATTAATAATAAAAATTATACTGTAGTTAAAAAGAAAAATGATAACATAAAAAAATTAGAATACTACGAAGAAGAAAAAATAAAAATTGATAATCAAGATGTTATATCATACATAAATAAAGTAACAAAAACAAGATTAGTAGTATTAAAAGATCAAGATAATAAACTAGAATATTTCATATATAACGAGAATAATAAAGAATACAAAGAATATAAATACATAAATGTAGGAAATACTTTCTTACAACTTGTGGACTATAATAAAACATTAAATAATTATAAGAAATACAGTATAAAAATAGACGAACAAGATGTAGATGTATATAAGACAAATGAAAAAGAAGAATTTAGTCTAATATATGGTATTAATGTAGCTACTGGTAATAAGGCATTTTATCAATATGATGAAAAAGAAAAAACAATAGCTAGATATAATGACAAAGAGTTAAGTATTTATAAAAAAACAAATGAGGATTATAGGAAATATATAATACTATTAATAGGAGTAACGTTATTAGTCACAATAGTAACAATAATAGTCTCATTAACTAAAAGTAAAAAAAGGAAGAGAAGTCAATAATAATTGACTTCTCTTTACTTTATAATAAATAAATTGTATTGACATAGAAAATCGTTTAATATATAATTATTATGTATGGTGGCATACCATAGCATATATTTATTGTATAAAATGAAAATTTTGTCTTAAATTGCTAGTTCATTCATTTAGGAGATAGATAATATGAAAAAAATATATACAAGTATTGATATTGGTACATATTCAATAAAGATAATAGTTGGTGAATATATAAATGATAAATTACATATTTTAGCAAGCACATGTGTAAAATCAAAAGGATTAAAAAAGGGATTAATAGTAGAAGCTAGCTATGTAATAGAATCAATTAAAAATGCCATAAAAGAAATAAATGAATCACTAGGAATACCAATTAAAAAAGTAATAGTAAATGTTCCTGATTATAATGCCAAATTCAAAAAAGTAAAAGGCATAATAGATATAACAAATGAAGACAAAATTATTACAAGTAATGATATAAATAGAGCAATAAAAGATTCAATATACAATCAAATAGATGAAGGCTACGAATTAGTAACTGTAATACCTACGGAATACATAATTGATGAAAAGGAAGGAATTAGTAAACCGGTAGGTAAAAATGGACAAAAATTAGAAATTAAAGGTATAATGATATCAACACCAAAGAAGAATATTTATTCAGTTTTAGGAGTAGTAGAAGCAGCAGGATTAGAAGTGGTAGATATAACTCTATCAGGATTATCAGATTACTTCGAAGTAAGAAACGATAAAATTGATAAATTAACTGGTGCAATAATAGATTTAGGTCATGAAACAACAAATGTAAGCATCTTTGAAGAGGGAGTAATTACTGATAACAATACTTTACAAATTGGTGGAGTTAATATAGAAAAAGATATTTCATATGTATTTGGAGTAAATATCTTTGATGGAAGAGCTCTAAAAGAAAAATTTGCAAGTAGTCATAAAAGATTTTGTCAGTTAAATGAAACATATGAAGTTAAAAACAGCATAGGGGAATTAGTAAAATTAAATCAATTAGAAGTATCGGAAGTTACAATGAGCAGAATGCAAGAAATATTATCTTTAGCAAAAAAACAAATAAGAGCATTAACAGATAAAAATATAGATTATATTGTTCTAACTGGTGGTTTAACGGAAATTAAATCATTTAAAAATATAGCTTATGAAGTATTTGGGAAAGATGTAATTATATATAATTCGACAACTTTAGGAGCAAGAGACAATAAATATGTAACTGCTTTAGGAATGATAAAATACTTTGCATTCAAAATGGAATCAAGAGAAAGAGAATACACAATGTTTGATATAGAAGAAGAAACAAAATTGGTGACTCCAAATAATAAATTAAAAAAAGACAATGCGATATTAAATAAAATTTTTGGGGGATTTATAGTGGGTAAGGAGGATAAAAATGAATAATATGGAAGGATTGGAAATGGACCAATTAGCTAAAATAAAAGTCATCGGAGTTGGTGGTGGAGGATGTAACGCTATCAATAGAATGATTTCATCGGGCCTTAAAGGAGTAGATTTTATTGTAGCTAATACAGATGTTCAAGCCTTAAATAAATCATTAGCAGAAACTAAATTACAAATTGGAAGTGAATTAACAGATGGCCTTGGAGCAGGAGCAAATCCAGAAATAGGAAGAGAAGCTGCCCAAGAAAGTAAGGCTGCAATAGAAGATGCTCTAAAAGGAGCAGACATGGTATTCGTAACATGTGGTATGGGTGGAGGTACTGGAACAGGAGCAGCACCAGTAATTGCTGAAATAGCTCAAGATTTAGGCGCTTTAACTGTTGGAATAGTAACTAAACCATTTAGTTTTGAAGGAAAGAAAAGAATGGATCAAGCCCTAGCTGGACTAGAAGAATTAAAAAAACACGTTGATACCATAATTGTTATTCCAAATGATAGATTGAGAGAATTAATTGACAAGACTACACCAATGTTAGATGCCTTTAGAGAAGTAGATAGTGTACTACATAGAGGTGTACAATCAATATCTGACTTAATAGCAGTAGCAGGATTGGTTAACCTTGATTTTGCTGATGTAAAAACAGTAATGAAAGACAGAGGAAATGCTTTAATAGGTATTGGTGTAGGTTCAGGAGAAGGAAGAGCTGTAGAAGCAGCAAAACAGGCAGTATCAAGTCCATTATTAGAAACTTCTATTGATGGAGCTACAGATGCTATCATTAATGTAACAGGTGGAGCTTCATTAACATTATTCGAAGTTGAAGAAGCTGCTGAAATAATAAGAAGCGCTGCTAATACAGATATAAATACAATCTTTGGAGCAGTAATAAATGAAAATTTAAATGATGAAGTAATTGTAACAGTAATTGCTACAGGATTCGAAGAACAAAGTGAACCACTATATCATAATATAAATGGAAAAAGAGAAGAACTATATAAAGATGTAACAAGTAGAGAAGATTTAGACAGTGATTTTGATGTTCCTCCATTTTTAAGAGATAGAAATGATTTATAAAAAAGAAAGTTTAAATAACTTTCTTTTTTTTATAAAATATGTCTAATAAAATGTAAAATCACTTGTCTTTTTTTTTATATTGTATTATAGTAATTATATAATAAAGAGGAGTGTGAAATAATGATATATCCATCAATAGATAAGATATTAAATGTAGTAGATTCAAAATATGCATTAGTTTATATTGTTGCAAATAGAAGCAAAGAAATGACAAAAACTAATTATTACCAAATGGATCTAAAAGACTATAAGTCAGAAAAACCAATAGGAAGAGCATTAGAAGAGGTATATGAAAATTTAATTCATATAAATAAAGAATAATGAATAATAAAGGATTTACTTTAACTGAAGTATTAGCTGCTTTAGTTATTATATCAATAGCTTTAATAGTAGTAGCAAAAGAAATAGGAAAAACACTAAGTGTAACAAAGAATGAATCATATTCACTAATGAAAAACAACATAATAAAAGCATCTAATTTATATATAAAAGAATGTGATAATAGAACTATTGAATGTAATATTACTTGGAAAGATAATAAAACAAGATTTAAAGTAAGCATACTAAAAGAAAAAGGATATTATAATAATTTTACAAGTCCAATCGATAATAAAGAATTAAGCGATTGCCTTGTAATTGAATCAGAAAAACATAATGGTGTTGTTAATACCAAAATAATAGACAATTGCTACTAATAATATATAGGATAAGAATAATAAGGCATTGGTCTAGGTGGATAATAATAAGGTCTAGGATAAAAGGCTGGAGCAAGCAAACCACCAGTGATTCCTCCTAAAATAAAGGGAACAGCAAATCCACCGCCAACAAATCTATTATTATTAGGAATAGGTCTATATCTAAAATTTGAATTATACATAATTATCTCCTTTCATTTTATTATATAAAAAAAAAGAAAAAAGTTTAATCAAAGTATTTTATTTTAATTTATTTTTTGTTATAATAAAAAAGAGTAGGTGGCTATTTATGCATAAAAAAATAATTTTTATTATGTTATTAGTTATACTCTCTACAGGATGTACAAGAATAGAAAAAGAAGATAATAATTATAACGATATTATTATAGAATGTCTTTCAAAAAAGATAATAACAAATGAAGTAGCAAGAGGATATAAATTCTATATACCAAAGGGAGTAAAATTAATTAAAAACTACGACTATAATCAAAAATTTTTAATAGACAATGACGATATATATTTATACGTTGATATAGTAAGCTATTATTATAAAAAAGAATTAACATATGAAGAAGAAATAAATAGTTATTATTATAAAAAAATAAGTTATAATGGTAAAAAAGGTTATATAAAAATAACAGAAGAAGACAATAAGTATTTAGTAAAAATAGTATATAACTATTCTAAAATAGAAGCGTACACAACAAAAGATAAATTAAATAAAGTAGTTACATTAGGTACAATAATATTAAATAATATAGATTATAATGATAAGATAATTGAAAAAACAATAGATGAAAGTGTAGGAACGTTTAGAGAAGTAACATATGAATTAGATAAGCCGGAAGATGCTAGTAACAAATTTAGAGAATACCTAGAAGAATATGTTCAAAAGGAAAAGGAAGAAGAAAAAGTAATACAACTTCCTGATGAATAGTTGAAGAAAGAGGTGCTTGTTAATGGGATTAATGGAGAAGTTTAAAAATTTATTTACTGATGAAGAAGTAATTGAGGAAGACGAGCCTGTCAAAATTAAGGAAATAAAAAAAGAAGAAACTAAAGAACACAAATTACCAACTTTTATGAGAGAAAAAATAGAAAAAGAAGAAAAAGAGAAAAAAAGCAAATTAGGAAAAAGTAAAACAAAAGAAGAAAAAACAGATAAAGAAAAAGAAGAAAAAGATAATCCAATAATAACAGAAGAATTTAAGCCAATGGATGCTGAAATAAAAGAACCAAAAGAGAATACTTTTAAATTTCCTGTTTTTGAAGATAGTGATTTTATTGAGCCAACAAGAGCAAGTAGACATACACCTCAAATTGAAGAAGAACCAAAACCAGTAAGTTATAATAAAATAATAGAAAAAGAAGAACCAAAATTAGAAACAAAAGTTTCTAAGCTATATAAGGATAAAAAAGAAGATGCTGAAGAAATTAAAAGATTTAAGGCCTCACCAATTATTTCACCAATATTTGGGGTATTAGATAAAAATTATATTCCAAGTGAAGTAGCGACAAGAAAAGGTGGAAATTATGAAATTAGTAGACATTCTAAAAATGTAGATTTTGATAGCGTCAGAAAAAAAGCTTTTGAATCAAATAAAACATTAGAAGAAGATATAAAAGATAATTTAATGTGCGAAAATTGTGAATACTTAAAAAAAGCACAATCATGTAATAAAAGTGATAAAAAAGATGAAAAAGAAATGTGTAGAAAAAAACATGAAGAAAAAGATATAACATTAGATGAAGCTGAAGAAAATTATTTTGATTATGGAGTAACATATGAAAAAAAGCAAGATATTGATCCAATATACTTAGATGAAGAAGAAGATGTAAAAATAGTAAATCATGTCGAAGATAATAAAGAAAAAGAGGATTCAAAAGAAATTCCTCCAGTAAAAAGTAGCATTAATTTACTATCTACAATAAAAAAGAGTATGGGAGAAGAAGAACCAAAAGAAAAAGACTTAGAATTAACAGATGATTTATTTAATCTAATAGATTCAATGTATGATGAAAAGGAGGAATAAAAAGTGGTAGATATTAATAGTTTTTTATTGATGATATTATATATTTTAGGAGCGGTGTTACTAGTTGTACTAATTATACTAGGAATTAAATTAATTAACACAATAAATAAAGTAGATAATATCATAAGTGAAGTAGAACAAAAAGTTGATAAAGTAAACAAAATGCTAGGCTTTGTCGACACAATAACAGATTCGATGGCATTAGTAAGTGATAAAATAGTAGATGGTATATCTAACGTATTGAAAAAAATATTTGTAAAAGAGAAAAGAAAGGAAGATGATGATATAGATGAGTAAAAAAGGTTTTGGAAAAATGTTGTTTGGTTTAGGAGTAGGAGTAGGACTTGGTGCATTATTTTCACCAAAAAGTGGTGAAGAAAACAGAAAAGAATTAAAAGCACAAATGGATAAATTCGTTGACAAATTAAAAGAAATAGATGTTAACGAAGTAAAGGATGAATTTTTAAACAAAGTAGAAGACATGAGAATTGAATTGGAAGGATTAGACAAAGAGAAAGTTGAAAAATTAGCTAAAGAAAAAGGTAAAGAATTAAAAAAGAAAGCTGATGAATTAGTAGATTTAGCTAAAGAAAAAGGAACTCCAGTACTAGAAGAGGCATCAAAAAAAATAAGAAAACAAGCAACTGTTGTTACTAAGAAAATCCTTGATAAATTAGAAGAAACTAAATAGGAACTATTGATAAAATAGTTCTTTTTTGTTATAATTATTATAATAAAAGGGTGATAAAATGATAAAGAGTTTTATTAGTAAATTTGGAAAAGAAAAATTTGCCTTTATACTTATTATTATAATAGTTTTAATAATAATGGGATTATACCAAACTTTTTCACTACTAACCGATAGTGCTGGAATAAGCTATAGTAACAACACAAAAACATATCAATTTGTAATTGGTGGAAAAGAAGAAAATGAAATATTAATAAGTGAAAATGATAGTAAATACATAGACGTTCTAATAAAAAATGACAAAGAACTAACTTTATCATATGCCCTATACTATAATTTAGATAAAGACAATAATGATATAACAATTGGTTATTTAAAAGAAAGCAATTCTAAACCTAGTGGAACAATATTAGATAAAGAAACAAAAGTAATTTCATTAAAAATAATAAATAATAGCAATAATTTAGTTAAAATCACATTAGGAATAAACAATGGAATACAAAATGGAGGAGAATTAAAAAAGAGTGGAGAAAGAATTACTAAAGAAATAGCAAATCTAGATAAAGAAAATGTAAATGAACCAGAATTAGATAACAATTTAATACCAGTTTATTACGATGCCGAATTAAACAAATGGTTAAAAGCTGATGAGTCAAATACAAATGAGAAATATAAATGGTATAATTACGCTAAAGATGAAAAAATATGGGCAAATGCAGTGATAGTAACCGATAACACAAGAAGTAATTATTTGAATAATAAACCAGGAACAATAATTAATGACCAAGACATATTAGCATTTTTTGTTTGGATACCTAGATATAAATATCAAGTATGGAATGTAACAAGAAATATACTAAATGAAAACAATTACATATATAGTGCTAAAGAAAAAGGAATAAATATTAAATTTGAAGCTGGCAGTAAAAGTACAGGAAACTTGAATTGTACATATAACAAAAATATTAAAAATGAAAAAAACGATATTTGTAAGATTGATAATACCATAATAAATACAAATATAGAAGAAGAAATATGGTATACACATCCTGCATTTACATATGGTGGAAAAGAAATAACCGGTCTATGGATTGGAAAATTTGAAACTACAGGAGGATTAGATAAACCAACAATTTTACCAAATCAAAAAGCTATAAGAAATATAAACATATCTACTGGATTTAATTTAGCAAAAAAAATAAATGAATATAATTCTAATTCAAATATAGATGCACATCTAATTAAAAATATAGAGTGGGGTGCTATAGCGTATCTTTCACATAGTGATTATGGATATTGCCAAGATGAATCATGTGCAATCCCAAGTAACAATTCCAAATTAGGAATTACTGGAAGATCATCAGGAAATACCGATAGTAAAGAATCATCAGACGAAGGAAATTATACATATGATGGTTTCCAAATAGTTGATAATAATAAAACCAATGATTTTGATATATCAAAAATATCAAGTACAACAAAAACAATATATGGAGTATACGATTTACTTGGTGGATTAAAGGAATTTTCAATGGGTAATATGATAAATGACAATAAATCACTAAATATTAAAGAATCCGGTAACGAATGGAACAATACAAATTATTTATCAACAAAATATTATGATATATATTCAAATAATAGTTTAACTAATTCCAGAATAGGCGACGCTACTAGTGAAGTAACACTAGATAATAATAAAACATGGAATAGTAATAAAGACCAATCATTCATAAATTCAGATTATCCATGGTTTGTTAGAGGAAATAATTACGAAGAAGCAGGAAGCATATTTGACTATAATAATTCAACCGGTGATAAAAATACAGAATATGGATTAAGAATTGTTTTATCCTAGAGTTAAATTTATTTACAACAATAATATGACTATGCTAGACTAAAAATTAAGTATTGGAGGTATTATATGATAAAAGAATTAAATAATATAATAACATCAAAACAATTCTATCTACCATTAGTATATATATTTGTTGGAATAATAATATATTATATATTCTACTTCATAACAAAGAAAATTAATAATATTAATAACAAAGTAGATGGTAAAATAATTAGTAAAGGAAATTTAAAAAGAAAAAACACTCTAATAGGATTAATTAATAATATTATTAAATATATTATAGCTGTAATAGTAATAATAAATATTTTAAATGTATATAAAGTAAATACAGATAAAATTATTGCTTCACTTGGAATAGCAAGTTTTGTTATTGGTTTAGCTTTTCAAGACATAATTAAAGATTTTTTAGCAGGAATATTCATTGTATTTGATAATACTTATTCAGTAGGTGATTGGATAACAGTTGATAATTTTAAGGGAGAAGTAATATCAATGGGATTAAAAACGACGAAGATAAAAGCAAATACTGGAGAAGTAATGATATTGGCAAATTCAACATTAACAAAAGTAATTAATTACAACTTAAGTAATCCTAAAATATATTTAAAAGTACCTTTTAGCTACGAAGAAAAAATAGATAAAGTAGAAAATGTATTAGGAAGTATAATTGAAGATATAAAAAAAGAAGAATATGTAAAAGAAGCAAACCTATTAGGTGTAGATGGCTTTGAATCAAGCAATATTGATTATGCATTAGAAGTAATATGTTCTCCAAATAAACAATATCAAATAAAAAGGATATTACTAAGAAAAATAAAAGTAGCATTTGATGAAAATAATATAGTAATACCATTTAATCAAATAGATGTACATATAGATAAGTAGGTTAAATTATGGAAAAGATAAACTATTTTAAAAAAGAAATAAGTTATATTAAAGATGAAGAATTAGTTAAAGATATCAAAACATTAATAAAATTACTACCTGATTATTTTTTTGAAATTCCAGCATCATCAACAGGGAAATATCACCCTAAATATGCTTTAGGAGAAAATGGATTAGTAAGACATACAAAAGCTGCTGTAAGATTTGCATACGAGTTGCTATCAAATAATACTATAGGTTGCAAATTTAGCGATAGAGATAAAGATTTAATAATAATGGCTTTAATATTACATGATGGATTAAAAAGTGGATTAGAACACGATAAATATACGAAATTTGACCATCCATTATTAATGTCTAAATATATAATGGAAAACAAAGAAAAATTAATAATGGATATAGATGATATAAGAAAACTATGTCGTATGATTGAATCTCACATGGGAGAATGGACCTATGATACATACCTAAAAAAAGAAGTATTACCAAAACCTGTAACAGCAGAACAAAGATTTGTTCATATGTGTGATTTCTTAGCAAGCAGAAAATTTATTAATATAGATTTTTTAAGAAACAATATTAAAGATTAATTTCTATATGTAAAGTAAACAAAAAAATATTTAAAAAATTATAGTAATATGTTATTATATACTAAAGGATTGATAAAATGAAAAAAGTATTTAAAAGAATAGACAAACCTTTATTAATAACAACTATAATTTTTTTTATTTTTGGTTTAGTAATGGTGTTAAGTGCTTCAAGTATGGAAAGTTATATGCGATATGGTTCAAGTCCATATATCTACTTTTTTAAACAATTAATATTTGTAGCAGTTGGATCTATAATCTTTTTTATAGTAACAAGAATACCAATTAAAGCGTATAAAACACTTTCTTGTTTTTTAATGGTAATAATAATTGCGGGCCTAATAGGATTAACAGCATATGGATATGTTGCTAAAAATGCTCAAAGTTGGTTTCAATTAGGACCTATAAATATTCAACCAAGTGAATTTGCTAAAGTAATTATAATTGTATATTTGGCACACTATTACAACAAGAACAAAACAAACTTGAATAATACATGGATACTAATAAAACCATTATTACCAGTATTTATAATATTTGTATTAGTTGCAATACAACCAGATTTTGGAACAGCATCAGTAATAGCATTAATAAGTTTCTTCATGTTTTTTTCACTTCCAATGGGTAAACTATGTCGTTTTAAATTTTCATCATTAATAATAGTATTAATATTTGTTTTAACAATAGTATTTATATTTGCCAAGGGATATTTACTAAAGCCATACCAATTAGAAAGATTTAATTTTAAAGATCCATGTGAAAGATATCAAGAAGAATCCGGATATCAATTATGTAATAGTTTCATAGCTTTTAAAAACGGGAATATTACAGGGCAAGGAATAGGTATGAGTACCCAAAAATACCTATATCTACCAGAATCATACACCGATTTCATATTTCCAATAATAGTTGAAGAATGGGGATTAATAGTAGGAATAATTATAATAATACTTTATTTATTTATAATATATAGAATATATATTATAGCAAGAAGAGCTAATGATTTAACAAGTTCTTTAATAGCATATGGCATATGTATGTATTATTTTTTACATATAGTAATTAATTTAATGGGAGTATTGGGATTAGGACCATTAACAGGATTACCATTACCATTCTTATCATATGGAGGAAGTTATGTAATTAATCTAATGATATCATTAGGGTTAGTACAAAGAGTAGCAATAGAAAGTAATAAAAAGAATAAAAAACAAAAAGAAGCATAAGCTTCTTTTTTAAACATCTGACACATTGGTATCGTCTAAACATCTTATAATACATAAACAATCTAAATTAATAGTAAAGAATGAGTTAGTAGAAGTATAAGTAGGAACGTCACCAGTAGTATCAGCAACTAAAACTCTAAAAGTAGCACAGCAATTATCTAATTTTTCTAATCTAAATATTGAAGAAGTAGTAGTTTCAGTAGGACTTTTGCTTATAGGCATAGATAATGGCGTATTTCCAGTGGTACAAGTATATAAAACAATAGGTCTAGTATTATAAAGAACCATAGAGAACTGTTGACCTAAAAAACCTCTATCACATGTATCTAAACAAGAATCACCACATTCAGCATTTTCCTGTAATATCAATATAACCCTTAATATATTAGAAATACAATTATCGCAACAATTATTTTTATCTTGATTATTATTCATATCAATCCACCCCTTTTTTATATTTCAATATAACATATGATAATTATAATAAAAAATGTATTACTATAACCTAATTTAGACATTTTTTAAAATATAATTAATATAATTGTAATATGAAAAAAAATATAAATTTTATAATATTATTATTGCTATTAATATTACTAAAAAAAATTAATCATAATATATTTAATAACTATAATGATATTTTAAAATATATAAGCATAATAATAATATTAGTATCAAGTTTTTATTTTGTAATAAAACTAAATTATAAAAATTATGATGTAAAAAAAATGAATAATATAATAAGAGAAAGTAATAGTAATGATTTAAAAGCATTATTTATGTCATTAGGTGCCAAAATAGGAGTAGGATCTATAGCAGGAATAAGTATAGCTATATATATAAATGGGCCAGGTGTATTATTATGGATATGGATAATAACGTCGTTATCATCCATACTAACATATTGTGAAACTTTTTTAGGAAGCAAATACCAGAATGGAGTATTTAGCTATATAAAGAAAGGATTAAATAATAGGATAGCACTAATATATACAATGCTATTAATATTTATATATGAAATTGGCTTTGTTGGAATACAAACAAATACTATTTATAAATCATTAATAGAATTAAATATTATTAACAGCAAATTAACAATTATTATTATATTATTAATAATATCATTATTAATATTTAATAGATTAGAAAAAATTATTACAATTACTTCTAAAATAGTCCCATTAATGTGTTTAATATATATTATAGTATCAATACCATTATTATTTAAAATAAATATAATTAGAATTATAGAAATAATAATAAAAGATGGAATTAATAATAATAAACTATTAAAAATAATAACAGCAGGTTTTTATAGAGGAATATTTGCTACTGAATCAGGAATAGGAACTTCTAGTATTTCATCAACAATTAGTAATAATAGAGAAAAACAAGCTATGGTTCAATTAATAGGTGTACATTTTATATCGCTAATAATAATTTCTTTAACAGGAATTATAGTGATAAATTATAGTAATAATTATATTGGAAAAATAAATGGAATAGAAATTCTTCTAAATATATATAATAACTTTTACGGATTAAGTGGTAAAATATACATTAATATAATTATTCTTTTATTTGCAATATCAACAATATTATGTTCATATTTCTATACAATTAAAGCAATTGAATATATAAAAAATAAAATAACAAATATAGATATAATAATTATAAAAGTAGTAATTATAATTTTTTCGTTTTTAGGTATGGTAATAAAATCATCTATAATATGGTCAATAATAGATAACCTAATAATATATTTATTAATAATAAATATATGTGCTATGATAAAATTAAGAAAAGAAATTAAATAAAAAGTATTTACAAAAAAGATTTTTTATATTATCATTAAATTGTTCCTTTTGCTTGGTATCTTGTACCTCTTACATTTTACTAGGAAAAAGGTGAAATAAATAAAAGGAGGAAAAACAATGGCATTAAAAAAAGATGTAAAAGCAAAGATAATAAAAAAATATGCTAGAGATGAAAAAGATACAGGTTCACCTGAAGTTCAAATAGCAATATTAACAGAAGAAATCAATGCTTTAACAGAACACTTACAAAACAATAAACAAGATAAACATTCTAAACGTGGACTTTTAATTAAAGTTGGTAAAAGAAGAAGTTTACTTAATTATTTAGTAAAAACAGATGTAAAGAAATATAGAGATATAGTAAGTAAACTTGGATTAAGAAAATAATAAGTATAAAATTGAGCACTCGTTTTTTTGAGTGCTCTTATTTTGGAAAGAAGGACGTATGGAAGAAAGAAAATTTGAATTTGATTTCAGGGGAAGAAAAATAATAGTTGAAGTTGGAGAATTAGCAAAGCAGGCAAATGCAGCTTGCTTAGTAAGATACGAGGAAACAGCAATATTAACAGCATGTGTAATGAGTAGTAATGCATCATCAGCAGATTTTTTTCCACTTACAATTAATTATCAAGAAAAATTATATTCAGTAGGAAAAATACCTGGAGGATTTATTAAAAGAGAAGGAAGACCTACAGATCAAGCAATATTGGCAGCAAGATTAATTGATCGACCAATTAGACCATTATTTGCTGAAGGATTTAGAAACGAAGTACAAGTAATAAATACAGTAATGTCAGTAGATCAAGACTGTACACCAGAAATGACAGCATTATTTGGTTCATCACTTGCATTAATGATAAGTGATATACCATTTGATGGACCAGTAGCAGGAGTAGTAGTAGGAAGAGTCGATGGAAAATTTATAATTAATCCTACAGCAGAAGAATTAGAAAACTGCGATATTACTCTATCAGTAGCAGGAACTAAAGACGCTATAAATATGGTTGAATCAGGATCAAAAGAAGTATCAGAAGAAGATATGGTTGATGCCTTAATGTTTGGACATGAAGCAATTAAAGAGTTAGTAGAATTCCAAGAAAAAATAACTAAAGAAATTGGTAAAGAAAAAATTGAAGTTGAATTAAAAGTATTAGACGAAGATTTAATTAAAGAAGTAAGTGAATTTGCTGAAGATAAAATGTTAGAAGCAATTCAAATAAAAGATAAATTAGAAAAATATGCTGCAATAGACAAAGTAAAAGAAGACACACTAGAATTCTTTAATGAAAAATATCAAGAAAAAGAAGAAATAGAAAGTATTTTAAATGATGTTAAAAAAATAGTAGATAATATTGAAGGAGAACAAGTAAGAAGTTTAATTATAGATAAACATATAAGACCTGATGGTAGACAAATGGATGAAATTAGACCATTATCTGCCAGAACTGATTTATTATCAAGAACACATGGCTCAGCATTATTCACAAGAGGACAAACCCAAGTATTATCAACAACAACATTAGGAGCCTTAGGAGAACATCAAATATTAGATGGATTAGGAATAGAAGATGCTAAAAGATTTATGCATCATTATAACTTCCCAGCATTTTGTGTAGGAGAAACTGGAAGATATGGAGCACCAGGAAGAAGAGAAATAGGTCATGGTGCATTAGGAGAAAGAGCGTTATCTCAGGTTATACCTTCAGAAGAAGAATTCCCATACACTATAAGAGTTGTAAGCGAAGTGTTAGAAAGCAATGGTTCATCAAGTCAAGCATCAATATGTGCAGGTTGTTTATCATTAATGGCAGCAGGCGTACCAATAAAAGCACCAGTTGCAGGTATTGCCATGGGATTAATAACAAAAGATGATAAATATACAATATTAACAGATATTCAAGGATTAGAAGATCATATGGGAGATATGGACTTTAAAGTCGCTGGTACAAGAAAAGGAATATGTGCTCTACAAATGGATATAAAAATAAAAGGTGTTAGCAGACAAATTTTATCCGAAGCACTAGCACAAGCTAAAAAAGCAAGAATGGAAATATTAGATGTAATGGAAGCATGTATTCCAGAGCCAAGAAAAGAATTATCAAAATATGCACCAAAAATAGAAACGTTCACTATTAACCCAGATAAGATAAAAGATGTAATTGGTCGTGGTGGAGAAATGATAACAAAAATTATCCTTGAAGCATCAAACGTAAAAACAGTACAAGATAAAGATGCAGTAAAAGTGGATTTAGAAGATGATGGAAGAGTAATTATATATCATACAGATCCAGAAATAATAAAGAAAACAGCTGAAATGATTAAAAATATAGTAAGAGAACCAGAAATTGGAAAAGTATATAATGTAAAAGTAACATCAGTTCAAGAATTTGGAGCATTTGTAGAATTATGGCCTGGATGCGAAGGATTAATTCATATTTCACAATTAGATAATAAAAGAGTAAATAAAACAAGTGATGTAGTTGCAGTAGGTGATGAAATAATTGCCAAAGCAACAGGATATGATAAAAAAGGAAAACTAAATCTTTCAAGAAAAGAAGTATTACCAAAAAAAGAAATTAAAGAAGATAAAGCAGAAGAAGAAAATAAAGAAATAGAAAAAGACGAATAATTCGTCTTTTTTATTAAGTTTTACTTGCTTTTTAATTATGTTTGTGCTAGAATAATCAGCTACAGGGGGGATATATGATGAAAAATCGTATGAGAAATATACTATATATATTTATAGTAACAGTTATTTCAATCCTAGGAATAACTACTGTATACGCCAAAACAGGCGAAAAAATAACACTTACTAAAAAAACATATACAAACTTCGTAGGAGCAAGAAGAGAAGCTAAGTTTTATACTTCACTTGGATATGCATGGTGTATTACACCAGAAAAAAAAGGAGCAGACGAAGGTGCTACTTTAACTTATGTTAAAGATGAAACAGATGGAGGATTACTATACTTAATTGATAATACTAAAACTGATGATAAAAGTTATCAAATAACACAAGTTGCAATGTGGCTTTATTATAATAATTTCATGCCTGAAAGTTATAACAAATACACAAATACAGACTTTATTAAGTCAGCTAAAGCACTAGCAAATGAAGCAAAGAATCATAAAAATTATAGTACAACTCCAGCAATTAAAATTGTAATTAACAATAATGTAATGAGCTTAGTAAAGGAAAATAATACTTATTACTATGTATCAAAAGAATTAAGTGCAAATGTAACAAACGCACAAACATACACTATTAGTTTAGAAAATGCTCCAAAAGGAACTGTAATTTTAAATTCAAACAATAAAGAAGTAACTTCATTAAATAGTGGAGAAAAATTTAAAATAAGAGTGCCAGAAGCCAATGTAACATCAAAAGCAAGTATTAGAGTAATAGTATCTGCTACAGGTACTAAGAAATATATCGAAAGATATAGACCAACTAATACTACAAAGCAAGATCTAGTGTTAATGAGAAGTGAAAATATGAAAGTAACTAGTTCAACTGATTTATCAATAACACCAGAAACTAGAGTATGTGAAGTTTTTAATGGCAAATACTATGGTGAAGATGGAAAAATAGTAGATAAAGATACATACAACAAACAATGTAACCATGTTTGCGAAGTATATAAAGGAAAATATTACGGAGAAGACGGAAAAGAAACAACAAAAGAAAAATATAAAGAACAATGCGAACATGTCTGTGAAGTATATAAAGGAAAATACTACGGAGAAGACGGAAAAGAAACAACAAAAGAAAAATATAAAGAACAATGTGAACATGTCTGTGAAGTATATAAAGGAAAATATTACGGAGAAGACGGAAAAGAAACAACAAAAGAAAAATATAAAGAACAATGTGAACATGTCTGTGAAGTATATAAAGGAAAATACTACGGAGAAGACGGAAAAGAAACAACAAAAGAAAAATATAAAGAACAATGTGAACATGTCTGTGAAGTATATAAAGGAAAGTATTTTGATAGTTTTGGAAATGAAACAACACTTGAAGAATATACTAAACAATGTAAACACATTTGTGAAGTAAATAATGGCAAATACTATGGTAAAAATGGCGATGAAGTAGATAAGGATACATATGATAGCGAATGTAATCCACCAACAGTAATTGTACCGCCAACAGGAACAAATAAGATGCCAATGGGATTATATTTATTAATTGGATTTTTACCAATAGTAGGTGGAACAAGCTTAATTCTAAAAACCAAGAAAGAAAATTAATAAAAAGTACTGAATATCAGTACTTTTTTAATATATACATATTTTATTTTGAAAAAAAGTATGTTAAAATATAATTATATTAAGAAAGGTGATTTTTATGGATTATGAAGAAATATTATTAGAATGTGAAAGTAGAATGGAAGAATCAATATCTTCAATGGAAAAAAGGTTTATTAACGTAAGAGCGGGAAGAGCAAATCCAAATATGCTAGACGGAATAACTGTAGAGTATTACGGAGTTGCAACACCATTAAAGCAACTAGCAAATATATCAGTACCAGAAGCAAGACAATTATCAATTAAACCATTTGATAAAAGCATACTAGGTGAGATAGAAAAAGCTATATTTGAAGCAAATATTGGTCTAACACCAAATAACAATGGAGAAGTTATATTTTTAGTAGTGCCTGCACTTACAGAAGATAGAAGAAAAGATTTAGTAAAACAAGTTAAACAAATAGCAGAAGAAGGGAAAATATCCTTAAGAAATATAAGACAAGATACTAATAATGAAATTAAAAAATTAAAATTAGCAGAAGATATAGAAAAATCATCTATAGAAGAGGTTCAAGAACTTATAAATAAATATAATAAAATAATAGAAGATAAATTAAAAGAAAAAGAATCTGAATTAATGACTATATAAAACAAGATAAATAATCTTGTTTTTTTATTAATATATGGTATAATAATATAGAAATTGCTCGTATGGCGGAATTGGTAGACGCGGTAGACTCAAAATCTACTTCTAGCAATAGAGTTTCGGTTCAAGTCCGAATACGAGCACCAAATATAATAAAATAAGTAATTTCCATAAGAAATTACTTTTTTGTTGACAAAAAAAGCAAAATATGATATCATATACAACTGTCTAAGGGGGAATAGAAATGACAATATTAAATATAGATGAATTTCGCAAATTAAAAGTAACTGATCGTAAAACATGGCGTAAATATTGTTATGATATATGTACTATGTGTGATTGGAATGTAGGCGAAATAAAACAATATAGTGATTTATATGAATATAGTGGAGCAAGAAGTATAATAGTAGTAGGTTTAAACTATGCAAAAGAAGTTCTAAATATCAAAAAAGAAGAAATAATAATTCAAAATAACACCAAAGAAAAAAAGTATAGTAAAGCAATTCAAAAACTATTATTAACAAAACCAGAAGAAAGAAAGAATTTACTTAAAGAAATAACAAAAACTGGTGAAATAACACTAGAAAGACTAGTAATAAAAATTAAAGAACAAGTAAGAGATGAAAATCAAAAAAATGAATTATTAGAAGTAATTTTGCCAGAAAGGAAAAAGGAACTAGCTATTAGTAAAGAAATAACAATGAAAAAGAGAAAAGAAAATCAAGAAGAAAAAGATGCACAATTTTTTCCATTATTTGAAAATGCAATTAGCAGTGATACAATAACAGAAGCAAATTTAATAAGTGCATTGTCAAAAGATAGATATTATAGATTATTATCTTTATACAAAGAGAAAAATCCTGAAAGATATAACAAATATATAGAAAAAGTAAATAACAATAAAAATAATATAGATGATAAATTAAATAATATTTTAAAAGAAACAATATATAAATTGTTAGATAATAATAGTGATAGAAAATATGATATAGTAGACTTTTATATTGAAAATAAAGAATATATAAAATTAGTTCCTAGATATATTAGTAAAAGCAATTTAACAAAAGAAGAAAAAATGCTATTACGTAATTTCTTAAGAGAAGATATTTTTACAAGCGAAGCAATATGGGAAAAAGAAAAAAAGGGAATAATTGAAGGAACCGATATAATAAATATACAAAGAGATAAATATGGCAAAATGATTCCTAATAGTGGATTTAACATACCAAGAGAAGAAAAAGAATATTGGTTTAACTTCTTATTAGAAAATGAAGTTCCAATAACAAGAAACACAATAAAGACAATGCGTAAAAGATATATAGACAAAATAGCAAAAGAAAACCATAAAGCAAGAAAGCTAACTAAATAGTTAGCTTTTTATTTACATAAATAATTAAATAATATATAATAATTAGTAGTTAATGGAAGTGATTTTATGAAGAAAAAAGTAGTAATAGGAATGTCTGGAGGAGTAGATTCCTCAGTAGCAGCAATTTTATTAAAAGAACAAGGCTATGATGTAATAGGATTATTTATGAGAAATTGGGATTCACTAGTAGATGGAGAAATAGAAGGAGCCCCAACAACAAATACAGGAATATGTCCTCAAGAAGAAGATTATAATGATGCAGTAAAAGTATGTGAGAAGTTAAATATCCCTTTATATAGGAAAGATTTTGTAAAAGAATATTGGGATTATGTATTTACTTATTTTTTAGATGAGTTAAAAAAAGGAAGAACTCCAAATCCAGATATAATGTGTAATAAATATATAAAATTTGATATGTTCATAGAAGAAGCAAAAAAACTAGGTGCAGACTACATTGCTACAGGACACTATGCAATATTAGAAAATGGAATATTAAAAAAAGCAAAAGACTTAAATAAAGATCAGACATATTTTTTATCACAAGTATCCAAGGAACAATTTAAAAATGTTTTATTTCCAATAGGTAATATGAATAAATCTGAAGTAAGAAAGATAGCAGAAAAATATGGATTAATAACAGCAAATAAAAAAGATTCAACAGGAATATGTTTTATAGGTGAAAGAAACTTTACTAATTTTTTAAAGAACTATTTACCCAATCAACCAGGTAAAGTAATTAACATAGATACTAACGAAGTAATAGGAGAACATATTGGTTTAATGAATTACACCATAGGTCAAAGAAGAGGATTAAATATTGGTGGCTCAAAAGAAAGAATGTTCGTAGTAGGAAAAGACTTATCTAAAAATATACTGTATATATGTATAGGAGAAGATAACGATTATTTGGTAACGGATTCATGTATAGTAGATACAATTAATTGGTTAGGAGAAGACAAGATAACAAAGTGTTGTGCTAAATTTAGATATCGCCAACCTGATATAGAAGTAGAATTAGAGTGGATTAATAATGAAGAAATACTAGTAAAGTATCCACAAGGCGTAAAAGCAGTAACGCCAGGCCAAGCCTGTGTATTATATAAAGGTGATATTTGCCTGGGCGGCGGAATTATTAAAGAAGTAAGGAAAAACAACAAGAAACTATGGTATTTATAATAAAATGTGTAAACTTAACGGTTTACACATTTTACACATATATATACAAAAAATAAAAAGTGTAAACTAAAAAACAAATGTAAAGCATTATAAATAAAGAGATTATAAAACATCTCTTTATTTTTTATGTCGAAATAATTGTGAGAAAAATAATTATTAATTGTTAAATAATACCAAAAATAAAAATAAATAATATTTTATTGACAAAAATCATATTTTGTATTAATATATACGGCTATCTAGAGGTTTTAGTATGTCCTAAAACAAGAAAAGGGGGTATCAAATTGAAAGTTACTAGAAAAAATCTCTCTAGATTACTAATATTAACAATTACATTTGTATTACTAATTACATCTTCCATTATATTACTAATTCAAAACAATAAAACATTTGTAACAACAAATGTTTATGCAAAAGAAATTGAGAAGGTAAATATAATAGAAAAATTACAAAATGATTATAACAACAAAGATGTAGTAGCGTTATTAAATGTAAGTAATATTATTGAAGAACCAGTTGTTCAAACAAAGGACAATAAATACTATCTAAATCATAACATTAATAATGAAGATGACAAATATGGAACAACATATATGGATTATAGAATTGATTTAGACAAAAGTAAAAAAGTCTTAATATTTGGACATAGTTCACAATATAAAGAAACAGCATTTGGTAAGCTAGAAAGATATTATGACAAAAATTTTTACGAAAAGAATAAATACATAAAACTAACAACATCTAAAGAAGAAAGGACATATAAAATATTCTCAGTTTATATAGAGACAAGTGATTGGAAATATATGAACTTAAAGTTTAATACACAAGATGATTGGTTCAATCACTTACAACAACTAAAAGATAAAAGTATGTATAATACAAATACAGAAATAGCAAAAGATGATGAAATAATAATTTTACAGACTTGTAGCAATAAAGAAGAATATAAAAAATATAAGAAGAAATATTTAATAGTCGCTGCAAAAAGAGAAAATAAATTATAGGAGGTTTTAGAAAATGGAAAGAACAATGAAAGGAAATATTAAAACAGAAATAAAATTCATAGTATTTGCTTTATTATTAATTGTAGCAAGTATTGTTGGATTAAAAACATTTACTTATTTAAATGTTAAAGCAGAAGATGCTAAAGTACCAGAACATACAAAAGATGTTCAACCTAATGGTGATGGTACATACACAATATCATTAGATGTAAAAGGAGAATCAGAGAAAGTTACACCTAAAGTTAATGTAATTGTTATTGTCGACAGATCAGGAAGTATGGGTGATGGCTCAGGAACATCAACAGTAACTTACACAGAAACTAATGATAACGGAGGTTGGAACTATCAAAACAACCTATATGGAAAAGTAGGAGATGAATATGTTCAATTAACTAGAACATCAACAGGATACTGGCCAAATGTAACATATCATTTTTACGCAAATGGTACAGAATATACAGGACAAAGATACTCAAGACAAGAAGCAAATCAAAATAGATTACAAGCTACACAACAAGCAGTAAATAATCTTGCACAATCATTATTAGCACACAATGGTGGTGATAATCCAAATGACACAGTTGAAATGGCATTAGTTTCATTTGCAACAACAGCAAGAACAGATGTAGCAAATACTACATCATACAGTACATATAGCACTGCAGTAAACAACTTAAGCGCAAATGGTGGAACAAACTGGGAAGCTGCATTAAAACAAGCTCAGAATATAAGCTTTGGAGAGAATGATAAAGATCCAACATATGTAATATTCTTCTCAGATGGAGCTCCAACATTCCATAGCACAAATGGCGGATATAATAACTGGAATAGAGATTATAACGTATATGGTTCAGGATACGAAGAAGAACCAAATATGGAACGTAGTTATACACAAGCTAAAGATGATGCAGCTACATTAGCAAGCAAAGTTGGAAAAGATAATTTCTATACAATTTTTGCATATGGTGCAAGTTATGGTAGCGATTATATGACTGATATAACATCAGACGCCGGAGCACCATCAGGAAATAATTACTCAGCATCAAACACAGCAGCACTACAAGCTGCATTTGCAGAAATATTAAATAAAATTGAAATGGCAGGATTTGCAGACATTACAATAGAAGATGGAACTACACACAGATTAGAAAGTACTGCAATAGAATTATTAGATGTTGTACCAAATAGTTTTAAATATTATAAAGATGGAGTAGAATGGAAAACAACAGATAATCCAGCTCCACCAGCAGCAACATATAATGAGGAAACAGGTAAAGTTGAATGGAAAATAGATGGATTATTAGATAACGGAGTTACATATAAAGTAACATTTGATGTATATCCAACACAAGAAACTTACGATATCATTGCTGATATTAAAAATGAAAGCACATTACAAGCTAGAATCGATAAATATAACGAATTGCCTGTAAGTGTTAGACAATACTTAACACCTACAAATGATCAATATACTGATTTTAAATTAGCAACAAATACACAAGCTATATTAAAATATAAAGATACAAGAGTATCAAATACAGAACAAACAGCAATATTTGATCCTCCAAAACCAGTATCAACAGAAGCAGAAACAATATCAATAAAGAAAAATTGGAAAAACTTATTGGATAGTAGAAGTGTAAATAGTATTCAATTAAGCTTAAATAGAGACGGCGTTGATTTCTTAGATGCTACTCTAACAGGACCAGACTGGAAAAAAGAAAATATTTATATTGCAACTGGATTAATGAGAACCCACACTAAAACTGTAGATGGGGAAGAAATAACTGAATTAGAAATACTAGATGAAGGTCACGATTATAAATTTAATGAATTAGGCTCAGAAGCTTATAACTGGGATTTAGAATCAGAAGTAGTTCACCCAATGATAATTGATGGAACTCTATGGGAATTAGTTCTTGTAGATGAAGATGAAGCTCCTAATATGGGTAATAGTCAATATAAAAAAGTAGGAGAAGACGAATATTATCAATTAGAAGATGGTAAAGTATATATTAAAAAAGGAACAAATCTTTTAATAGAAGCTACTAATAATCGTAGAAGTAGTCTAAATATAACAAAAGTAGTAGAAGCAGTAGAAGGAACAACTCCTAATCCAGATGATAAATTTAAATTCACAATAGATGTAGATAATT
Source organism: Bacilli bacterium (assembly GCA_017432825.1). Classification (GTDB taxonomy): domain Bacteria; phylum Bacillota_I; class Bacilli_A; order RF39; family UBA660; genus RUG11198. Next base: position 82,127 of record JAFRIJ010000012.1, read on the forward strand.
TAGAAACAAAAGAAGTAAATGATACAAATAATGATGATTTATGGTTTAATGTACGTGATAAAAATGGTAATAACGTAACTTTTGATGAAGAACCAGAAGGATGGACACAAGAAGCAGGTTCTACATATTACTATGCACCTAATGGAACTACATTAGAAGTTGAATTAAAAGCTGGAGATAATCTACGTTTTACTAACCTAAAAGTAGGAAGTAAATTCACTGTAGTTGAAGGCGATTTAGATAAATATTCTATTAAGAAAATAGAATTTATCGAAAATTATAAAGAAAATGAAACAGACGAAGAAGAAACAGAAAATATTATTGATACTATAAATAATAATAAAACAATTGCTAATAAAACAATTGACGAAGAC
>JAFRIJ010000013.1 GCA_017432825.1 Bacilli bacterium
ACAAAATGATGGAGAAGCATCTAAAGCATTTATAGGAGAAAATCCTGAGTTATTAAACAATAAGTTGTATCAAGATCAAATTATTAATTTAGGAAATTAGTTATATATTAATCTGTTCGCAATAGGTTGCTAATGCGAAAATATGAACAAATTAAAAAGATCGGAAGATTAAGATATTGTGAATAAAAAAGATAAATTGAAAAACATTTTATCTTTTTTTTATTTTGTAACTTGGTTGTAACTTTGACTATAATATAATGTTAGTGTGAAAAGGAGTGAATTGAGATTATGGAAATTTTAAAAGTAGATAATCTAACTAAGATTTATGGTAAAGATACAACTAAAGTTGTTGCATTAGATCATGTGTCTTTTTCAGTTGAAAAAGGTGAATTTGTAGCTATTGTCGGTGCATCAGGTTCAGGTAAATCAACATTGTTACATTTAATTGGTGGGGTTGATAGACCAACTTCTGGTAAGGTATTTATTGATGGAAAGGATATATTTAATTTTAATGATGATAAACTTGCCATATTTAGAAGAAGACAAGTTGGATTAATTTATCAATTCTATAATTTAATACCTATATTAAATGTAGAAGAAAATATAACACTACCACTTTCTTTAGATAATCGTGAAGTTGATAAGGAAAGATTAAATGATTTATTAAAATTATTAGGATTACAAAATAGAAAGAATCATCTTCCTAATGAACTATCTGGAGGACAACAACAAAGAACAAGTATAGGTCGTGCTTTAATTACTAATCCTACGATTATACTAGCAGATGAACCAACTGGTAATTTGGATTCTAAATCAAGTGATGAAATAGTTGCTTTACTAAAAAAATCAAATAAAGAATTAAATCAAACTATTATTATGATTACTCACAATATGGAAATTGCAAAAGTTGCTGATAGGATAATAAAAATTGAAGATGGAAAAATTGTTGAGGAGGTATAATTATGAACTTACTTAACAAATTAACAATTAAAAATCTTAAATTAAATAAGAAAAGAACTGTTGTAACTATTATCGGTATTATGTTATCAGTAGCTTTAATTACTGCTGTGGCATCTATGTATGCTAGTGGAATAAAATCTTTGATTAATTATGAAACGAAAATAAAAGGAAACTTTCATACTGCTTTTTATAATGTTCCTGTTAGTGATATGGATAAATTTGAAAATAATAGAAATATTGAAACATTAAATATAACTAAAGGAATTGGTTATGCTAAAGTTGATTCAAAAAACGAAGATAAACCTTATGCTTATATAAAAGGTTTTACAAAAGAATCACTTAATAACTTATCAATTAGATTAGTTAGTGGAAGACTCCCTGAAAATGATAGCGAAATAGTTATACCAACTCATTTAAAAACAAACGGTAGATTAAATTTAAAAGTAAATGATACTATTACATTAGAAGTTGGTAAAAGAATAGATTCTACTGGATATGAATTAGATCAAAATAATCCATTTCAAAGATCTGATTCTGATGGTAATGGTGAATCTTTAATTGAAACTAAAACTAAAACATATAAAATAGTTGGAATTATTGAAAGACCAGCAACAAATATTGAGAATTATGCAGCACCTGGATATACATTTGTTACATATATTGATGATAGTAAAATATCAGGTAATATCGACATATATGCAAGATTTACGAAAGATGGTACTAAAAGCTGGTATGAAACAATAGCTAACTTTTTAGGTGTTGATCCAGTATTATTTAAAAAAGTCTATAACAATGAAAAAATGAATGGGGAAGAATATGAAGAATTCTCTAATCAAATTCAAAAAGCATATTTATTTGATGTAAATAAGTATCTTATTGATTTGGAAACAAATCCTATTGCAAGTAGTAGTATAAGTGGCTTAGGAGTTGTTGTTTGTATTGTTATAGGAATTATAGTATTTACTTCTGTATTTTGTATTAAAAATAGTTTTGATATATCAATTACAGAAAAAATAAAACAATATGGTATGCTAAGAAGTGTTGGTGCTACTAAAAAGCAAATTAAAAGAAATGTTTTTTATGAAGCTACTATTCTTGGATTAATTGGTATTCCTTTAGGAATATTATTAGGATATTTAGCATCATATATACTTATAATTGTTAGTAATTATTATTTGAGTGATATGCTACAAGCTGGTCTTAAATTGGAATTTGCATTTTCAATAATAGCTGTTTTAGTGGCTATAATTTTAGGTATAATAACTATCTACTTCTCTGCATTTAGAAGTGCAAAACGAGCTTCTAAAGTATCGCCAATAGATTCTATTAGAAATAGTGCTAACATAAAAATAAATCCTAAAAAAATTAAATCGCCAAAAATGATTAAAAAAATATTTGGTATGGGTGGTGAAATATCATTTAAGAATTTAAAAAGAAATAAGAAAAAATATAGAACTACAGTAATATCAATAGTAGTTTCAGTATTCGTATTTATTGCTTTATCTGGTTTTATGGGATTAGCATTTCAAGAAGTTGAAAATGAAATAAAGGTATCTGATTTTAATATATCATTAAGTGCAAATATCACAAATGCAAACTCATATAATAAGTTCATTGATACAGTTAATTTAGATGGTATAGAAGATTATACAATATTAAGAAGTAATGAATTATCTTTTGTTGGTACTCATTATAGTAAAGAATATTTGGATTTTTTAAATATTAAACAAAGAGAACAAGATGAAGAATATATTTCTATCTTTGCTATTGGCGAAGAACAATATAAAAAATATATTAAATCGTTAGGATTAAATTATAATGATATAAAAGGTAAAGGCATACTACTAGATAAAGATTATCAAGTTTATTATGGTGAAGATAATAAAAGACTTACAAAATATATAAGAAAATATAATTTTAATAAAGGTGATGTAATCGATTCACTAATATCTTCAACAAACAAAAGTGCGAAAATTGAAATTGGTGAAATAACAGAAATAAAACCTTTTGGATTAAAAAATATGTCTGCTAATTACATTGTTTTAAGTGATGAAATGTTTGATAATATAGCCGAATCAAAACATCTTGATATTTATTATAAATCTAATAATGCTAATAGATTACAAGATGATATTGAGGATTATTTAAAGGGTGAAGAATATTATGGCATTAGTAATAAAGATGAAAGTGTTAAACAAATGAGTAACTTATTTACTTTAGTAGGTATATTCTTATATGGTTTTATTATTGTAATTTCATTAATTGGAATAACTAATATATTTAATACTATTACTACTAATATGGAATTAAGAAAACAAGAATTTGCTATGTTAAAATCAGTTGGTATGACAACTAAAGAATTTAATAGAATGATTAGATTAGAAAGTTCATTTATGGGTGTTAAAGCTTTACTCTTTGGTATTCCTATTGGATTAGCATTATCTTATGTGATTTATCATTTCTTATCCGAAGAATCTGGAATACCATACAAACCACCTGTAGTAGCTATTATAATATCTATAGTGGTTGTATTTATTCTTATTTCAGTAATTATGAAGTATTCTATGAATAAGATTAATAAACAAAATACTATTGAAACAATTAGAAATGAGAATATCTGATATAGGGAGCGAAAGCTCCTTATATTGTGGTATAATAATATATAACGAAAGGAGCTATAGATATGAATATTTTACTTGTTGAAGATACAGAATCAATTATTAAAGGTCTTACATACTCTTTTGAAAAAGATAATCATAATCTAACTGTAAAAACCACAATAAAAGATTCAAAAGAATATTTATTAAATAACTCCAACATTGATTTAATAATACTTGATATTACTTTACCTGATGGCAATGGTTTTAATTTATTTGAAAATACTATTAAAGATTTAAAAATTCCTACTATTTTCTTAACTGCAAAAGATGAAGAAGATGATATTGTTAAGGGATTAAATATTGGAGCAGAAGATTACATAATTAAACCTTTCAGCACAAAAGAATTAATGGCAAGAGTTAATAGAATATTATTAAGAACAAAAAAGCAAAGTATTATTAAAATAAAAGATATTTCTTTTGATATGGATAAATTGGTATTGATGAGAGATAATGCTCCAATCGAACTAACTGCACTTGAATTAAAACTTGTGAACTTATTATTTAATAACTTAAATAAGGTTGTTAGTAGAAATGTAATATTAGATAAAATTTGGGATTGGACTGGAAATTATGTGGATGATCATACAGTTACAGTTTATTTCAAGCGAATAAGAGAAAAAATAGGAACAGATATTATAACTACTATTAAGGGTATGGGTTATAGAATAGATGAAGAATAAAATAAGATTAAAACAATATATTATTTCTACTTTTATCGTATCTATATGTTTATTTGTTTTGTTCCTAGCATTAAACATATATGAATATAAAACTTATACGAATAATTTTAATAATAAAATTGGTGCTATTATTAGTGTAATTAAAGACAAGTATCCAGAAATAACTGATAAAGAAATTGCTGAAATAATAAATAGTGATGAATTTGAAACAAATGACTTTTTTACTAAATATGGAATTGATATAAATAATAAATCAATTCTTATTAAAAACGATAAAGACTATCATATATTTTTAGTTATAAATATGTCTTTTTTGACAATAACTATTATTATTTTACTGATTTTATATATTAGATATAATCATAAAAAAGAAAATGATATAAAGGATATTATAAAGTGTATAGAACAGATTAATAAGAAAAATTATGAATTACAAATTGATTCAATTTCAGAAGATGAGTTATCAATCTTAAAAAATGAAATTTATAAAACTACTATAATGTTAAAAGAATCTGCTGAAAATTCTAATAAAGATAAAATTAATTTAAAAAAATCATTAGAAGATATTTCACATCAATTAAAAACACCACTTACTAGCATATTAGTAATGCTAGATAATATTATTGAAGATCCAGATATGGATATAAATATTAGAAATGATTTTGTTAGAGATATAAAAAGAAATGTTGTAAATATTAATTTTTTAGTACAAGCACTTTTAAAATTATCAAAATTTGATGCTAATACAGTTCATTTTATAAAACAAGAAAATGATTTAAAAACAATCATTAAAGAATCAATCAAAAATGTTTCTCCTTTATGTGATTTAAGAAATGTAAATATAGAGTTTAATGCTAAAGATAAATCTAAAATAGTATGTGATGCAAAATGGCAAATTGAAGCTATAACTAATATTATAAAAAATGCTGTAGATCACTCTAAAAATAATTCAACAGTTACTATAAATTTAAGCAATAATAATGTTTATTCGATGATTGAAATAATTGATAAAGGTGAGGGTATCTCAAAGAAAGATATTTCTCATATCTTTGAGAGGTTTTATAAAGGCGAAAATGCAACTTCTGATAGCATAGGAATAGGGCTTGCATTAGCAAAAACTATTATAGAAGAAGATAATGGAAATATTAATGTTGAATCTAACAAAACAGGAACAAAATTTATAATAAAATATTTCAAGTTGTAATGATCGTAATATTAAGATATACAGAACGGATGTGAATCCGTTTTTGTGTGGTATAATATTAGTATAAAATGTTAATTTTTATTTGAAATCAATAGCAAAACTAAATGTTAAAATACATTGCTTGTAGCAACGGCATATTTGTAATAAACTG
>JAFRIJ010000014.1 GCA_017432825.1 Bacilli bacterium
AAGGTAAAAGTTGAATCTAGTGAATTAAACTTAACAAAAGAAAAAAAACACATATTATTAAAGTAAAATAACAAGAAGTATTAACTGATACTCTTGTTTTTATTTAAATTTGACAATAAATTATATATATGATAAAATACAACATTCAGGAGGGAAAAAGATATGAATTTATTAGTTAAAGGGAGTATTTTTCCAAGTGTTGAAGCGCTAGATGAATTAAATGTAAAGTATATTTGTCATAAAGACTATGTTTTAATCAGATTACCGCAAATAACTAAAGTAGGTAAAAACTATGATAATAAGTATTTAAAAGATAAAAATACACCTTACTATTATGGTGAATTGTTAAGAAATTATTCTCAAAGTGAAGATAATAGTTTGGAAAATTTAATTGTAATAAATCATAAAATAGTTGCATCTGGAAATATTAAAAATGATAAAAGAGATAAAGAATTACTTATTTGTGAAGGAGCATTAAGATTATATAAACAATTGTTTACAACATTTAGTCTTATCAATGCTGGAGAAATTGGTGGAGAAGATCTAGCAAATTATTACGAAGCCATGTTAAAAGATAGCGAAACAACACAAAAAGTAAAATCAAGATAATATAAAACAAGGGAAAAAAATCCCTTGTTTTTAACTATGAATAATGATAAAATAATTAGAGAAAAAAGGTGATAATATGTTTAAATTAGTAAGTAATTATAAACCATCAGGAGATCAACCAAAAGCTATTAATGAATTAATAGAAGGGTTAAATAATGGAAAAAAGAATCAAGTATTATTAGGAGCAACTGGAACAGGAAAAACATTTACTATAGCAAACGTAATAGCAAATGTTAATAAACCAACTTTAGTCCTAGCACATAATAAAACCCTAGCAGGTCAATTATACTCTGAATTTAAAGAATTATTTCCTGATAATCATATAGAATATTTTGTATCTTACTATGATTATTATCAACCTGAAGCATATGTACCATCAACTGATACATATATTGAAAAAGATTCATCAATAAATGATGAAATAGATGAATTAAGGCATAAAGCAACATCTGCACTAATATCAAATAGAGACGTTATAGTAGTAGCATCAGTATCATGTATATATGGTATAGGAGAAGTAGAAGACTATAAAAATAAAATGCTTACTTTAAATGTAGGGGATGTAATAGAAAGAAATGAAGTATTAAAAAAACTAATAGAAATGCTATATGAAAGAAATGAACTAGATTTAAAAAGAGGAACCTTTAGAAGTAAAGGTGACTCTATTGAAATAATACCAGCAAATGAGCACAATAACGGATTACTAATAGAATTCTTTGGTGACGAAATAGATAGAATAAGTGAATTTGATGCCGTAACAGGACATATTTTAAAAAATAAAAAAACAGTATCTATTTTTCCAGCATCACACTTTGTAACAGATGATGAAAAATTAAAAATAAGTATTAAAAGAATTAGAGAAGAACTAGAAGAAAGATGTAAATACTTTCATGAAAACGGTAAATTAATAGAAGAACAAAGAATAAGAGAACGATGTAACTATGATATGGAAATGTTAGAAGAAACAGGTTTTTGTAGAGGTATAGAGAATTATTCTAGACATATAGCATTAAGAGGTGAAGGAGAAACACCAACCTGTTTATTAGACTTTTTTCCTGAAGATTACTTATTGGTAGTAGATGAATCTCACGTAACCCTACCACAAGTAAGAGGAATGTATAATGGAGATAGAGCAAGAAAACAAAATTTAGTAGATTATGGATTTAGATTACCTAGTGCACTAGATAACAGACCATTAAAATGGGATGAATTTACTAAGAAAATAAACCAAGCAATATATATTTCAGCAACACCAGGAGATTACGAATTAGAATTAGTAAATAATAAATTTGTTGAACAAATTATAAGACCTACAGGATTACTTGATCCATTAATAGAAGTAAGGCCAAGTAAAAATGGAATAGATAATTTAGTAGAAGAAATATACAAAAGAATAGAAAAAAACGAAAGAGTTTTAATAACAACATTAACTATAAGAATGGCAGAAGAACTAACAAATTATCTTAAAAATACAGATATTAAAGTAGCTTATCTACATAACGAAGTAAAAACATTACAAAGGATGCAAATAATACATGATTTGCGTACAGGAAAATATGATGTAGTAGTAGGAATAAATCTTCTTCGTGAAGGAATAGATATTCCAGAAGTAAGTTTAATAGCAATTATGGACGCTGATAAGCAAGGATTCTTAAGAAGTACAAGGAGTTTAATTCAAACAATAGGTAGATGTGCCAGAAATGTTAATGGTAAAGTAATAATGTATGCAGATTCAATATCAGAAAGTATGGAAGAAGCAATAGAAGAAACAAAGAGAAGAAGAACTATTCAAGAAGAATATAACAAAAAACACAATATAATTCCAAAAACAATAATAAAAGAAATAAGAGATGTAATAAGCAATATAGATGAAGAAAAGATGACTGAATCAAATAAAAAGATGACTAAGAAAGAAAAAGATAGAACAATTCACGATTTAACTGAAGAAATGAAGAAAGCAGCTAAAGATTTAGACTTTGAAAGAGCAATGGAATTAAGAGATATAATATTTGAATTACAAAGTGAATAATGGTAACAATCTATTTAATATCAAATAATATAACTAATAAAAACTTTATAAATGATAAAAACAATGATAATATAGAATTTAGAATAAAAAAATTGTCTCTTAATAATACAGGAAATAATAATGCAATAAAAATAAGTAAATTAGATTATTTTAAAAATACAAACTATATCTATTCTAGTAGTTATAATACTGCAATAGAAACCTCAAAATATCTATCAAAAAAGATAAATAGAAAAATAAATATAGATAATAGATTAGATTTGAAAACAATAGGAATAATAAAACTAAGTGAATTACCAAATTATTATTATGAACAATCCTACTTAGATAGTAATTACAAACTATCAAAAGGAGAGTCTCAAGAAGAAGTAAGAAATAGAATGTATAATTTTATAAATGAAATAATACATAAATATAATAATAAAAAGGTATTAGTAATAACACATTACATATGTATAATCTATTTACTTAGAATTTGGTGTAATATAAAATATAAAGAAAATATAATATTTAATAATAAAATAATATCAAAAAGTACCAATGATGATCCAAATATATATAAACTAGTATTTGATAACAATAAATTAACAGAAATAGAATATATAACTATTGACTAAATAAAAATAAAATATTAAAATATAAATAACTAATATGAAAAGCGAAGATATAGAGTGGCGTCTATGGAGCAATTATTAAAGAGAGATTCTTACGAATAAATAAGGTGGAACCGCGGAAAAATTTTCGTCCTTATATAATAAAGAATCTCTCTTTTTAATAAAAGGAGGATAAAATGAAAGAATTAACTATGCAAGAATTAGTAAACTATTGCAAACAATATGGATTTATATTTCAAGGAAGTGAAATATATGGAGGATTAGCAAATACATGGGATTATGGTCCTTTAGGAAGTAGACTAAAAAATGCAATAAAAGATTCTTGGAGAAAAAGATTTATTCAAGAAAAGGATAATGCGTATGAAATAGATGCAGATATATTTATGCATCCAAAAGTATGGGAAGCATCAGGTCATGTATCTAGTTTTTCAGATCCATTAATAGATTGTAAATACTGTCACACAAGACATAGAGTTGATAACTTAATAGAAAGTTATGATGATAAAGCTCGTGCAGATAGTATGACAGAAGAAGAAATGATGAAATATATAAAAGATAATAAAGTACCTTGCCCAAATTGTGGTAAAAGTGATTATACTGATTTAAGACAATTTAATTTAATGTTTGAAACACAAAGAGGAGTAGTAAAAGATAGTAAAAGTATTGTATATTTAAGACCTGAAAATGCTCAAGGAGAATATGTTAATTTCTTAAATGTCCAAAGAACTATGAGAGCAAAATTACCATTTAGTATTGGACAAATAGGAAAAGCCTTCAGAAACGAAATAACTCCAGGTAATTTTACCTTTAGAACAATAGAATTTGAACAAATGGAATATCAGACATTTTGTAAAGAAGGAAATGATACAGAAATATATAATTACTATAAAGAATACGCTAAAAAATATTTTACTGATTTAGGTCTACCGGAAAATAAACTAAGATATCATGATCACGAAAAACTAGCACACTATGCCAAAGAAGCCTGTGATATAGATTATAAATTTAATTTTGGATGGGGAGAAATAAATGGTACGCATAATAGAACTAATTATGACTTATCAAGACATCAAGAATACTCTGGAGAATCACTTATGTATTTAGATCCAGAAACAAACGAAAAATTTATACCATATATTATAGAATCTACAGTAGGATGTGATAGATTAGTACTAGCAATATTAGACAATGCCTATACAAAAGAAACATTAGATAACGGGGAAGAAAGAGAAGTATTAAAACTAATACCATATTTAGCTCCTTATAAATGCTCTATATTACCATTAGTAAAAAAATATCATACAGAAAAATCTAAAGAAATATATCAAAAACTAAGTAAAAAATTTATGGTTTCTTATGATGAAACAGGATCAATTGGAAAAAGATACAGAAGGCAAGACGCTATAGGAACACCATTCTGTATAACAATAGATAATGAAACTATAGAAAACAATACAGTCACAATAAGAGACAGAGATACAATGGAACAAATCACATTAAAAGTAGATGAAATTGAAAAATATATAGAAGAAAGAATTAATTTTTAAAAGATAACTAATGATTAGTTGTCTTTTTATTTGCTATTTGATATAATTAATATGATAAAGGATGGATGATAATGAATAAAGTACTAGTTAGATTAGAAAATATATCAAAAAAGTATAATGATAAATACGTAATAAAAAATTTAAGTCTAGATGTATACGAAGGAGAATTCTTGACATTATTAGGTTCTTCTGGATGTGGTAAAACTACCATATTAAGAATGATATCAGGTTTAGAACATGTAACAGAAGGAAAAATATATATAGATGATGTTGATGTAACAGAAGTTGACCCTACCAAAAGAGAAGTTAATACAATATTTCAAAATTTTGCATTATTCCCTCATATGAATACGTGGGATAATATAAGTTTTGGACTAAGAATGAAAAAAATACCAAGTGAAGAAATAGAAAAAAGAGTAAAGAAAGTAATAAAATTAGTTAAACTAGAAGGCTTTGAAGATAGACTTCCATCACAACTGTCAGGTGGCCAGCAACAAAGAGTAGCAATTGCAAGAGGAATAGTAATGAATCCAAAGGTATTATTATTAGATGAGTCATTATGCTCATTAGATTTAAAACTTAAACGAAAGATGCAATTAGAATTAAAAAAAATACAAAAGCAATCTGGAATAACCTTTATTTATGTAACACACGATCAAGATGAAGCGCTAACTATGAGTGATAGAATAGTTATAATTGAAAAGGGACAAATTGAGCAAAATGATACACCACAAAATATTTATAGAAATCCTAAAACTGTTTTTGCAGCAGACTTCATTGGAGAGTCAAATATTATTCCAAGTATAATAAAAGAAGTATTAGAAGACTCTATTAAAGTAATAACAAATGAAGATAAAATACCATTTATTTTTTCAAAATATGAAAGTGACAAAAAAAATGATAAGATAAATTTATTAATAAGACCAGAAAATATAAAACTATCAAAAAATGAATTAAAAAATAGTATTAAAGGAGTTGTAAAAGACGTTGTATATGACGGCTCTGTAACAAAATTATTTATAGATACAGAAGGAGACCTAAATTTAAAAGTAAATACCAATGGTAATATAGATATAAAAGAAGAAGAAGAAATATATCTTAAGTTAGATGAGGAATTTGTAGTACCAATAAGAGGAAAGCAAAATGAAAAGTAATAATAAAGTATTTAAATACATATTTCTATCTCCCGTAGTAATTTATAGCATTATTTTAATATTATTACCATTAATATATATATTATTCTTAAGTTTTTGTAAAAGTGATTCCTATGGAGGAGTAATATACAATTTCACATTATCTAATTATTTAACAATAATAAATACAACTTACATAAAGATATTATTAAAATCAAGTTTAATAGGAATACTTACTACATTTATATGTATATGTATATCATATCCTTTTGCCTTAATATTAAGAGAAAAAAAAGAAGAAGTAAGAAACTTAATGACCAAACTAGTAATGATACCCTTCCTAACTAATTCCCTAATAAGAACATATGGATGGATAGTATTATTAAGAAAAAATGGTGTAATTAACAATACATTACTAGGAACAAATATAATAACTAAACCATTAGAACTAATGTACAATAACTTTGGTATCATTATAGGTATGACTTATACATTATTACCATTTATGATATTACCAGTATGTAGTGCAGTATTTAAAATAGATAATAATATAATAGAAGCTGCCAGAGACCTAGGAGCTAAACCATTACAAATATTTAAAAACATTATTATACCAGAAACAATATCTGGAGTATTTAATGGTTCATTAATGGTCTTTATGCCTGCTATCGGATATTTCTTTATATCAGATATCTTAGGCGGTGGTAAAGTGATGATAATAGGTAACTTAATTAAGAATCAATTTCTAACAGCAAGAAACTGGCCATTAGGCTCTGCCATATCAATATTCCTAATAATAGTAACATTCTTGTTAGTTAGAGTATACCAAAAAACAGGTGGAAAATTAGATGATTTAGGAGGTATGTAATGAAAAATAAAACATTAAAAAATATTTTTATAGCTCTAGTATTCATCTTCTTATTCTTACCAATAATAATATTAGTAATCTATTCATTTAATACATCTAAAATGAACATAATATTTGAAGGCTTTACTTTTGAATGGTATAAAACAATGCTGACAAATACTGATTTATTAGAGGCTTTTGCTAATACATTAATAATAGCAATAACAAGCACAATAGCATCAACCATAATAGGTACCATTGGAGCTGTAGGACTATATAAATATAATTTTCCATTTAAAGGATTAATAAACAAATTAATATATATACCAATAGTAATACCAGAAATAGTATTAGGTATATCATTATTATCAATTTATACCCTAATGAAATTAGAATTAGGAATGCCAACATTAATATTGTCACATATTGCATTCTCTATACCATTTGTAATAGTAAGTGTAAGATCAAATTTATCACCATTAATAACAACATATGAGGAAGCAGCTCAAGACTTGGGAGCAAATCCATTAAATACGTTCTTTAAAGTAACGTTACCCGCTATAATGCCAGGAGTTATAAGTGGAGCAACATTATCATTTACATTATCATTAGACGATGTAGTAATAAGCTATTTTACAGCAGGACCAGGAAGTAACACTTTGCCACTAAAAATATATTCTATGATAAAAACAGGCATAACTCCTGATGTAAATGCCTTATCTACTATAATGCTATTAGTAACAACTGCTATAATAACAGTATCTGCTATCTATCAATCAAGAAACATTGCTGAAGGTGGTAAATCATGAAAAAATATATTATGTTATTAATGATATTAATACTATTTACAGGATGTAATAATAAAGATAACAAACAAATAGTAAATGTTTTAAATTGGTCATCATATATACCAGACGAAGTAATAGATGACTTTGAAAAAGAATATAACATCAAAGTAAATTATGGAACATATTCATCTAATGAAGAATTATTAGCAAAAATAACATCTTCTAAAAAAGGAACTTATGATGTAATATTTCCTAGTGATTATATGGTAGAATTAATGAAATCAAGAGGATTAATTCAAAAAATAGATAAGTATAGATTACCCAATAGATTAAACTTAAATAAGATATTTTTAAACCAACCATATGATTATAATAATGAATATTCATATCCTTTCTTAAGTACTATAGTAGTAATAGCGGTAAACAAAGATAATATAAAAGATAATATAAGAGGATATAATGATTTATTAAATAAGAAATATAAAAATAATATTGTTTTAATAGAAGATCAAAGAATAGTAATAGGTATGTCTTTACTTGCTAATAGATACAGCATGAACGAAACAAACGAAGATTCATTAACTAAAGCTAAAGAATGGCTATTAGAATTAAAAAATAATATTAAAGCATATGATAGTGACAGTCCCAAAACATTCTTTATTACAGAAGAAACAGATATAGGTATAATGTGGAATGCTGAAGCAGAAATAGCAAAACAAGAAAATCCAAATATAGAAATAATAGATCCAATAGAAGGACATGCAATAAGTACAGATAATTACTGTATAGTAGATGGATCTAAAAATATAGATAATGCTTATCTATTTATAAATTATTTATTAAGAAATGAAGTAAGTAAAAAAATTGTAGAAGAATATCCATATATAAGCCCAAACAATATAATTCAAGAAAGTAATATAGAACCAGAAAATATTTTTAAAAATGGATATTATGTTAAAAACATAGGTGAACATATAACATCGTATGATAGATTATGGGCAGATATAAAGTAGGAGATAAAAATGAACAATAAATATATAATAAATGAAAATAAAAGAGTAAATAGTGGTGCAATAAACAGTAAAGAAAAAAATATTGAAGAAAATATTGAAACATTAGATATAAGTAATGGGGAACAAAGTACAAAAATTAATGTATTAAAATCAATTAAGAATAATATAGAATATAATAGAAGAATAACTAATGAGTTTAATAAAGAATTATATAATAGAATAAATAAAGAAATAAAAAAAATAGCACAAGATGAAAGGGTTAATCGTCATGCATCAAGATGATTTAATAATAAGAAAGCCAACTAAAGAGGATAATCTAGAAAAAATAGCAGAATTATTATATAATACAGATCCCTATATATATCCTTACTGGTTTAAAACATTAGATAATTGTAAAAAAGAATTATCACCTTTATTATTAGAAGATAAATTTTTCTTTAATATTAATAATTTATATATTTCAATAAACAAAGACAATAACGACATAGTAGGAGTAATATGTATTGTTAATAAAAATACAGATTTGGATTATGATTATAGTGATTTAAAAGCCAAAAACGAAAGATATTGTTTTACAATAATAAACTATATAGAAGGGTTAATTAAAGAAGTAAAAGAATCAGATCTTGCTTATATCTCTAACGTATGCGTAGCTAAAAAATACAGGGGAAAACATATTGAAAATATAATGTTAAGTTATGTAATAGAAATATACAAAGAAAAATTATTTAAAAGTATTGACTTAGATGTTCTTGCAAATAATCCAGGAGCAATAAAACTATATCAAAATTTAGGATTTGAACAATTCACAGAAATATTTTCAGGATTTAACAATCCAAAAGAAGAAAAAACAGCAAGTTTTTTCGATGAAAGCAAAATTAAAATAGTATGAATATAAATTTTATATTAATCCAATTAATAGGTTTATTAGCAGGAATAATATTAATATTAAGTTATTTTAGAAAAGATACAAATAAAGTATTATCTTTTCATATAATATCAAATACATTAGATTTTATCCATTATTTATTACTAGGAGCGTATAGTGGAGCATTCATTTATTTATTAGAGGGCACAAGAGATTTCCTATATTATAAAACAGATAAAGATAAATATATTTTTATAGTTAGCACTATAATATATTTATCAATAAGTTTTTTTGGAGTAAGAAGTTGGATAGACTACTTACCAATACTTGCTAGTATAATAGATGGATATTCATTAACCTTAGAAAAGAAATATGTAACAATAGGAGCAATAATGTCATACTCAATATGGGTAATATACAATATATATGTATTATCATGGGCAGGATTATTAATTGATGGCATTATAGCAATATCAAATATAATTATATTATTAAGTTATTATAAAAAACAAATAAAATTTAAAAATAAAAGATAAAAATCTTTTATTTTTTTTTACAAAAAAATTGAAAATAAGACATTAATATGGTATACTAAAAACATAATAGAGAAGGAGGAGAGATGAGAGTAAAAGATTATATTACAACCCAAGATTTTACAAAAGAAGAATTAATGGATATTTTAAACCTAAGTATTCTTATAAAAAAGAATATTAAAGCAGGATATCCACTTAATGTTTTATATCACAAAACATTAGGAATGATATTTGAGCAATCATCAACTAGAACTCGTGTTTCTTTTGAAACTGCTATGACTCAATTAGGTGGACATGCTCAATATCTAGCGCCTGGCCAAATACAACTAGGAAAACACGAAAGTATGAAAGATACATCTATTGTTCTATCGAGACTAACAGATATTATTATGGCCAGAGTACAACAACATAAAACAGTAGAAGAACTTGCTAAATATTCAACAGTACCAGTTATTAATGGTATGAGTGACTACAATCACCCAACACAAGAAATGGGAGATATTATAACAATATTTGAACACATGCCAGAAGGAAAGAAGATAGAAGACTGTAAAGTTGTTTTTGTAGGTGATTGTACACAAGTATGCGCATCTTTAGGAATGATGATAACAAAAATGGGTGGTCACTATGTACATTTTGGACCAAAAGATTTTCAATTAAAAGGTGATTATGTAAAATCACTAGAGGAAAACTGCAAAAAAAGTGGAGGAAGTTATTTAATTACAGATAACGAAGAAGAAGCACTAAAAGATGCTGACTTTATCTATACTGATGTATGGTATGGATTATATGAATCAGAACTTCCAAAAGATGAAAGAATGAAAATATTTTATCCAAAA
Source organism: Bacilli bacterium (assembly GCA_017432825.1). Classification (GTDB taxonomy): domain Bacteria; phylum Bacillota_I; class Bacilli_A; order RF39; family UBA660; genus RUG11198. The sequence goes on from JAFRIJ010000014.1 coordinate 10,821, forward strand.
TATCAAGTAAACCATGAAATGTTAAAAAAATGTGCACCTAATGTTAAATTTATGCACTGCCTACCAGCTACTAGAGGAGAAGAAGTAACGGATGAGGTTATGGATGATCCAAAAGTATCAATTTGTTTTGATGAAGCTGAAAATAGATTAACTGCCATGAGAGGATTACTTGTATATTTTATGGGTAAAATGGAGGAAACAACTGAGATATGCAAAAAGAATTTAGGAATTAAATAGGAGTAAATTATGGAAAAAGGAAAGAAAAAATTTAAATTGGTCGATGCCATACTAGGAACGGTTTGTTTAACTTTAGTATGTGAATCAGTAATGCCAACAGCCGCAATAGGAAATACTCAATATTTCTGGTGGCTATTCTTACTAATTGCATTTTGCGTTCCATACGGAATGATTACAGCAGAACTTGGAACAACATATCCAAGTGAAGGGGGTATGTATGATTGGGTAAAAAGAGCATTTGGTCCTAAATGGGCTGGACGTGTAGCATGGAATTATTGGGTAAACTTCCCACTTTGGATTGCTTCACTAGCTGTTGCCGTAACAGATATAGTAGCAGGAATGTTTGATATAGAATTAAATATTGTAACATTATTATTATTACAATTAATCTATGTATGGATAGTAACATTCCTATCAACAAAAAGAATTGGCGAAAGCAAATATGTAGTTAATTTAGGAACGGCATTAAAAATAATACTATTATTAGGAATTGGATTATTAGGAATATATACAGTTATTAAAACTGGAGAAAGTGCTAATCCAATAACAAGTTTTAAAGATTTAATGCCAGATTTATCATTAAATATTGACACTGGATTACCATTTATTTCAATTATTTTATTTAATTTTATGGGATTTGAAGTAGTTGGAACATGGGCAGAAGACATGGATGATCCTAAAAAAGATATACCAAAAGCACTAATATTTGGTGGATTATTAATGGCAATATTCTACGTATTACCTGCAACAGGATTTAATATAGCGTTATCTCCAGAAGTAGTTGGAAATATGGATCCAGAAAATGTTGTAGAAGTATTAACAGCATTATTTACTGCTGTAGGATTAAGTGCTGCATCAATTAAATTTATTGTTATTGTAGCTGGATTTATGTTTATATATACATTTATTGCAAATATTGCATCATGGTCATTTGGTGTAAATGAAGTAGCAAAATATGCTGCAGAAGATGGAAGCATGCCTAAAATGTTTGCACCAGTAAACGAAGAAGGAGTGCCATATAAGGCTGCTATCATTAATGGAGTAGTAGCTTCAATAATAGTAATAATAGGAATTATTGCTAATGCAATCAACCCTGATATTGGAGCAACATTTAGCTTATTCTTCTGCTTAAGTTGGATTACATTATTAGTTGGATATATTCCAATGTTCTTAGCATTCCTTAAACTAAGAAAAACTGAACCAAATAAAGAAAGACCTTATAAAGTACCAGGTAATGAAATAGTAATTAAGCTAATGGCGTGGGTACCATTTGTAATACTAATAGCAGGAGTAGTATTTACAATCTTTGGAGATTTTTCTGCAGAATATATTCAAGATAATATGCCTTTAATAGTAGGTGTAATACTATCGTTTATTTGTGAAGAAGTATTAGTAGCAAGAATAAAAGAAAAATAGAATTTATAGGAATCCTTTATGGATTCCTATAAATATAATTAAGGTGAAATAATGAAAAGAATAGTAAATAGTACACCTAAAAGAGATGGCTTTAGAATGCCAGGAGAATTTGAACCACAAAAAAGAATATGGATGATATGGCCAGAAAGGCCAGATAATTGGAGAAATGGCGCAAAGCCAGCACAAGAAACATTCAAAAATATTGCCACTACAATATCAAAATACACGCCTGTTACTATGTGTGTTTCTCATGAACAGTTTGCCAATTGTAGACATATGCTTCCTGAAGATATTAGAGTAGTTGAAATGTCTAATAATGATTCTTGGATGCGTGACTGTGGTCCAACATTTGTAAAAAAAGATAAAACAGGAGAAGTAAGATGCGTTGATTGGGACTTTAATGCATGGGGAGGACTATATGATGGATTATATTTTCCATGGGATAAAGATGATGCCATACCAGAAAAGGTATGTGAAATAGAAGAACAATTTTGTTACAAAGTAAAAGATTTTGTCTTAGAAGGAGGATCAATATCTGTAGATGGAGAAGGTACACTACTTACCACAGAAATGTGCTTACTATCTAAGGGAAGAAATCCGCATCTAGATAAAAAACAAATAGAGCAAAGATTAAAAGAGTATCTAAATTTAGAAAAAATAATTTGGATAAAAGACGGAATCGATCCAAATGAAACAAATGGGCACGTTGATGATGTAGCATGCTTTGCAAGGCCTGGAGAAGTGGTTTGTATTTGGACAGATGATGAAAAAAATCCATATTATAAAGCATGCCAAGACGCATATAACACATTAATTAATGCAATAGATGCTAAAGGAAGAAAACTAAAAGTTCATAAATTATGTATGCCTAAAGAAGATGTAAAAATAGGAAAAAACTTTAAAATAGATAGTGTTGATGGAAGTAAGCCAAGAGAAGAAGGAGAACCATGTGTAGCATCTTATATGAACTTTTTAATTACCAATGATGCAGTTATCGTTCCACAGTTTGGAGACGATAATGATAGATTAGCTATAAAACAGTTAAAAGAAATATTCCCAGATAAAGATATAGTAGGAGTATTTTCTAAAGAAGTAATTTATGGTGGTGGAAATATACATTGTATAACTCAACAACAGCCTAAATAGAAAGAAAGAAGGGAATTATGAAAAGATTAAAAACAACACCAAAACAAGATGGCTATAGAATGCCAGGTGAATTTGAACCACAAGAGGGAGTATATATGCTATGGCCACAAAGAACAGATAACTGGAGAAATGGTGCAAAGCCAGCACAAAAAGTATTTGTTAAGGTAGCTAGCACAATTGCGAAATATGAAAAAATGACAATGCTAGTAAATAGAGATCAATATGCCAATGCAAGAAATATGTTACCAGATAATGTAAGAGTAATTGAATTATCTAATAATGACTCATGGGCAAGAGATACAGGAGCAACGTTTGTTGTAAACAAGAAAGGCGAAATGAGAGGAATTGACTGGGGATTCAACGCTTATGGAGGATTCTATGATGGAATATATTTTCCATGGGATTTTGATGAATGTATAGGTCAAAAAATGAGTGAAATTGAAGAAGTTGATTACTATCAAATAAGAGATTTTGTATGTGAAGGGGGATCATTCCATGTAGATGGAGAAGGAACATGCATGGTAACAGAAGAAACTCTATTATCACCAGGAAGAAATCCTGACAAATCAAAAAAACAAATTGAAAAAATATTAAAAGAATATTTAAACGTTGAAAAAGTATTATGGATACCAAAAGGATTATATAACGATGTAGACACAAATGGACATGTAGATAATATATGTAATTTCGTTAAACCAGGGGTAGTAGTACTTGCGTGGTCAGATGATAAGAAAGACCCACAATACAAAATTAGTAGAGAAGATTATGAATATCTAAGTAAAGTAAAAGATGCAAGAGGAAGAAAATTAGAAATACATAAATTATATTGTCCATCTCCACAATATATAACTGCCGAAGAAAGTGGTGGAATTGACTACGTAGAAGGTACCTTGCCAAGAAACGAAGGAGATAGAATGGCAGCTTCATATGTTAACTATCTAACAGGAAATGGTTTTGTGGCACTACCTGTATTTAATGATCCAATGGATGAAAAAGCAATTGAAACATTACAAAAATTATATCCAGATAGAAAAATTGAACCTATCTATGCAAGAGAGATATTATTAGGTGGAGGAAATATCCATTGCATTACACAACAAGTACCAAAACATAGTAATAAATAAGCACTTAACGAAGTGCTTTTTATTTCACAAAATACCCTTTACATTTTATAAAATAATTGATATACTTAAACTAAGATAATAATAATAGGAGGATTATTATCAATATTAATAGAAGGAGGATAAAATGGGAAATATTCATGTAACAAGCGAAATAGGGAAACTAAAAAAAGTATTGCTTCATAGACCAGGAAATGAATTATTAAACTTAACACCAGATACACTTGAAAGATTATTATTTGATGATATACCTTTCTTGCCAGATGCAAAAAAAGAACATGATGCTTTTGCTAAAGCATTAAGAGATAACGGCGTAAAAGTTGTATATCTAGAAGATTTAATGGCAGAAGTAATAGCAGACAATAAAGAAGTAAGAGAAAAATTTATTAGGCAATTTATTAAAGAAGCAGGAATAAATACCATAAAGTATGAAAGACTTGTATTTGACTACTTAGATAACATTAAAGACCCTAAAAAACTAGTATTAAAAACAATGGAAGGAATACAAGTTGGAGATATTCCAAAACAAAAAAGAGATATTGAAAAAACTCTTGTTGATTTAATTAATACACCTGATAAATTTATAGCAGATCCAATGCCAAATTTATATTTTACAAGAGATAATTTTGCAACGGTAGGAACTGGAGTGGATATTAACAGAATGTATTCTGTTACCAGAAATAGAGAATGCATTTATGGTGAATATATCTTTAATTACCACAAAGATTATAAAAAAACTCCTAAACTTTATAACAGAAGTTATGACTACCATACTGAAGGAGGCGATCTACTTAACATCAACGATAAAATAATTGCCATAGGTATTTCACAAAGGACAATGCCAGAAGCTATAGATCAGTTAGCTAAGAATTTCTTTAAAGAAAAAACTTGTAAAATAGAAACAGTATTAGCATTTAATATTCCTTCAAGTAGAGCATTTATGCATCTAGATACAGTATTTACACAAATAGATAAATACACATTTACATATCATCCAGGCATAATGGATACACTACAAGTATTTGAAATAACTGAAGGATTTGATCCAACTACGTTTGAAGATTTAAATGTCAAAGAAATTAATGCACCACTAGATAAAATATTGGAAAAATATCTTGGACACAAAGTAAAATTAATTCCCTGCGCAGGTGGAGATAAAGTAGCTGCTGAAAGAGAGCAATGGAATGATGGTTCTAATACATTATGTATAGCTCCTGGAGTAGTAATAGTCTACGATAGAAACGAAGAAACAAATAAAGTACTACGAAAGAATGGAATAAAAGTAATCGAAATACATGGAGCAGAACTATCTCGTGGAAGAGGTGGACCACGATGTATGAGCATGCCACTAGAAAGAGAAGATGTTAAATGGTAGACTTAAGAGGCAGAGATTTTTTAAAACTACTTGATTATACACCAAAAGAAATAAATCACTTATTAAAAGTAGCAGCAACATTGAAAAAACAAAAACATAACCATATATCACATAAACATTTAAAAGGAAAACAAATAGCTCTACTATTTGAAAAAGATTCAACTAGAACAAGATGTGCCTTTGAATCTGGAGCAGTAGATTTAGGTATGCAAGCTACATATATAGGACCAACAGGATCCCAATTAGGTAAAAAGGAAACAATAGCTGATACAGCTAGAGTACTATCAAGAATGTATGATGGTATAGAGTATAGAGGTTTTGGACAAGACATAGTAGAAGAATTAGCAAAATACTCATCTGTACCTGTATGGAATGGATTAACTGATGAATTTCATCCAACGCAAATGTTAGCAGATGTAATGACCATAAAGGAAGAATTTGGTAAATTAAAAGGAATAAAACTTGTTTTTTTAGGTGACGCAAGAAATAATGTAGGTAATTCTTTAATGGTCGTAAGTGCAAAATTAGGAATTGATTTTACATGCTGTGCTCCTAAAGAATTATTTCCAGAAGATAAATTAGTAAAACAATGTATGGAAATAGCAAAAGAAACGGGAGCTAAAATAACTTTAACAGAAAATGTAGAAGAAGGAACTAAAAATGCTGATGTAATATATACAGATGTTTGGGTTTCAATGGGTGAACCAATGGAAAAATGGGAAAGTAGAATAAAATTACTATCAAAATATCAAGTAAACAAAAAAGTAATGGAAAACGCTAACCCAAAAGCAATATTCTTGCACTGCTTACCTTCATTTCATAACATAGATACAAAAATAGGATATGAAATCTATGAAAAATATGGAATTAAAGAAATGGAAGTAACAGATGAAGTATTTGAATCAAAAAAGTCGAGAGTATTTGAAGAAGCAGAAAATAGACAACATACAATAAAAGCAGTAATGCTAGAAACTTTGAAAAAGTAAAGGAGAAAAAAGAATGGAAAGTAAAAGAAAAAATAAAAAAAGGCCAACCGCCTTATCTGCGTTTACAATAATTTTGATATTAACTTTTATATTAGCAATAATATCACATTTATTACCAAAAGCAGTTTTTTCAGGTGAAGTATTAGTAAATGGAAGCGGTGTTGTAGGAGCTACATTATCACAAACATTATTAGCACCAATATTAGGATTTTCTGATGCAATAGATATATGTCTATTTGTATTAGTATTAGGAGGATTCCTAAAAGTAATTAATCATACTAAAGCAATAGAAACAGGAATACAAGTATTAATTAAAAAATTACATGGAAAAGAATTAGTATTAATTCCTATATTAATGTTTTTATTCTCAATAGGTGGAACAACCTATGGAATGCTAGAGGAAACAGTTGGATTTTATGCATTACTAGCAGCTGTAATGGTAGCTAGTGGAATGGATACAATAGTATCTTCTGCAATAGTATTATTAGGAGCAGGAAGTGGTGTTTTAGGTTCAACTATTAACCCATTTGCTGTAGGAGCAGCAATTAGTGCTTTACCAGAAGGAACAACTGTAAACCAAGGAATTATAATTGGATTAGGAGTAGTTCTATGGCTATCAACACTATTAATCTCAATTTACTTTGTAACAAAATATGCTAAGAAAGTAATATCTAAAAAGGGTTCAACATTCTTATCTTTACAAGAACAAAAAGATATGGAAGAAACATATGGAACTAAAAGTGATAAGAAAATTGAAGCAACTTTATCAGGAAAACAAAAAATTACATTACTATTATTTGCCTTAACTTTTGTAGTAATGATAATTGGATTTATTCCATGGGAAGACTTTGGAGTAACATTCTTTAGTAAAACAACAGGATGGTTAACAGGTTCTCCATTAGGTTTATGGTATTTTAATGAAGCAACATTATGGTTCTTAATTATGTCAATAATTATTGGTGCTATGAACGGATTAAAGGAACATGATTTTGTAGACATCTTCATTGATGGTGCAGACGATATGGTAGGAGTTATTTTAATAATTGCTATAGCTAGAGGCGCTAGTGTATTAATGAAAGTAACTTATTTAGACAATTATATCATTATAAATGCAGCTAGAATGTTACAAAATGTACCAGCTTATGTATTTGCTCCAATGAATTATATATTACATGTAGGATTATCTGTATTAGTACCATCATCATCAGGATTAGCAACATTATCTACACCAATAATGGGACCACTTGCACAACAAGTAGGATTTAGTGTAGAAGCAACAGTAATGGAAATGGTAGCAGCAAACGGATTAGTAAATCTATTTACTCCAACATGTGGTGCCATAATGGGAGGACTTGCATTAGCTAAAGTTGACTACACAACTTGGTTAAAGTGGGTAGGAAAAGTAATTGTTACTATCGCAATTGCTAATATAATTATTCTTACAATAGCAATGGTTATATTATAAAAATAAAGCACTAGCTTCTAGTGCTTTTCTTTTTACAAAAGGAAGTGATATATTGAAAAAAGTATTATTTTTAATATTATTAATATTATTATGTAGTTGTAGTAGAAACAATAATAAACTAGTATTAGTAACAGAGGCTAGTTTTGCCCCATACGAATATTATTCAGACGGAAAAATAAGTGGAGTGGATATTGCAATAGGAGAAGAAATAGCAAAATATTTAGGAAAAGAATTAAAAGTAAAAGATGTGGCCTTTGATTCCATAATTAGCGAAGTAAAAACAGGGAAATCAGATATAGGAGCAGCAGGAATAAGCTATACTGAAGAAAGAGCTAAACAAGTTAATTTTACAATTAACTATGCTGAATCTAAACAAGTAGTAATAGTTAAAAAAAATAGCACAATAAAAACACCAAATGATTTAAAGAATATAAAAGTCGCTGTACAACTAGGAAGCGTTGCCGACGGTTTTGTAGAGGAAAATTATCCCAAAGTAAAACTAGTAAGAGAAAAAAAATTTTTAGCAGCAATACAAGATTTAAAAGATGGGAAAGTAGAAGCAGTCGTAATGGACGAATTACCTGCTAAAAAATATTTAACTAATGAATTAGAAATACTAGAAGAAGAAGTGACAACAGATTATTATGGAATGGTTATAAATAAAGAAAATGAAGAATTATTAGAAGCAGCAAATACAGTAATTAATAAATTAAAACAGGAAGGTAAAATAGATGAATATATAATGTATTATATGGAAAGGAGTCAAGATAATTAATATGAACTATATAATAGAAAATTTTTATTATAGTGTAATTTATGATAATAGATATAAATTTATTTTAGAGGGATTAAGAAATACCTGCTTAATAGCATTTTTAGCAGTTATATTAGGAACAATAATAGGAGTAGTAATTGCAATAATAAGAAATTATCATGAGAATACAAATAAATTGCCAATATTAAATTATTTAGCAAAAGTATATGTAACAGTGATACGAGGAACTCCTTCAATATTACAATTAATGATAATATATTATATAATATTTAAATCAGTAGATGTAAATATAGTATTTGTTGGAGTACTTGCTTTTGGAATAAATTCAGGTGCATATGTAGCTGAAATAATAAGAGCAGGTATTAATTCAATAAACAAAGGCCAAATAGAAGCAGGATATTCCTTAGGATTAAATTATTCAAAAGTAATGAGATATATAGTATTTCCACCTGCCATTAAGAATATATTACCAGCACTAGGAAATGAATTTATAACACTAGTAAAAGAAACAGCAGTTGGTGCATATATAGGTATAGTAGAATTAACAAAAGCTTCAGATATAATTGCCTCTCGCACATACGATTATTTCTTTCCATTAATAATAATAGCAATAATATACCTAAGTTTAACAATATTTATTAGTAAATTATTAAATATTATGGAAAGAAGGTTAAAAAATGATTGAGATAAAAAACTTGAAAAAAAATTTTGGCGAAAAAAAAGTATTAAAAGGAATAAATTTAATAGTAGAAAAAGGAGATAGAATTGGACTTATAGGACCATCCGGATGTGGTAAATCAACCTTATTAAGATGTGTTAATTTATTGGAAAAACCAACAGAAGGAGAAATAATATTTAATAATAATGACATATGTAAATTAAGTGATTTATCAAATATAAGAAGAAAAATAGGGATGGTATTTCAACAATTCAATTTATTTGAACATCTTACCGTTTTAGATAATATTACTTTAGCGCCTATAAAACTAAAAATAATGGATGAAACAACAGCCAAAAAAGAAGCTATAAAATTATTAAAAGAAATAAAACTAGATAGTTATGCTAATAGCTATCCAAAAGAATTATCAGGTGGTCAAAAACAAAGAGTAGCAATAGTAAGAACCCTAATAATGAATCCAGATATAATATTATTTGATGAACCAACAAGTGCTCTAGATCCAGAAATGATAGGTGAAGTAACAGAATTAATTAGCACATTAGCAAATAACGGAATGACTATGGTAATAGTATCACATGAGTTAAATTTTATAAAAAGCTTCTGTAACAAAGTAGCGTTTATAAATGATGGAAAAATACTAGAAATAGGAACAAGTAAAGAAATATTTAACAATCCAAAAAATGAAAAACTAAAATCATTTCTATCAAAAATAAAGAACAAATAATGTAAAAAAAATATAAAAATATTGTAATAGAATATAATAGATGATAAAATAATTATAGAAAGTAAGGTGTAAATATGAGCAAAATAGTAATAGCTCTAGGAGGAAATGCTTTAGGAAATAGCCCAGAAGAGCAACTAAAATTATTAGAACACGTTGCTAGAATAATAGTTGGATTAGTAAAAGAAGGGAATCAAATAGTACTAACCCACGGAAATGGACCTCAAGTAGGTCAAATATTTTTAGCAATGGATTATTCAGCAAATGGAGAAGTAAAAACACCATCAATGCCATTCCCTGAATGTGGAAGCATGAGTCAAGGATATATAGGATATCAATTACAACAATGTTTACAAGATGAATTAGAAAGACAACACATACAAAAAGATTGTGCAACACTAATTACCCAAGTTTTAGTTGACCCAAAGGATAGTGCTTTTAATAATCCTACAAAACCAATAGGAAGATTCTATACTAAAGAAGAAGCTCAAGCTATAGAAAAAGAAAAGCATTATCAATTTGTAGAAGACTCTGGAAGAGGATATAGAAGAGTAGTTCCGTCTCCAAAACCAATGGATATAATAGAAAAAAGAGTAATTAAACAGCTAGTTGAAAATGACACAATAGTAATTTCAGTTGGTGGTGGAGGAATACCGGTAATAAAAACTGATAAAATAGAATTATTAGAAGGAGTAGAGGCAGTAATTGACAAAGATAGAAGCGCTTCATTACTAGCAAAATTAATTGAAGCCGATACATTACTAATTCTAACAGCAGTAGATAAAGTATGTATAAACTTTAATAAGCCAAATCAAAAAAAATTAGATAAATTAACAATAAAAGAAGCAGAAAAATATATGAGAGATGGACATTTTGCCAAAGGAAGTATGCTACCAAAAATTGAAGCATGTCTAGATTTTGTAAAAAACAATCCAGGCAAAAAAGCAATTATAGGCTCTTTAGATAAAGCAGAAGAAGCAATTAAGGGAACATCAGGAACAACAATAGTTGGATAATGTAACAAAAAAAGGTTGACATGATAAAATAGATATGCTATTATAATAAAGAAAAAAAGAGGAGGAAATATAATGGCAGTTAAAATAAGATTAAAAAGAATGGGAGCAAAAAAACAACCATTTTATAGAATTATTGTAGCAGATTCAAGAAGTCCAAGAGACGGAAGATTTATTGAAGCTTTAGGAACTTATAATCCTTTAACTAATCCAGCATCTATAAAACTAGAAGAAGAAAGTATTTTAAACTGGTTGGGTAAAGGTGCAGAGCCTACTGATACTGTAAGAAATATTTTAAGCAAAGCAGGAATTATGGAAAAATTCCATAATAGCAAGAAAAATAAATAAATATGGATTTAGTATTATTAACTGAAACTATAATTAAAAAAATAGTAAGTGAAAGTGAAGCAGTATCTGTAAAAGAATTTGAATCAGAAGAAGAAAATACTATTCAAATAGAAGTAGTCGTATCGGAATCTGATTTAGGTAAAGTAATTGGTAAAAATGGCAGAACTATTAATTCAATAAGAACAATAGTTCAAGCATCAGCAAGTTTAAATGACAACAAAAAAGTAAGAATAAATGTTGAATCATATTAAAAAATAAGATTTTAAAATAAATCTTGTTTTTTTATTATTAATTATGTATAATAAATAATAGGAAGAGTGATAATATGGAAGATACGAATGATTTAAAAAGATTATCATTAGCAATATCATTTGTTGGAATACTATTATTAACAATACTATATTTAACATATTCAATGAATCAAGGAAATAGCAGGAAAGAATTAACAGGAAGCATAATAAAGATAGATGAAGAAGCATATGGTAAAACAGAATTTAATAATGATAAATTAGAATTAAAACCAATATTAGATAAAAATGTAAATAAAGAATCTAATAACGTAATATATATATCATTTAATGTAGGAGGATCAAAAGAAAATAATACTGATCAAATAATTTATGATATAGCTTTAGCAGATTTAAATATAGACTGTAACCTTTTAAGTCCCTATGTTAAATGGAAACTAATAAAAAATGGTTTAGAATTATCAGCAGGAAGTCTAGATTATAAATTTGACACTGTAAAAGATAATAGACTAGTTCTTACAAATATGCAACAAGATCTAGTAAAATATAATGAAGATAAATCAATATATGATAAATATGAATTCTATATGTGGCTATCAGATTCATGCCAAGAAGAAAATATATTAAAGTGTAAAAACAATGAATCACAAAAGAATTTATTAAATAAAAAATTATCTGGAAAAATAGAAGTAGAGTTATATGGTGGAAGTAAAAAAGAATTAGAAAGACACCCGCAAGAAACACTAAATAAAGAAACGTGTATCGAATAAAGCAATATTAACTATTGCTTTTTAAATGAGAAAATATTGACAAAGAATATAAAACATAGTAAAATTAAACATGTAAGCTTTTTTATGGAGACATACTCAAGAGGCTGAAGAGGCGCCCCTGCTAAGGGTGTAGACTGGGAAACTGGTGCGAGAGTTCAAATCTCTCTGTCTCCGCCATTAAAATAATTAATCCTTGGAAACAAGGATTTTTTTGCTTTTATAAGAATAATATATATAGAGGGTAATGCAGAATAATGTCGATTAAATAATTTTTCTAGTTATGTCGAATTAGTTTAATATTAAAAAATAGAATGTTAAAATGAAGTAGCAAAGGGTGATAATATGAAATGTTTTGACGTAGAATTTAGAAAAGGCATATTATTTGTAAGATTAGAAGGAAATATAGATAACAATAATTATCTAAAAGAAGTAAATAGTATAATTGAGAATATTGGTATAAAGTATATTGTATTAAATATAGATAAAATAAAAAACTTTAATGTAAATGATATTAATAATATAGTAAATTATAATAATAAAATATTAAAGGAAAAGAAAAAAATGCTAATATGTGATAATCATAAAAATAGAAACAATGTATTTAATAGTATACCAAATATAAAAAGTGAAATAGAAGCTTTTCCTTTAGTATAAGGAAAGGATAAAATGAATGATATAGAATTAAGCAAAATAATCAAAGAAAATAAAGGTTTAATATGTCAAATAATTAGTAAATATACTAAATATTATGAATTCGAAGACTTATATCAAATAAGTGTAATAGGAATTATTAAAGCATATAAGAATTATAACAAGAATAGTAATGCTAAATTTACTACTTATGCATATAAATACATATTAAGTGAAGTAATAAATTATGTAAATAATTCTAAACTAATAAAAACTTCAAGAAAATATAATTCAATATATAAAAAAATATTAGAAGCTAAAAATATTTTAACTCAGCGACTCATGAAAGAACCAACAAACTATGAATTATCTTTATTTTTAGAAATAGATGAAAACATAATAAATGACATAATGAATCTAAAAGAAAATGTAAATAGTTTAGATTATACACTAGATAACGATATAAAAATAATAGATAATGTAGTAGGAGATAATGATATAAATATAGATAATATTTTATTAAAAGAAGGGCTAAATAAACTTGATAATAAAGAATTAGAATTAATAAATTTAAGATATTTTAAAGAACTAACCCAAGAAGAAACAGCAAAATATTTAAAAACAAATCAAGTACAAGTATCTAGAAATGAGTCAAAAATTCTAAAAAAATTAAAAAATAGCATCTGTTGATTCCTTATAATAAAAGGTTTGATAAAAATGTAACCGAATGGGTTACATAAAAAAACAAAAAATTATGAGACAATCAATTAGGTGATATAAATGAGAAGAAATAACAAAAGAAACACCGATATCTATGATATTATAGCTGCTAATATAAAGGAAAATAGAAAAAAAGCTAATTTAACACAAGCAGAATTAGCTGATTTAACAGAGTATTCTCATGAATTCATAAGAAGAATTGAAGCACCAAATATAAAAAAATATTTCTCAATTGATACTTTAGCACAAATAGCAAAAGCATTAAATATTAAAATGGAAGATTTGTTTATTGGAGTCGACCCAATAAACTTAAAAGAAAAAATTAAAGAAGAGAATAATAAATGAAATTATTAAATAATTTCATTTTTTTTGTATATAAAAATAAAAATAATAAATAATATTAATGGTGATTATATGAATAACAAAGAATACAAAGAATTTATAAAAAAATATATTCCTAAGCCTAAAATAATAGAAAACGCAATTGTTTCTTTTATAGGTGGTGGAATAATGGGTCTATCTAGTGAATTATTATTGGAAGCATACCAAACATGGCTTCATTTACCAAGAAAAGAATCGGGAGTATTAGTAATACTAACATTAATAGTAATAGCTTCAATATTAACGGCATTAGGAGTATTTGATATATTAGTAACAAAATTTAAAAGTGCATTAATAATACCAATAACGGGATTCTCTCATTCAATAACAAGTGCTGCTATTGAATATAGAAAAGAAGGATTAGTATTAGGAATAGGAGCTAATATATTTAAATTAGCAGGTACAGTAATACTATATGGAACAGTAGCAGTATATCTTTTTGGACTAGTAAGATTATTAATAGGAGGATAATATGACAATAAAATATAATAATGTATATATAAAAAATACAGCCACAATAGCAGGAATATATGAAGCAAATGGACCGCTAAACAAATACTTTGATAAAACTTATACAAACGATTTATACTTTGGAGAAGATACTTGGGAAAAAGCTGAAATAAAATTATTAAAAGATACTATTAAATTATTATTAAAAAAAGAAAAAGTAAAAGATAAAGATATAGATTTAATTATATCAGGAGATCTACAAAACCAAATTGCTGCTTCTGATTATGCTATAAGAGATTTAGATATTCCATTTTTAGGAATATTTAATGCATGTGCTACAATATCTGAAGCACTTAATATTGCTTCTACTTATATAGATAGTAAAAAAATAAAAAATTGTATATGTACAACAGTAAGTCATAATATGAGTGCAGAAAAACAATTTAGAAATCCAACCGAATATGGAACTCTTAAACCCGAAACATCGACATTTACTGTAACTGGAGCTGCAAGTATATTATTAACAAGTGAAAAAACAAAAATTAAAATAACATCAGGAACAATAGGGAAAGTAATAGATAAAGGAATAAAAGATGTTAATAATATGGGAGCTATTATGGTACCAGCAGCAGCAGATACAATATATAGACACTTAAGTAATTTAAAAATCAAACCAGATTATTATGATTTAATATTAACAGGAGATTTAGGTAAATATGGTAAAAAAATATTAATTAATTATTTAAAAGAAGTATATAAAATGGACATAACTAATAATTATAATGATTGTGGTACCATTATATACGATACAGATAAACAACCAGTCATAGCAGGTGGATCAGGTCCAGCATGTAGCGCATTAACAATATTCAGTTATATATATACCAAAATGAAAAATAAAGAATTAAAAAAAGTACTAATAGTACCAACAGGAGCAATTTTTTCTCCAACAATGTTTTTTCAAAAAGAAACAATTCCAGGAATAGCACACGCTATTAGTTTGGAGGTAGTAGAGTAATGATATATATAAATGCATTTTTATTTTGTGGATTTATATGCTTAATATCACAATTAATATTAGATAATACTAAATTAACTCCAGGACATATAACAAGTTTATTTGTTGTAATAGGAGCATCATTAGATTTATTTGGTATATATGACAAATTTGTTTTATATTGTGGAGCAGGAGCAATAATACCAATAACCTCATTTGGACATCTATTAGTACATGGTGCTATGGATACAGCAAATGACATAGGGCCATTAGGTTTATCATTTGGAATATTTAATTTAACATCAGCAGGAATATCAGTAGCATTAGTAATGGGATTTTTAATGAGCGTTTTATTTAAACCCAAACATTAAAAATAGTATTCATTCGAATACTATTTTTTCATATCATCAATTTCATCATCTAATTCAATAAGTTTTAATACTTCAGTAATAGTAGTAAAGCCAGCTAAAACTTTATAAAAACCATCTTGAATCATAGTAATAACATCTTTATTATAAACTAAACTTCTTAGTTCTTCACGATTCAAATTATTACTTATTGCATCCCTTATTTCTTGAGAAATAAGAAGAACTTCTTGTAAAGCAATACGACCTTTAAATCCAAAACTACATTCAGGACATCCAACAGCTTCATATGTTTGATTAACTTCAAGACCTAAAACAGTTCTAAATAAATTCTTTTCATATTCATTAACCGGTCTAATTCTCTTACATTTATCGCATAGTTTTCTGGCAAGTTTTTGAGAAATAATACCTTCTAAAGCACTAGATAATAAATATCTCTCAACATCCATATCCAGCAATCTTTCAATAGTAGATAAAGAATTATTAGTATGTATTGTAGATAAAACCAAGTGTCCAGTAATAGAAGCTCTAACTGCTATCTGTGCAGTCTCACTATCTCTTATCTCACCAATCATAATAACATTTGGATCTTGTCTTAATATACTTCTAAGTACAGTAGCAAAGTCAAGACCAATCTCACTATTAACTTGAACCTGATTAATGCCATCAATTTCCATTTCAACCGGGTCTTCAACAGATATTAAATTAGAATCAGGAGTATTCAATCTTTGTAATATAGAATATACAGTAGTAGATTTACCACTACCAGTAGCACCAGTTACAAGAATAATACCATTAGGTTGACTAATCATCTTTAAAACTTTTTTATAATTAATATCATTAAACTTTAAAGACTCCAAACCCTGTAAACTCATAGAATAATCCATAATTCTTATAACAATCTTTTCACCAATCTTAGTAGGTAAAGAAGATACACGCATATCTAAAGCAACACCCTCAATAGTAGTTCTAATAGCACCATCTTGGGGTAATCTAGTTTCAGTAATATTCATACCTGACATAATTTTAAGCCTAGCAACCAAATTAGATTTAGCAGTATTAGGAACAACAGTAAAAGTATCCAATTTACCATCGATTCTAAATCTAACTTTCATACAATTATCAGCAGGATCAAAATGAATATCAGATGCTCCCTTACGTGATGCTTCTAATAAAATATAATTAACAACATCAACAATAGGAGTAGTATCAAAATTAATAACCTTTTTAGTATTAGTAGCTAAATCATTAAAATTATTATTAGCAGTATTTACAGATAAATTAGAATTAGCTACTACATTAGTATTATTAGAATTAATATTATTATTAACAACGTTAGAATTATTAACTGTAGTCATATTATTATTAACACTTGTATTATTCATAATAAATCCCGTTCCATTCTTTTTTACTTTACAACATTCTGTATTTATTATATAATATATTTGAAATAATATCAATAATAAAGGTGATAAAAATGAAGAAAAATAACAAAGGATTTATGCTAGCAGAAGTAGTTGTAACATCTACAATACTGTTAGTAATAATGGTAAGCTTATTTTTTACATTTAATAAAATATATTCAAGATACAATGCTGTTACAGCGTATAAAAATATAGACGGAATGTATGCATTAGACAATTTTATGGAATATATATTTAATGAAAGAGAAGACGATAATATTAATAATATAATATCTAAAGTAACTGAAGATTACCTTTTTATAATAGAAAATAGTGAATGTAACAATATAATTAATAATGATTATTGTACGAGTATAAAAGAAGGATACAACATAGTTAATTTAATAATTGTAAGACAAAGAGAAGAATCAGTCGAAAAGCTATTAAATGATATAAATACAGATACAGAAAAATACAATAATACTTTTAGAGATTATTTAAACTATATAAAGAAATATTATGCATTATGGAAAAATAAAGATGATGTAGATAAAAAAGTAAATGATTATAATAAAAATAGTTATCTACTTATAGTAGAGTTTAAAACAACAGAATCGGAAGAAAAAGATAATATATTTAACTATTCTAGCCTAGAATTGAGGTAAAATATGAAAAAATTGAATAATAAAGGGTATATGTTAATAGAAATAATTCTAGCATCTGTAATAACTTTTACAATAGCATTTTCCCTAATTAATTTAATATTAAAACTAAAAAATACCAATGAAGATCTTTATAATGAAACAAATATATTAAATGATAAAATAAGTATAACTAAAAATATTATGGATGATATAAAAAATTATAATTTAATAGAATTAGATGAAGAAAAAATAGAAAGCAAAAGAATAATAACAATAAAATTAGAAGATGAAGAAGAAAATCAAATAGAAAAAAGATTAGAAATAACCAATAATTTAATTGAATATGGAGATTATACAAATACAGGATTTAAAAAAAATAGATCGTACTATAAAAAGGAAATAAAAAATTCAACAGAAATAGGAGAAGTAACTACAGAAAAAAAGAACGATACTTTATCATTAAAAATACCAATAAGCTCAATATATTCAAAGAAAAAATATGATATAATGCTACTATTCAAAGTAAAGAACAAACCAGTATTATCTACATTACAAGAAGTAGTCAATAATGAAAAAATATGGAAAGATGAATATAAAGAAGACATTACAAAAATAATAATAGAGCAAAGAACCTCACCTATAGAAGAATCAATAGAATACGTCTTATCTGAAGACGAAAAAATAAAGGGATATGTAAAAGATAATACTATTTATATAATGAGCAAAGAAAAAATAAAATTAAACTCCAATAGCGCTAACTTATTTAGTGATTTTAAAAACGTTACTATGATAGAAGGATTAGAAAACTTGGATACAAGTGATGTAGTAAATATGAACAATATGTTTAAAGGAATGGAGAAAATAACTGAATTAGAATTATGTTCTTTCGATACATCAAAAGTAACAAATACAGATGGACTATTTGGAGGAACATTACAATTAACTGAAATATATGTAGGAAAAAAATGGACTCTTGTTGAATCTGATAGTATGTTTACCGGAAGAGAATCATTATCTTTTATAAAAGATCAGTGTCAATAAACGACAAAATAACTAACAAAATAGGTATATACTTTTAATGGTGATAAAATGAAAAAACTATTAAAAAAAGTATTTTTACCTATTTTTTTATCTGTAATATGTGGAAGTATTTGTGGTAAATTAATATATGATATATATGATAAAGATTTATCCAAAGAATTAGAAGGAGAAAAAATATATCTACTTCAAGCAGGAGCATATTCTAATTATGATAATATGGTAAAAAACACATTAGTAAATAATTATATTTATTATGAAGATTATGATGGCTTATATAAAGCAATAATAGGTATAACAGAAAAATATACTAATATAGAAAAAATAAAAAAAATTTATGGCAAAGAAATAATAATAAGTGAATATTATTCTAAGAATAAAGAATTAAACAAAAAGATAAAAGAATATGATAAAAAAATAAGTAAGTCAGAAAATGCAGAAGAAATACAAAACAATGTATTAGAAATGTTAACTTTATATAAAGATAATGATGATAAAACATTAGTAAAAATAACAACATAGTATTTATAAAAATTATAAATTATGCTATATTTAATATGGTGATATAAATGGATGAAAAATATATAGAATTATTAATAAATAAATGTACTAATTTAAAAAATAATAAAATACTATTTATAAGTTATAAAAAAGAAATAAAAGATTTTATAAATAAAATAGTAAAATATGCTAAAAGTATTGGAGTAGAAGACATTTATTTAGATGAAGAAGACATATATAAAACACATGCTATATTAAAAGATATTAAAGAAGAAGAAATAAAAAACAACCCATATTTTGATAAAAGTATATGGGATGAATATGCAAAAAAGAAAGCAAGTTTCCTAATGTTTGAAACAGAATACCCAGGATTAATGGATGATATAGATCCTAAAATAATAGGATTAGTAGGAAAAAGAAAGCAAGAAACAAGAGAATTATTTAGGGAAATGGAAGAAAGATGCGAATTACCTTGGTGCATAGCAGCATATCCAGGAGAATTATGGGCTAAAAAAATATTTAATAATGATAATTCATATGATAAATTAAAAGAATATATATATAAAATATGTATGATAGATAAAGATAATCCAGAAATTGAATGGAATAAACTAATTGATAGGAATAATATAATAATAAATAAATTAAACAAATTAAATATTGAAAAGTTACACTATAAAAATTCAATAGGGACAAATCTTGACATCTATTTGCCAAATAATTATCAATATAGTAGTGCTAAAGATAAAATATGTATAGTTAATATGCCAAGCTATGAAGTATTTACAAGTCCAATATACAATAAAACGAAAGGAATAGTATATGCATCAAAACCATTATGTTATAACGGAGGATTAATAGATAAGTTTTGGATAAAATTTGATAAAGGGAAAGTAATAGATTACGATGCTAAAGTAGGAAAAAATCTATTAAAAGAAATAATAGAAACCGATAGTAATTCATGTTATTTAGGAGAGGCTGCATTAGTAGAAAAAGATAGTCCAATAAATAAACTAAATATTAATTTTAATACAACATTAATTGATGAAAATGCTTCTTGCCATTTAGCCTTAGGAGCAGGATTTCCCGAATGTATACAAGATGGATTAATGCTAGAAGATAAAGAATTATTAAAAAAAGGAATAAACGTATCAAAACAACATGTAGATTTTATGGTTGGAACAGATGATTTAGAAATAATAGGATATACAAAAGATAATAAAGAAATAAAAATATTTGAACAAGGAAAATTTAGTAAGGAATTATTATGAAGAAAATAAGCATAAAACTAATAAAACTATATCAAAAAATACCTCTATCAAGTCATAATAGTTGTAGATTTTATCCTACATGTTCAAACTATGCAATAGAGGCAATAGAAAAATATGGTTTTTTTAAAGGATGGTTTTTAGCAATAAAAAGAATAATAAGATGTAATCCCTTTGGCAAAAAAGGATATGATCCAGTACCTTAAAAGAAGATAAATTTTATCTTCTTTTTTTTATAAAAATATGTTATAATTAAAAAAGAATAAGAAAGAAGGTAAAAAATGACATTAAATTTTCTAACAATATTACAAAAAGTTGTAGATATATCATTAGTATGGATAATAATTTATTATATTTTAAAAAGTCTAAAAAATAATATAAAAATGGTCTTAATATTTAAAGGAGTAATAATAGTATTAATAATAAAAATATTAAGTGATTTATTACATTTAACAACCGTAGGATTATTATTAGAGTATGTAATAATGTGGGGACCATTAGCATTAATAATAATATTCCAACCAGAAATAAGAAATATATTAGAACACTTAGGAAGAAAACAAATATTAACAAAACATAGAGTATTAACAATGGATGAAAGAGAAAAATTAATATATGAAATAATGAACGCTATAGATTATTTAAGAAAATCCAAAATTGGAGCTCTAATAGTAATAGAAAGAGATGTTAGTTTAAATGATTATATAGTAAGAAGTAAGAGAGTAGATGCTGATATATCATCTGAATTATTAATTTCACTATTCTTCCCAAGAAATCCATTACACGATGGAGGAGTAATAATTCAAGGAAATAGAATAACATGTGCAGGAGCAGTATTTCCAATAAGTTTAAATACAAAAATAAATAAAAGATTAGGAACAAGACATAGAGCTGCATTAGGAATAAGTGAAGAATCAGACGCTATTGCTATTACAGTAAGTGAAGAATCAGGGAAAATATCTATTGCCCTAGGAGGCGTATTAAACCACGGCTTATCTATAGATGATGCAAGAATTATGTTAGTAGAAGAATTAAAACCTAAAACAGAAGTATTACTTGATGATGAATTTGATGAAGAAGACGAAATAAAGGATGGTGAGAATAATGAAAGTAATTAAAAATATATTCTTAACCATAGCAGCAATAATTCATGCTATATATAAAACAATTGACAAGTTTATAATAATTCCAGTAACAAAATTTTTTATAATGATAAGAGATAAATTTGGCAAAAGAACAGATAGATTTGAAAAATGGTTAGTAAAGAAAAATACACTAATCTTTATATCCTTATTACTAGCAATACTATTATTCTTATATGTAGATAGTGAATCTACGATTATTATTAATAATAGTGCAGAAGTATTATATGGTCAAAAAGTAAAAGCAACATACAATAGCAATGCTTATGTAGTAGAAGGATTACCAGAAAGTGTTGATGTAACCTTAATAGGAAGAAAAGTAGATTTATATTTAGCAAAACAATTATCAAAAGGTAGTGTAACTGCAGATTTATCTAAATTAAAAGAAGGTACTCATAGTATAACTCTAGATTATGATTGTTCAATTAATTCTGTAGAATATAAACTAGATCCATCATTTGTTAATATTACAATTTATCCAAAAGTTAGTGAAACAAGAACTGCAACTATAGATATAATAAACACAAACAAATTAAATAAAAAACTTTCTATTGCAGATGTAACATTAGATGAAAAAGAAATTGTAATAAAAGGATCAGAACACACACTATCAAAAGTATCAACAGTAAAAGCATTAGTTGATGTAAGTAAAATGATAAATCCCGATATTGGAGTAAAAGAATTAGGAGATATTAAATTAGTAGCATATGATGATAGTGGGAATGTTGTTAAAAACATTGAAATAGAGCCAAATAAACTATCAGCTAAAATAACGATAGAATCTCCAAAGAAAGAAGTTCCACTAAGAGTAATACCAACAGGAAGCTTACAATTTGGAAAAGCAATTGATAGTATGACAACAAGCGTAAACAAAATAACAGTATATGGTGATAAAGATATATTAGATAGTTTAGATAATATACCTGTAGAAGTAGATATTTCAGGACTTAATGAGGATAAAACATATGATGTAATAATATCAAAGCCAGCTGGAATAAAAGAATTATCTACAACAAATGCTAAAGTAACAATTAGATTAGGAACTGAAATAACCAAAGAAATAGAAGATATACATATTGAAACAATCAATTTAAATCCTAATTATAAAGCCGTTGCAATTGGAGAAAATTCAAGTAAGACAACAGTAGTAGTAAAAGGAACGAAAAATGTATTAGATAGTATTGATTCAACAATGATAACAGCAAAAGTTGATTTAAAAGACTATACAGAAGGTGAAAGAGAAGCAACAGTAAAAGTAGAGGGAACGGATAATAGAGCAACATATACATCTAAAACAACAAAAATTAAGGTAAGAATAACAAAAAAATAAAAGCACTTTTATAAGTGCTTTTTATTTATAACCTTTTTCTTTATATTCCTTATATAAAGCCTTAAATCTAGCAAAATGAACAATTTCTCTTTGCCTTAAAAATAATAACGGATTAATAACATCAGGATCCTCAGCTAAATTAATTAAATTTTCATAAACTGCTCTTGCTTTTTGTTCCGCAGCCATATCTTCAGAAATATTTGCAACAGGATCACCTACAGCGGCAAAATAAGCAGAAG
Organism: Bacilli bacterium; assembly: GCA_017432825.1. Classification (GTDB taxonomy): domain Bacteria; phylum Bacillota_I; class Bacilli_A; order RF39; family UBA660; genus RUG11198. The sequence continues at coordinate 34,229 of JAFRIJ010000014.1, forward strand.
TAAAAGGAACTCCATTAGTATTTTCAGGGAACAAATCCAAACCATGTTCAGTATAATACTTATCTAAACCAGCTTCCTTCATTTCTTTTAAAGTAGCTCCTTTAGTAAGTTGATATAAAATTGTACAAATCATTTCAACATGACTAAGTTCTTCCATACCAATATCAGTAAGTAGAGCTTTACCTTTATTATCAGGCATTGTAAATCTTTGATTTAAATAACGAAGAGCAGCAGCTAGTTCACCTTGTGGACCGCCATATTGAGAAATAATATATTTAGCCATTTTTAAATCTTTTTTCTTGATATTAATTGGATATTCTAAACTTTTAACATATTTAAACATTATTTAACACCTTCCCATGGGAAATTACCATTATCCCAATTCCATGAACCATCTGCAATATATTTACTAGATAAATCAAGAGGTCCAAATTTATTTTCATATTTATCAAGAAGTTGTTTTTTTATATTCAAATAATTATTGTATAAATTTAAAGCATTACTATCGTTAGGATTAATATCAAGATATAAATCTAAATCAATTAAAGCAAAATTATATTGCATTAATTGTTGTATTAAGGCATCTTTTTCATTACTTGGATCAATTTTTTTAATCTTATAATCTTTATATGGCTCATATAAATTATCAAACAAATTACCACGTATAAATCCTTCATATGGATTAGAAGTAATATTATTTGTATAATTATTTTCATTAGTAGGAATAAAATAATTAGTATTACCATTCATCATATAATTAGGTTCTGGCATAATATTATTAGGAATACCATTAATAAAATCTAAGTATTCAAAATTATAACCATTCACATTTATCACTCCCTAAAATAGACTATGATACTATGTAATATGTGTATAAACTATAGCCTATAATTGCACAATAATAAGTATTTTGTTATAATAAACAATTAAAGAAGGGATAATATGAAAGATTTAGAAAATGCAATAAATATAATAAATAATAAAAGCCATAACATAAATTATCAATCAATTTATTTATTTACAAATGAGAATCTCAACGCATTAAATAATAAAATAAATTTAAATAATAAAAGAATCCTTACAGTATGTTCAAGTGGTGACCAATATTTTAATTTTCTAATGCAAAACCCATTAGATATAGTGTTATATGATATAAATGTATTAACTGAATATATCTTTTATTTAAAAAAGAAATCAATAGAAAACCTAGAATTTGATGAATATAAAGATTTTTTTATAAATAAAAAACTATCAAACAAATACATATTATCCAAAGACATATATAACAAAGTAAGAGAAGATTTACCTGATAAAATAAAGATATTCTGGGATGAATTATATAAAAGATATACTAATAAAGAACTATTTAAGTCAAATTTGTTCTATAAGAATAAATATTCAACTAAAGAAATAATAAATAATAACGAATATTTAAAAGGAGAACTAGAATATAAATTGTTAAAAGAAAAAATAAAAAAAAATAAAGCACCAGTATTTTATAACATAAATATATTTGATGAATTTATAAATGAAAAGATTAAATTTGATTTCATATACCTATCAAATATACTAGATTATCTATCAATATCAAATATAAAAGAATACTATATAAAATTAAAACAAATAATAACAAAATTATCTAATTATTTAACATATGAAGGAGAAATAGGAATAAATTACATCTTTAATTATTTAGATGAATTATGGTTAAAAACAAATCATTATTTAATACCAAAAGTAAGAGATGAAATAATATATTTAAGAAAAAAAACACTAAATTATAGACTGATAGATTTACCAAGTGGTCAAAACTATAAAAGTAAAAGAATAAAAGACAAAGATGCTCTATTATTATATAGAAGATAGCTATTTACAAATAATAAAAAATAAATTATATTATAATTGGTGGTAATATGATAGTAATAGATAATTTAGATATAAATAAGGATAAAAAAGATATATTAAAAAAATATAGAACATATTTATTAACAGAAAAACATCTAAGTGATAATTCAATTGATTCCTACATGGAAGATGTATATCAATATTTAAAATATGTTAATAAAAAAGATCCGATTACACTAAAAGATAAAGATATATTATCATATTTAGAATATTTAGATAAAGAAAAATATAGTATATACAGTGTAGTAAGAAAAATATCATCTTTAAGAAATTTTCATCACTACTTAAGTAAAATATATAATATAGAAGATATAACAAATAAATTAGAAAATCCCAGATTTTATAAAAAATTACCCAATGTATTATCAATAGAAGAAGTAGAAAAATTATTAAACATTAAATTAACAGACGCATACTCATACAGAAATAAAGCAATGTTAGAATTAATGTACGCTACTGGATTAAGGGTAAGTGAATTAATTAACTTAGATATAAATAATATAGATTTGGAAGAAAAAATAGTAAGATGTTATGGTAAAGGTGGTAAAGAAAGAATAGTACCAATAGGTGATATTGCATTAAATTATTTAGATATATACTTAAAAGAATATAGAGATAAATTAAAAAAACAATACCTAAACGAAAAATTATTCTTAAATAATCATGGTAAAGAAATGACTAGACAAGGATTTTTTAAAATAATTAAAAATATAGCTAAAGAGCAAGGAATAAATAAAAACATATCTCCACATATATTGAGGCATTCTTTTGCAACTCACTTACTTAATAATGGAGCAGATCTTCGTAGTATTCAAACAATGTTAGGACATTCAAATTTATCAACTACACAAATATATACAAATATAAATAATGAAACATTAAAAGAAAATTATGATTTATATCATCCAAGAAGCTAAATACTTAATAATAATTAAGTATTTTTTTATTTAAAAGGAAATATAGAATTAATATCGAATTATTATTGTAGAGGGCATAGAAAGGATTAAGATGAATATATTAAAAAAATATATAAAAATTATATTAATTATAATAATAATTATAATAATTGGTTCATTAATATTACTAAAAATATACTTAGAAAAAGATAATAAAAATATAGAAATAAAAAAGGAAAATATTATAGAAATAGATAAAAAAGAGGAAGAAATAAATGTAGAAAAAAAATATGTAGATATAAAAGGAGCTATAAAAAAACCAGGAGTATATGAAATAGAAAATAATACTAGAACAATAGATATAATAACAAAAGCAGGTGGTTTAACAGAAGAAGCCGATACAACTTATACCAATCTATCACAAAAATTAAAAGACGAAATGATAATAATAATATATACTAAAGAACAAATAAAAAAATCTAAAGAAAAAGATACATTATCAGTAAAAGAAGTAAGCAATACATGTATATGTCCCAAAATAAAAAATGATACTTGTATTAATAATGAAATAACAGCAAAAACAGAAACAGTAAAAGATAATAAAACAGAAACAAATAATAAAATAAATATAAACGAAAGTACACTAGAAGAATTACTAACTATAACAGGAATAGGAGAAAGCAAAGCTAAAGCAATAATAGAATATAGAGAAAAGAATGGAAAATTTACTAAAATAGAAGATATAAAGAATGTAAGTGGTATAGGTGAAGCATTATACGAAAAAATTAAAGACAGTATTACAGTCTAAATATATTTTTAAATTACTAGCACTTATATTTTTAATATATGCCATACTAATAACAAACATAATAACAACCAAAAGCAAATATAGTATTAAAACAAATACAATAACAGGAATAATAACTAGATATAAAGAAAAAAATAATACATTAACAATATACATAAAAGGAAAAGAAACAATAATAGGTAAATACTATATAAATAATAATTTAATAAATAGAAAATATAAATTAGGAGATAAAATAAAGGTAATAGGAGAACTAACAATACCAGAAAATAATACAGCACCAAACACCTTTAATTATAAAAAATATTTATACAATAACAACATACACTACATTATGAAGATAAAAACCATCAAGAAAATAAAAAATAATACTAGCATATTATATTACATAAAGAATAAAATAATTAACAAATTAAATAAAATAGATAAAAAAGGTTATATTTATATATTTATTTTAGGAGATAAATCTATAATAGATGAAGAAACAATAAAAAACTATCAGTTAAATGGAATATCACACCTATTTAGTATATCAGGAATGCATATATCGATATTAGCAGGAATAGTACTATATTTACTAAAAAAAATATCTTACAATACAAAGTTAAATTATCTAATTATAATTTTAATACTATTATTTTATACAATAATTACAGATTTTCCTCCATCTCTAATAAGAGCATTAATAACGTATATATTACTAGCAATAAATAAAAGTTATAATCTAAAAATAAAATCAATAGATATATTATTAATTGTATTAATAATTATAGTAATAATTAATCCAAAATACATATACAATATAGGATTTCAATATTCATACATAATAAGTTTCTCTATAGTTATATGTAAAAATAAAATAAAGAATATAAAAAATAAAATACTAAATAGCTTATATATATCATTAATATGTTTTATATCAGTATTACCAATTACAATAAATAATTTTTATCAAATAAATATTATAGGGTTATTATTAAATATAATATTAATTCCTTTAATAACAATAGTATATATATTAGTATTATTATCATTTATAGCAACAATATTTATACCAATACTAAATATTATAATAACACTATTAGAATATATAAATAATATAGCTTCAACAATAACATTTACACAAATAATACTATCTAAAATAAACATATATGTAATTATAATATACTATATATGTATAATAATAACTATGTATAAAATAAAATATATATCAATACTAATAACACTAATAATAATTCATACAAATTATATATATTTAGATAATACAATAAATATAACAATAATAGATGTAAAGCAAGGAGATTCAATATTAATAAAATTAAATAATAATAAATCAAATATTTTAATAGATACAGGAGGATTACGAAATAGTAATAATATAGTAAAAAGCAAGACAATACCATATTTAAAATCAATGGGAATAAAACAAATTAATTATTTAATAACATCACATGGAGACTATGATCATATGGGATGGTCTATTAATTTAGTCAATAATTTTAAAGTAGAGAAAGTAATATTTAATTGTGGAGAATATAATGATTTAGAAAAAGAACTGATAAAAGTTTTAGATAATAAAAAAATAAAATATTATTCATGTATTAAAGAATTAAATATTGATAAGAATAAATTATCCTTTTTACAAACAAAAAAATATGATAATGAAAATGATAATAGTAATGTTATTTATACAGAACTTGATGGATATAAATTTATATTTATGGGAGATGCATCAATAACTACTGAAAAAGAAATATTAAATAAATATAATTTACCTGATATAGATGTATTAAAAGTAGGACATCATGGAAGTAGGACAAGTTCAAGTATTGAGTTTATAGATGAGATAAACCCTAAATATGGGGTTATTAGTGTTGGAAAAAATAATAGGTATGGTCATCCAAATAAAGAAGTATTAGAAAACTTAAAAGATTCCAAAGTATATAGAACAGACGAAGATGGGAGTATTATGTTTAAAATTAAAAATAATAAATTACAAGTTGAGACTTGTAGTCCATAGAAAGGAAGATAAAATGAATATAATAAAAGAATATACTGAAAAAGTATTTGAAGATATTAAACATATAGATGAAGAAAATAATGAGTACTGGCTAGCAAGAGAATTAGGGAAAATTTTAGAATATGGTGAATATAGAAAGTTTTTACCTTCAATAAAAAAAGCAATGATTTCCTGTGAAAAGAGTGGTCAAAATGTTGATAACCATTTCGCCCAAATGGACGTAATGGTGAATATAGGTTCAAATGCAAAAAGAAAGTTAAAAGATTATAAATTAACGCGATATGCATGTTATTTAATAGTTCAAAATTCTGATTCTTCAAAACCAGTAGTGGCTCTTGGACAAACTTATTTTGCTATCCAAACTAGAAAACAAGAATTATCTGAATTAGAATATAATAATCTAACTGAAGATGAGAAAAGATTATATAGAAGAAATCAAGCAAGGAAAGGTAATTATAATTTAAATAAAACTGCAGTCAATAGTGGAGTAAAAGATTTAGCTAGATTTCATAATGCAGGATATAAAGGACTTTATAATGGTGAGACAGCTGACGATATTTTTAAAAGAAAGAAATTAAGATACAGAGAGGATATATTAGACAATATGGGTAGTGAAGAACTTGCTGATAATATATTTAGAATTGCTCAGACGGATGCTAAATTAAAAAGAGATAAAGTAGATAATGAATATACTGCAAACTCTATTCATTATGAAGTAGGCAAAGAAGTAAGAAATAGTATTAAAAGATTAGGAGGTACTATGCCAGAAGATTTACCTACACCAAATAATAGTTTAAAAGAATTAGGAATAAAATAGAAAAAAAAGAATTAAAAATCTTTTTTTATTTTGTAAAAATATGATATAATATAATTTGAATAATAGGAAGGAGAATATAGTATGGGAAAGAATAATAAAGAAACAAAAACAACTAATTTAATAATACTAATAACATTTCTTTGTATTGTATTCCTTACTATAGGATTCTCAGCAATAGAATATGTATTAAATGTAAGAGATATAAATGCAGTAATAAGAATAGAAAAAGATATAAGAATAACAAATCTAAGAAAAATGTCTGAACTAAATAACGCTACATCAACAGCAGAAGATTTTAACTACGATTTTATTACAAGTAGCATAAGTTTACCAAATAGTAATTCATCTATAACATATGATATTGAGATAACTAACATTGGTAATGTAGAAATGGGCTTAACTGATATTACTGGCCTACCAAGTAATTTAGAATATACAGTAACAGGATATACTATGGAAGCAGCATTATGTGACGATATTGATAATACCAAATGTAGTTTAGGTTCAGTAACGACAATTCATTTAACAATAGGTTATGGAGAAAACGGATACAATGAATTAAATACAAATTATAATCTAAATTTAACATTTGTTTTTGAAGAAATGCTATATACAGCAAGAATTGGTAGTCAATATTATCTAACAATACAAGAGGCAATAGATGCATCTCCAACGGATGGGACAGAAACAACAATTGTATTATTAAAAAATGTATATCAACGTATTCAAATATGGCGTGGAAATAATATCGTATTAGATATGCCAAATTTAGTACTTCACAACAAAGAATTTGTAGCCGGATCAGTTGGTGATCCAGTTGTAGAAATATTTGGAGCAAGAGACAAACAACATAAAAACAGTGATAACACATCAAATGTTGGCACAGCAATTTTTAAAATGATTAACGGATCAATTATAACCGAAGCCAATCAAGGAGCAATAAACGTTGAATTAGGCGGGTCATTTATAATGACAGGAGGAAGCATTATAGCTAGTGGTAATAGACAAGCTGTTTTTGTTAAAGCAGGAGCTACTGCAAATATTAGTGGTACATCATATCTGAATGCAACTGCCGAAATAGATACATCTACTAATCCGCCAAATTATAGAGCAACAGTACAGAATAAAGAAGGAACTTTAACAATTACCGGGGGAACAATTGAAGCATCTGGTCCAAATGGAATAGCACTTACTTCAGAATCTACCACAACAATTGGAACAAAAGATGGAACCGTAAGTACAACAACCCCGTCATTTATAAGTACAGATACTGGAATATACGTAAAATCTAATACCACTTTCAATTTCTATGACGGAATAGCTAAAGGAAAAGCTAAAGCATTTACAGATGAAAATGAAATAGATGATATAGAAACAGGATACGATATAGCACATTCAGGAGAAATAATAGAAAGCGAAGAATATCATACTGCATTTTTAGGGCAAACTGTTTTGATTACTTTTGATCCAAATGGAGGTACTTTGCCAGCATCAGAACTTACAAGAAATGTTGCAATAGGTTCTGCAATTGGGCCTTTACCAGTGCCAACTTATATAGGTCATGAATTAATAGGTTGGTATAATAGTAATAATCAATTAGTACAACCTGGAACAATTATAAATGCAGCCGATACTCTAACAGCAAGCTGGAAAGAATCAGCAGTTGCAATAAACGTAAACAATAATACAGAATATACATCTTTACAAGCAGCAATAAATGCTGCACCAGCAAATACTAAAATAACAATACAACTACTTAAAAATACAAGTGAAAAAATAACAATAGGCGCAAATAAAAATATAGAATTTGATTTTGGCTCATATATACTAAGCAATACAGGAAGCGTTGACGTAATAACAAACAATGGAACACTTTCTATAATAAGTGGAACATTAAAAAACACCGGAACAAAATCAGTTATAGTCAATAACAAAATATTGACAATAAGTGGAGGAACAATAGATACATCATCAGCTAATGCATCAGCAATAAACAATACAGCAGGAGCAACATTAGAAATAACTGGTGGTAGCATAACTGCAACAGGATTAAGGCAAGCAATTTATGATACCGGAGGAGTAGTAAGAATAAGCGGTTCAGTAATATTAAGTTCAAAAGCCAAAGTAGAATCAGGAAAACCAAGGGCAACAGTTCAAAGCGATTCTGCATCAAGTAACATTTACATAACAGGAGGAACAATAATTTCAACTGCAACGAATGGAATAGCAGTAACAAATAAAGGAACCTTAACAATTGGAACAGAAGATGGAAACATATCAACAACATCTCCTGTTATTAGAGGAACAGGAAAAGGTGTATATAGTACTTCTACATTATATATATATGATGGAATACTAGAGAGTATAAGTACACCATTAGATGGAACTACAACTGCAATCGAAGCAAATAGTACTCCAGCAACAGGTACAGAAAATATTGATGGCCAAACATATAATACATGGTATTTACAAAGCACTAGCTAACACTAGTGCTTTTTTGTCATTTTGTAATAATTTCTAATAAAAGGAATATACTAATTTAGAAAGCAATAAAATGCTTTCTAAATTAGCCGCGAGTTCGCAAGAATTTGCGTTTAATATATATAAGAACTAATTATCAAAATTAGTTCTTTTATTATGTACATTAATTGACTAAAACAAAAGTTTATTATATAATTTAAGTAGTGTAAAAATATAGAAGGTGATTATATGACAAAAAAGAAAACAAAGAAAAATAAAAGCAATACAAAATTTGAATATAGTAATGAAATAGTAGGAGTAATAATAATACTAATAGGAGTAATTGGACTATTAGGTACAGGAATAATTGGAAACATGGTAAAAAGTTTCACAATATTTTTAGTAGGTACAATTTATTTATTACTATTAATTCTATTAGTATTAATAGGTATATTATTAATATTTCAAAAAGAAAAAATTAATCTATTATCAAGTAAAATGATAGGAATATATATTATAATTATTTCCTTCCTAGTATTACTACACATAAAATATATAGAAATAAATGGGGCCAGTGGTACAAAAATAATAACGGATACATTTGATAATCTAATGCTTGCATTTAAAAACCAAAGTGCTTTAAGCAATGCAGGAGGAGGAATTATAGGAGCGATATTTAGTTACATATTTGTATCTTTCTTTGGTGGAGGTGCTAAAATAATAGTATATACATTATTTGTCTTAGGAATTGTATTAATAACAAATATAAGTATCCAAAATACTTATGAGAAAATTAAACCAAATTTAATTAAACTATTTAAGAAAGAATACGAAGATGAAGAAGCTGAAGGAATTAAAGAAGAAGATGAAAAAGAAGTATCACCAATAAAAGTTAACACACCAATAGAAGAAGATAATGATGAAGAAATTGTATCAGTAGTAAAAGAACCAGTTAAAATAGAAAACTTTGATAATGATGTCCCAATTGCCGTAACAAGCCCTAAAGAAGCTAAAGAAGAACCAGCAATTATAAATAGCACAAATGTAAATTATAAACTACCACCAATTAGCTTGTTAAATACAGTAAAAAACGCTAGCAACAAAGCCAATGAAGACTGGGCTAAAGAAAATATAGGGAATTTAGAAAAAGTATTAAAAGATTTTGAAATAACTGGTAAAGTAGTACAAGTAAATATAGGCCCTACAGTAACTCAATTTGAAATAGAAATAAAAGCTGGAACAAAGGTAAGTAAAATATTATCAATACAAAGGGAAATAGCATTAGCTTTAGCGGCAAAAAATGTACGTATAGAAGCTCCAATTCCTGGAAAGAATACAATTGGAGTAGAATTACCAAATAAAGTAAATAGTTCGGTATCATTCAAAGAAGTATTAACAAAAATGCATGAAATAAATGAAGAAAACATTCTAGAAGTATGTCTAGGAAAAGATATTATGGGACAAGTTAAAAGCATGAAAATAAATAAAACGCCACACTTATTAGTAGCAGGTGCAACTGGTAGTGGTAAATCAGTATGCATGAACTGTATAATAACTTCAATACTAATGAGAACAAAACCAGACGAAGTAAAGCTAGTAATGGTAGACCCTAAAAAAGTAGAATTAAGTATTTATAATGGTGTTCCTCATTTATTATGCCCAGTAGTAACAGATCCTAAAAAAGCATCAATAGCATTAAAAAATATTGTTGCAGAAATGGAAAAAAGATACGATATATTTGAAAATACAAAAAATAAAAATATAGAAGGTTATAATAAATTTTGTGAAAAAAATCCAGAATATCAAAAAATGCCATATATAGTGGTAATAATTGATGAGTTAGCTGATTTAATGCTAGTAGCAGCAAAAGAAGTTGAAGATTCTATAATGAGAATAACACAAATGGCAAGAGCTGCAGGTATTCATTTAATTGTAGCAACACAAAGACCATCAACAGACGTAATAACAGGAGTAGTTAAAGCAAATATTCCATCAAGAATATCTTTTGCAGTATCATCACAAATAGATTCAAGAACAATATTAGATTCTGCAGGAGCTGAAAAATTATTTGGAAAAGGAGATATGCTTTTCTTACCAATGGGAGATAACCATGCGACAAGAATACAAGGAGCATATGTAAGTGAAGAAGAAATACAAAGAGTAGTTAATTATGTATGTAAAGAACAAAAAGCTCAATATGATAATTCTTTGACTGAAATGAGAAATGACTCAGGAAGTCAAAATGATGGATATGTATCAGAAGAAGAATATGAAGACCCATTATATAATGAAATAGTTGATTACGTAATGCAAGCAGGAAAAGTAAGTGCGTCTTTAATACAAAGAAAATATAGACTTGGTTATAATAGAGCAGCAAGAATAATAGATTTATTAGAAGAAAGAGGAATAATAGGGCCACCAAACGGTTCAAAGCCTAGAGAAGTATTAATAAAAAAAGAAGATATAAATGAAGTAAACGAATAAAAACATAAGGAGTGATAAAATGCCAACACCACATAATGAAGCAAAAAAAGAAGATATAGCTAGAATAGTATTAACATCTGGCGATCCAAAAAGATGTGAATATATAGCAAAAACATATTTAGACAATATAAAACTAGTGAATAACGTAAGAGGAATGACAGCATATACAGGAGAATATAAAGGAAAAAAAATTACAATTTTTCCCATGGGAATGGGAATGCCAAGTTTAGGAATATATGCTTATGAATTATATAAATTCTATGACGTAGATATAATTATAAGAATGGGTACATGTGGGACTCCAGATAAAGATATTAAAATATTAGATACGATAATATTAGAAGGTTCATATACTGAAGGTAATTATGCTTTATCAATAAATAGAGACAAAGAAACACATTTTATACAATCAGATAATAGTATAAACAAAATAATAGAAGAAACAGCTATAGAAGAAAAAATAAATTATAAAAAAGGATTAGGAATTTGTAGTGAAGTATTTGATGTATATTTATCAGAAGAAAAATATCAAGATATGATAAATAATTTGCCAAAAGATAAAAGATTTATAGCAACCGAAATGGAAGCATTTGCCTTATTCTATATTGCCAAAATGCTAGGTAAAAAAGCAGCATGCATCTTAAATGTAGTAGATTCTAGATATAAACCAGAAATAACAATTTCAAGTGAAGAAAGAGAAAAAAAATTAAATAAAATGATTGAATTAGCATTAAAAAGCAGTTTAAAATTATAAAAAAAGGTAATAATAACATTAAAGGAGGACTTATGAAATACGAAAAAATAAATATGGGAGCATATAACCTCCATCTAATTCAAACAAATAAATTTAAAACAATAACAGTAGAAATAAATTTTAGAGAAAAAATAAATAAAGAAAGTATAACAAAAAGAAATCTATTAAAAGCAGTGTTATTAAATACAAATAAGAATTTTAAAAAAGAAAGAGAATTAATTAAAGAAACAGAAAATTTATACGATTTAAAATTACTAAGTTCTAATATAAGAATAGGAAACTATAGTAATCTATCATTTAAAATAAGGTTTTTAAATGAGAAATATACAGAAGAAAACATGAATAATTATTCTCTTTCTTTTCTTCTAGATATAATATTTAATCCAGATATAGAAAATAATTCTTTTAAAAAAGAGTCAGTAGATAATTGTAAGATAAAAATAGAAAAAAGTATAAAAAGCATAAAAGATAATAAATTAAAATATAGTTTATTACAATTGTTATCAACAACAAATAACAAACCATATTCATATAATTCATATGGGTATATAGAAGATTTAGAAAAAATAAACGAACAAAATTTATATGAATATTATAAGCAAGTATTAAATGATAACTATATAGATATATTTGTAGTAGGAGATATAGATAAAGATAAAATAAAAGAATTATTTAAAGAAAAATTTAAGGTAAATACATTTAAAAAAATAAAAAAAGATATTCTTATTCCAGAATTAAAAATAAAATCTAAACCAACTATATCAACAGAAAAAGACGATGCAAACCAAACTCAATTAACTATGTTATATAGTTTAAATAGATTAACAGAATTTGAAAGAAAATACGTAATACAAGTATATTCAGAATTATTAGGAGGATCATCAAACTCAATATTATTTGATAATGTAAGAGAAAAAAATTCATATGCATATTACATAAATAGTAATGCAAAACCATATGATAATATAATGATGATATATTCAGGAATAGAGCCAGGTAACAGTGAAGCAGTAATAAAACTAATTAAAAAAACTATTCAAGAAGTAAGTAAAGGAAATATTGATGAAGAATTACTAAAAAATTCTAAAGAAACAATAATATCAAGTATTAAAAATAGTTCTGATAGTCCAAATGGAATAATAAATACTTATTATGCTAAAGAACTAGTTAATTCAAAAAATATAGAAGAAAGAATAGAAAATATAAATAAAACAACTAAACAAAACATAATTAACATAAGTAAAAAAATACATCTAAATACAATATATATACTAGAAGGAGATAATAATGAAAGAGATTAAATTAAATGGAATAGAAGAAACAATATATTATAAAAAACTAGATAATGGATTAGATGTATATTTATATAATAAGAGTAACATAACTAACAATTATGTCACATTTACAACAAAATTTGGTTCTATATATAATGAATTTATTCCAATAAATAAAGATAAATATATTAAAGTTCCCCACGGAGTAGCACACTTTCTAGAACATAAAGTATTTGCCCAAAAAGAAAATCCACAACCAGAAGAATTTTTTGCAAGAAGTGGGGCTATATGTAATGCTTATACGACATTTAAAAATACAACATATCTATTTTCAGGCCCAAAAAATCTAAAAGAAAATATTTGTTTTCTCCTAGATTTTGTACAAGAGCCATATTTTACAGATGAAAACGTAAAAAAAGAAAAAGGAATAATTAATCAGGAAATAAATATGTGTAACGATAATTTATCAGACGTATTATATGAACACATAAGAAAAAATAGTTTTAATAGCAACCCATTTAAAGAAAGCATAATTGGAGAAAAAAAAGATATATCAAAAATAACACCAGAAATATTAAATACCTGTTATGAAACATTCTACCATCCTAAGAATATGTTCCTAGTAGTAACAGGAAATTTTAACAAAGAAGAAATATTAAAAGAAATAGAGGATAATCAATCAAGAAAGAAATTCAAAGAATTTAAAGAAATAAAAATAAAAGAATTTAAAGAAAAAGATAATGTATTAAAAAGTAAAGAAATTATAGAAAAAAACACTAATATATCTAAATATTCTTATAATATAAAAATAAAACAAAATAATAAAATATCTAAAAGAAAGTACAATTTATATCTATTCATACTATTTTCAATACTATTTGATGATACGTCAGAATTTGATGAAAAAATGAAAAAAGAAGGAGTAATAACAAATTCTTTATACACAAATATATTAAATTGTGATACTCATACAATAATATCATTAATAAATGAAACAAATAATTATGAAGAATTAGAAAAAAATATAGAAAAAGAATTAAAAAATATAAATATTAAAGAAGAGGATTTAGAAAGAAAAAAGAAAGTATTAATAAGTAATGAAATATTTAGCTTTGAAAATATAGAAGTAATTAATGATATGATAGTAGATAATATAATATTTGATAATAAAATTGAAAATAATATGATAAAACTAATAAAAGAAATAAATAAAGAAGAATTAGATAGTATTTTAAAAAATATAGATCTATCGAATAAATCTATTGTAGTACTTAAAAGCAATAACTCTAAAAAAAGTAAATAAAATTACTTATTTTTAGAGTTATTAACTTTATATTTAATAATTGACATACAAAATTAAATGTGATAAAATTAATACGTTATCGATTAAGGCGATGTAGCTCAGCTGGCTAGAGCGATCGGTTCATACCCGATAGGTCGAGGGTTCGATCCCCCCCGTCGCTACCAAATATAATAATTACTCTGACAATTGTCAGAGTTTTTATTTATTAAATGAAGATTAAATTATGTCTTTTAATAAGGTATGTAAATTTCAAAGAATAAATAATCTCATTATTTTATAAAAAATATTGAAGAAAACACAAAAATATATTATACTAAATGCATAAAATGAATAGAGGTGTATAATGAAAAAATATAAATATAAAATAATGAATTTAGATTGTGCTAATTGTGCTAAAAATCTAGAAAATGAACTAAATAAAAAGCTAAACAATGTAATAGTTAATTTTTCACAATCAACCATATCATATGAAAGTGATAAGGAATTAAGCTTAAATAATTTAAATAAACTAGTAAGGGAAATAGAACCTGAAGCTGAAGTAATAGATATTAACGAAGAAAGAAAAACAAAGGAATATAATATATATACATTATTAATAGGAATAATAATAGGAATAATAGGCATTTATATTAAAAAGGATATCTTAATAATTATTTCCTATATCATATTATTATATAAACCATGCAGTAAAGCAATCAAAATACTAATAAAAAGTAGATTATTAAATGAAAATGCTTTAATAACAATATCATGCATAGGGGCATATTTAGTAAATCAAAAAATGGAAGGAATAATGGTCGTATCATTATATTTATTAGGTAAAATATTAGAAGAAAAAGCATTAAATAACACAAGAAAAGAAGTAAAGAATTTAATAAATATAAGGCAAGAATACGCAAATAAAAAAGAAAAAAATGAAATAATAAAAATAAATGTTGAAGAAGTAAAAGTAAACGATATATTAGTAGTAAAAAAAGGCGAAAAAATACCTGTAGATGGTATAGTAATAAAAGGATGTACTAAATTAAATACAGAATCAATAACAGGAGAATCAGAATTAAGAAGTGTAAACACAAATGAAATAGTATTATCAGGTTGTATTAATACAGAAGATATAATAGAAATCAAAGCAACTACAACATATAATAATTCAACAATAGCAAAAATAATAGAATTAATAAGTGAAGCTACAGATAAAAAATCTAAAACAGAAACTAAGGTTTCTAATATAGCTAAAATATATACACCAGCAGTATTAATATTAGCGATATTGGTAGTAATATTATTACCAATAATATTTAATATATCATTTAATGAAAGTTTATATAGAGGATTAACATTCCTAGTTATAGCATGTCCATGTGCTATAGCAATATCTGTACCTTTATCATATTTTACAGGAATTGGAGTAACTTCCAAAAAAGGAATACTAATAAAAGGAAGTAATTATTTAGATAATCTATCTAAAATAAATAAAATAATATTTGATAAAACAGGTACACTTACAAATGGAACATTTGAAATAACTAAAATAGATATTATAGATAAAAAATATAATAAAGATGAATTAATTAAATTAATAATAAAAGGAGAGAGTTTATCTAATCATCCAATAGCAAAATCATTTTTAAAACTATCAAATAAAAAAATAGATAACAGTGATGTATTAGATTTTAAAGAAATTCCAGGAAAAGGAATAAGTTACAAAATAAAAGATAAAGAAATAAAAATAGGAACAATTAAAAATTGTATTAATTGTAACGCTGATGCTGATATCCACGTAAATATAAACAATAAACATGTAGCTTCCGTTACAATAAATGATGGAATTAAAGGTAACTCAAAAGAATGTATAGAATATCTAAATACAAATAATATTGAAACATACATGTTTACAGGAGATTCTAAAGAAATAAGTAACGAAATTGCTCAAAGAATAGGAATTAAAAATGTAATGTCAGAAATGCTACCAACAGATAAATATAATGAATATGAAAAAATAAAAAAAGATAGTGATGTAATAGCATTTGTAGGAGATGGTGTAAACGATGCACCAATATTAAAAAGAGCTGATATTGGAATATCTATGGGCAGCATTGGCCAAGAAATAGCAATTGAATCATCTGATATAGTAATTGCAAATGATGAAATAATAAAAATAAGAGATGCAATAGAAATATCAAAATATACAAATAAAGTTATAAAAGAAAATTTAATTTTTGCTTTAGCAACTAAAGCTATAATACTAATTTTAAGCATCTTTGGATTATCAACAATGTGGTTTGCCGTATTTGCAGATACTGGAGTAACATTATTAACAATACTAAATACATTAAAAATTTTAAAAAAATAACATTAACATATAGTAAGTAAAAAAAAAGTATGCTATAATAATCTCAAGATAGGAGATTATATATGGATGTAATTTTAATAGTAATAGTAACCTCACTAGTAATAGTAGGATTAATATTTAAAGATTTTAAAAGTGAAGTATATTTTGTAGGTACAATTGATATATTATTTAGATTATTACATAAGTTAATAGAATTAATAAATATTAAACCTTTAGCAAAAATAATTAATACTTATATACCAGATTCATTAGAGTCGTTAATAAATTATTACTCAAGCGGAATATTGAATACGATACTAATATGGATTCTATTTATAATATATTGTTATTTTACATATTTTTTAATAACATATTGGTTAAAGAAAAGAAAGTAAATGAATAATAAAATTTTTACATTTTATTATTCATTTTTATTTATATATATACATACATTAAAATAGAGGGGTGATAATATTGTCAGCATATAAAGAAATAGTTACCAAAGCAATAATTGGTAAAGGGAAAAAATATTATAAAAATACTTACACAATAGAAACAGAAAATGAACCAACAACAGTATTAGGATGTTGGGTAATAAATCATAAATTTAAAGGATCAGAAGTAGGAGAAAAAATAGTAGTAGATGGTAGTTTTGATGTAAATATATGGTATTCATATGATAATGACACCAAGACAACAGTAATAACAAAAAAAATTAAATATTCTGAAAATGCAAATGTTAGGCAAAGAGAAACAACTGATAGCGCATCTAAGGATATAATAGTAAGAAGTTTAAAACAACCAAATTGTATAAATGCAGAAAAAGAAGGAAAAACAATAAAAATTGAAATAGAAAAAGAAATAGGAATAGAAATAGTAGGAGATACAAAAATAAAAGTTGCTATAGAAGACGAAGAAGAACCTTGGGATATAATTGAAGATAATAATTATAACGAAGAAGTAGAAAAAGAAATAAATGATAGTATTAAAGAAGATTATTTAAAGAAAGAATAACTTCTTTTTTAGTATAAATAAATAATAATAGATAAAACTATTATTAGGTGATAAAATGAAAAAGTTATTAATACTATTATTGTTACTACTAATAGGATGTTCTTTAAGCAATACTCCAACTTCTAAAATAGAAGAATTACTAAATAAATATCAATCTTTAAATAAAGAAATAGAAATTGATACAAATATAATAAATAATAATAGAGAATATGAAAATGAAATAAAAGAAATTATAAAAAAACAATATAAAAACATGTCATATGAAATAAAAGACGAAGAAATAGATGGAAAAACTGCAACTGTAGTAGTAGAAATAGAAGTATATAATTATAAAGATATATTAGATAGGGAAGCAGAAACAAATAAGATAATAAAAGAATTAAAAGAAACAAAAAATAAAATAACGTATACAATAGAATTTAAACTATTTAAAGAAAAAGATAATTGGATAATAGAAGAATTAACAGATGAGCAAAATAATAAATTATTAGGTATTTTCTAAAAGTTTTATCATATATTTAATTAGAAAAGAGGAAATATATGATAAATAAAAAGAATCTATGGTTTTTAACACTATTTAGTTTAGTATTAGTATTAAGTGTATATTATGTAACTATGCCAAGTGATCTATTAAAAGCACAAACATATAATGAAAACAACAAAAACAAATTAGAAGTATCAGTAGAAGAAACAGATGCAATATCCGCATTAAAAGTAGAAGATGATGCTAATACAAAAGAAAAAATAAATGAATTACAAAAAAAATTAACAGATAGCAAATTAAAAGTAGAAGAAAAAAATACAGTATATGAAGAAATAAAAAATCTAAATAATAATAGTAGTATAGAAAATAATATAGAAGAAAAAATAAAAAAAGAATACAAATGTGAATCATTTACTAAAGTAGAAAACAACACAGTAAAAGTAATAGTAGATAAATGCGAAAACTCTAAAACTTTAGCAAATAATATAATGAGATTAGTACAAGAAGAATTTAATGATAAAATGTATATTTCTGTGCAATTTAAATCAAAATAAATCCTCACCAAAATACTAATTATTCATAAAATATATTGAATATAGTATCCACCCTTTGGGAAGTGAGGAATTTATGAATAAAAAAATATTAACTAAAAGAGAAGAAGAAGTGTTTAATCTCCTAGTTAAGAATAAAACAACAAGAGAAATAGCAGAAGAGTTAAAAATAAGTGAAAAAACAGTAAGAAATCATATATCAAATGCAATGCAAAAACTAGGGGTTAAAGGAAGAGCACAAGCAGTGGTAGAATTAATTAAATTAGGTAATATAACAATATAAAAGTCACATAGTGACTTTTTTTCATAAATTGTAAATAAAAGCATAAATATTATTAGGTGGTAGTATGTTAAAAAAAATGTCTATAAGAAAAATAACTGTATCTTCATTAGCTTTATTAGCGCTTCTATTAATATATATAATGCCTGATACTGAAAATAATAATACATATAAACTATCAACAAAAAATATAGAATATATATATAATAATACAAAAGAAGTAATATATACTTTAGATAAAAATAATTATGTAGCAAGAACTCTAATAAATGGAAGTAATAGTGATATGGAAGATAGAATAAAAAACATAATTGAAACATTAGTAATAGATGGAAAAAATAGTAATAATATACCAAACGGATTTAGAAGCATAATACCTGAAGGAACAGAAATATTAAGTTTAGATTTAAAAGATAAGATACTAACAATTAATTTTTCTAAAGAATTATTAGACATAAAAGAAGAATATGAAGAAAAAATGATAGAATCAATAATATATTCATTAACTAGTATAGATGGAATAGATAAAGTAATAATAAAAGTAGAAGGTAAAACACTAGAAAAACTCCCTAATAGTGGTAAAATAATTAGTAAAGAACTAGATAAACACTATGGAATAAATAAAAAATATAACATAGTAAGTCCTAAAAATATAGAATCATATACTATATACTATGTTAGTAAATATAATGACAATGAATATTATGTACCAGTAACAAAATATATAAATAATGATAAAAAAGATAAAATAAAAATTATTATTAATGAATTAAAAACATCTCCAATTTATGAAGAAAATTTAATGAGTTATTTAAGTAGAGAAGCAAATTTAATAGATTATGAATTAAAAGATGACAAAATGACTTTAAATTTTGATGAATCAATATATAACAACAATAGTAATAATATATTAGAAGAAGTAATATATACAATAAGCCTATCTTTAGGAAATAATTATGATATAAAAGAAGTAATATTTGAAGTTAACGACAAAGAAATTTATAAAAAAAACATAAAAACTATTGAATAAAAATAGAAAATGATGTATAATCTAAATATCTTGTGACCTATGTCTCCATAGCTCAGCTGGATAGAGCAATCGCCTTCTAAGCGATCGGTCTGGTGTTCGAATCACCATGGAGACGCCATAAGATATTTAATCCTTGCTATCAAGGATTTTTTTATATAAATTAATTAACTGTATGTGTATAATAATTTGACAAAATACATATAATATGATAAAATGAATACACATGGTGCATTATTCTAGTCATTTACACTAAAGGAAGATAGGGCTAAAAATCTATCAATTGCGAAAGAAAGAAACTTTGTATATTTGCTTTTTTCGCCCAGATTAGGGTGAATATACAATTTAAAGATTAAGGAACTTTATAACGGCATATAAAGCAAATCCTTTTTCTACTTCGTTCCATAAACATATGCATGTCGTGAGTGAATGTATGGGATAGAAATTGAAAATACATTTGCAAAAGCGAATAATTTTAGCAAGTAAATGTTTGGGAAAACCTCTAGAATGTATATATTATAAGTATTGAAGTGCGGACCGAATGGCAATCGAGTAATTAAGCTGGTAACACTTAATTGTTTCCTTTAAATAGAAATAGCCGGTGGGTAACCTAAGGTAGGAAATAGAGAAATTCAACTCGACCTCAGCCGTAAAATTAATTTATAATATACCATAAATAAGTTTATTGAATAGGTGATATAATGAAAAGAGATGATTGGATCTCTATTGTATTTATACTTACCTTTGTATTATCATTTATATTCAGTGCTTTTTCTAAATTAGCATCGAATATAAATGTTTTTATATTGTTAGGAGTATTAATAATAATATTATTAATAGGTATCATATTTGATATGATAGGTGTTGCAGTATTAAGTGCCAATGAAGCAAATTTTCATGCCAAAGCTGCAAATAAAATAAAAGGTGCAAAAGAAAGTATAAAACTAATAAAAGAAGGAAGCATTACAAGTAGTATTTGTAATGACGTCATAGGAGATATATGCGGTATAATATCAGGAAGTATCGCTACAACTTTAGTAATACTATTATTAAAAAATAACGATATGTCGCTAATAATAGTAACTGCCCTAATTTCCTCTTTAACAGTAGGAGGAAAAGCTATAGGGAAAAGAATTGCAGTTAAAAAAAGTGATGAAATAACTTTTATTGTTGGTAAAATAATAAATAAAATAAAAATAAAAAAATAGAGTGATAATATCACTCTTTTATTTAATCACAAATTTTGTTATAATATAAATGAAAGAAAATGGTGTTAAATATGGATAAAAATATAATGATAGATAAAAAATTATTGCTAGTACCACATAAACCAGGTTGCTATTTAATGAAAGATAAAAACGGAATAATAATATATGTAGGCAAATCAAAAAATTTGAAAAATAGATTAACATCTTACTTTAAACAAAAACATACAGGAAAAACAGCTATGTTAGTAAGAGATATAGAAGATTTTGAGTATATATTAACATCATCAGAATTGGAAGCCTTGCTACTAGAAATAAACCTAATAAAAAAACATGATCCAAAATACAATATTTTATTAAGAGATGATAAAACATATCCATATATAGAAGTAACTAATGATAAAGTATTTAGATTATTAGTAGTAAGAAATGCTAATATGAAAAAAAATAGAAATACTAAATTATTTGGCCCATATCCCAATGTAACAGCAGCAAGACGAGTAGTAGATATGATAAATAGAATCTACCCTTTAAGAAAGTGTAGACACTATGAAAAAAAAGAATGTTTATACTATCATATAGGAGAATGCCTTGGATACTGTGTAAAGAAAATAGATGATAGCATATTAGATAATATGAAACAGGAAATAATATCATTTTTAAATGGAAATAACACAATAATAACACAAAAATTAAAAGAATTAATGAATGATGCATCAGATAAATTACAATTTGAAAGAGCTAAAGAATATAAAGAATTATTAGATTATATTAATATAACTTTAGAAAAACAAAAAGTTGAATTAGATGATAATTTAAATAGAGATATAATAGGATATTATGAACAAAACAATTATTTATCAATGCAAATACTTTTTATAAGAGGAGGAAAATTATTAGATCACAAAAGTGATATATATCCAATGATAGATACATTAGAAGAAGAAGTAACTACATATATATCTAAATTTTATGATAAACATAAAATAAAGCCTAACGAAGTAATAGTACCAGAAATAGTAGATACTAATTTACTATCAAATGCATTTGATATAAACTTCTTTATACCACAAAAAGGAAAAAAGAAAAAAATGTTAGAGTTATCTTGTGAAAATGCCAAAAACTATTATAATGAACAAATAACACTAATATCAAGAAATGAACAAGTATTAGAAAGTTCTCTAGAAGAATTAAAAAAATTATTAAAATTAGAAAGTATACATAGAATTGAACTATTTGATAATGCTCACTTATTTGGAACATATAACGTATCTGGAATGGTAGTATTTAAAGATGGAAAGCCAAGTAAAAACGATTATAGAAAATATAAAATATCTGTAGATAAAAATGATGATTACAATACTATGAGAGAAGTAATATACAGAAGATATTTTAGAGTAATAAAAGATAAATTAGATAAACCTGATTTAATAATAGTAGACGGTGGAATAGGACAAGTAAATGTAGCAAGAGAAGTAATAGAAGAATTAAATTTAAATATTCCAATAGCAGGATTAAAAAAAGATGATAATCACTCAACAAACACATTAATAGGACTATACCCATTAAAAGAAATAACAATAGACAAAAAAAGCAATTTATTTCTATTATTAACTAAAATGCAAGACGAAGTACATAACTTTACTATAAATTATCACAGGAGGATTAGAAGTAAAGGTAGTCTATCAAGCATATTAGATAATATAGAGGGAATAGGTGAAGTAAGAAAGAAAAAATTATTAAAAAAATATCATACAACTAGTAAAATAGAAGAAACAAGCATAGACGAATTAAAAGAAATACTACCAGAAAACGTTGCAATAGAATTAAAAAATGTCTTAAATGATATATTAAACAATTAGAGGTGAAAATATGAGCAAAATAAAAGTAATGGATGAATTACTATCCAATCAAATAGCAGCAGGAGAAGTAGTAGAAAGATGCGTATCAATAGTAAAAGAACTAGTAGAAAATAGTATTGATGCTAAAAGCAGTGAAATTAAAATATATCTAAAAGAAGCAGGATTAAGAGAAATTAAAATAATAGATAACGGAATAGGAATGGATAAAAATGATGCCTTATTAGCCTTTGAAAGACACGCTACTAGTAAACTATATACTAAAGATGATTTATTTAATATAAATTCATTAGGCTTCCGTGGTGAAGCATTACCTTCTATAGCGAGTGTATCTGAAGTAGAATTAAAAACATGTCAAGAAAATATTGGAACTTTAATTCATATAAAAGGTGGTAAAATACTAGAAAACAAAGAATGTGAAGCCAGAGTAGGAACAACTATTACTGTAACAAATTTATTTTATAATACACCAGCTAGACTAAAACATTTAGGTAATTATTATACAGAATTAGCTCATATAACAGATTATATAAATAAAATAGCCTTATCATACCCTAATATTAAAATAACCTTAAATAACGACGAAAAAGAACTATTAAATACAGATGGTAAAGGAAATTTATTAAAAGTAATTAATTCTATATATGGAACAGAAATAACTAAAAAAATGATTAAAGTATCATCATCCAACGACGACTATAAAATAGAAGGATATATATCAATGCCAGAAGTAAATAGAGCATCAAGAAATTATATGACAACAATAGTAAATGGAAGAGTAATAAAAAATATAATATTAAATAAATGTATAAATGATGCTTACTCAAGTTATAAAGAAGATACAAGATATCCAATAGTAGTATTACTAATAAATACAGATCCAAGTTTAATAGATGTAAATATTCATCCATCTAAACAAGACATAAAATTTAGTAATTTTGAAGAACTAAAACAATTAATAAATAATACAATAAAAGACGCAATAAAAGATAAGTTACTAATACCAAAAATAGAAATAAAAGAAGAAACTGAAGAAAAATATGAAAATTATACACTAAATTTAGAAAGAGATATAATTAAAGAAGAAACTAATAATTATAATAATGAATACAAAGAAAAAATAGAAAATTTAATAAACTTTAACAATAAAGAAGAAGATAAGTATATAGAAGAAATAAAAGAAGAAAAAAATAAATTACCAGAATTATATCCAGTAGGATTAGTGCATGGAACATATATAATATGTGAAAATGAAAAAGGAATGTATTTAATTGATCAACATGCAGCACAAGAAAGAATAAATTATGAAAAATATTCATATTTTTTATCTCATCCAAGCAATAATACAATAGATATGGTAGTACCAATAATAATAGAACTACCATCTAATGAATATTTGATAATAAAAAATAATATAGATATAATCAAAAATTTAAATATAGAAATAGAAGAATTTGGAACAAATTCATATAGAATAACATCACACCCAACCTGGTTTCCTAAAAACAAAGGAGAACAAGTAGTAAGAAATATATTTGAACAAATTATAAAAGAAGAAAATAATTTTAATTTAGCAAAATTTAATGATCATTTAGCCGCTACTATGGCATGTAAAGCTAGTATAAAAGGAAACACCAGAATCACCATAGAAGATATGGAAAGCATATTAAATCAATTAAGAGTATGTAAAAATCCTTTTAACTGTCCGCATGGAAGACCAACAATAATAGAATTTACAACATATGAATTAGAAAAAATGTTTAAAAGAAGTATATAATTATTGTTTAAACATAAATAATTTGATATAATCTTTAATAGGATAGGTGATAAAATGAATGGTAAACAAATAAAAGTAACAGAGTATAATTTAACATTTGGTAGCAGTGCCAGAATAGTAAATATACTAGGTTTATTTAAATATAAAAAGAATAATAACCTATACGTATTATATTCTGATTTATATAATAAAT
Organism: Bacilli bacterium; assembly: GCA_017432825.1. Lineage (GTDB taxonomy): Bacteria > Bacillota_I > Bacilli_A > RF39 > UBA660 > RUG11198. Next base: position 59,672 of record JAFRIJ010000014.1, read on the forward strand.
ATAATATTATATATTATGGAAACTCTCACATAAAAGAAACAACAATTCTATCAATGGAATCTAAAAATAAAGAAGACGAAGAAATAATTAAAGAATATATTTATAAAATTACAAATAATGAAAATTTAGATGATTATGAAGAAATATCATTAGATAAAATAGAAGGAATAGAAATAATTTCTTCAAATAAAATAGAAATAAAAAAAGAAATACTAGATAGTTTAATAGATAAAAAAATACCTAAAAAAGAAGAAATAAACAATAAACCTAAAACTAAAAAAAAGAAAAAAGGAAAAGGAATAATTATTTTATTATTTTTGATAATAATTGGAGTAGGAGGATACTTTATCTATAATAACATCATAAATAAAGAAGAAGTAATAAAACAAATGATATGTATAACAAAATACAATCACGATGTATTAGAAGCTACAGTAAATGAAGAACTAGTATTAAATTTTGATATAAATGATGTACTAGAAAAGAAAGAAATAACAAAAGAATACAAATTTAATAATGAAACAGAATATTATAACTTTATAAATACAGGTAATTATTATAAATACATGCCAGAAGATACTACAGAAGGTGGTTGGGATAAAGATGACAGTAATTATACATATAAAACAATAGAAGTAGAAAGAATAAAAGTTGACTATAAAGAACCAACTAACTATGAAGAAGTATTATCATATTACAAAAATAAAAATTATAATTGCGAAGAAAAAGTGATAAATTAATGAAGAATTTCTATATCTTATATGGAGAAGATAAATCCATTATAGAAAATGAATTAAATATTTTATTAAAAAAAGAAAATAAACAAGATATAATAAAATATTCATTAGATAATACTAAAATAGAAGATATTATTGAAGATGCTTCTATGATAAGTATGTTTTCTAATAAAAAAATAATATTAATAGAAAACAGCAATTTCTTAGGAGCTAGTAAATCTTTAGATAATATAGAGATACTAGAGAATTACATAAATAATTATAACCCAAATACTTATATAATCTTTATAGCAAATATCGAAAAAGTTGATACTAGAAAAAAAATATATAAACTAATAAATAAAACTGGAACTATAATAGAATGTAACAAAAAAGACAATACTTATATAATTAATTTTATAAATAATTATTTAAAAGAAAATAAGTATAAATTAAATGATATAAACTATTTTCTAAATATAGTAGGAACCAATCTAGATAATATAAAAAATGAGTTAGACAAACTATTTATGTATAAAATAGAAGATAAAACTATTAATAATGAAGATATAAATAAAATATGTCTTAAAAATATAGAGGAAGAAGTTTTTGTGCTAACAGATTCAATAATAGCAAAAGATAAAAATAAAGCATTAAACCTATTAAAAGATTTTTTAAATAAAAACTATGAAGAGATAACATTATTAATAATGCTAGCAAATCAATTTAGATTTCTATTTCAAGTAAAAAGATTAGAAAATAAGAGTATTAATTACAATGAAATTGCTAAAATATTAGAAGTAAATCCTTATAGAGTAAAATATACAGAAAGAAAAATATATAACTATAGTGAAAAAGAAATAACAGATAAAATAAAAGAACTAGCCAAATATGACCATGATATAAAGCTAGGATTAATAGATAAAAAATTAGCACTAGAATTATTTATATTAAATTATTAAAAGAGGTGTAATATGAAATTAAATAATAGAGGCTTTGCTATATCTGCAATATTATATGCCTTATTAATATTATTTACCCTAACATTAATATCCTTAATAACAGGATTAAATTCAAGAAATAGAATATTAGAAAAATCAATAGAAACAATAGAAAGAAAATATAACTGGAGTTGTAAATACAAAGACGACCCAACTGCCCAAAATATTTCAGAAATAAGAACAACACAATATAGAGGTAAATATATTTTTTCAGTTGATGGAGAAATATCATATGATAGTAGTAATGAATGTAGTACATATTTAGAAAAATCAATTGATATTAGAGATCCAAAAGAATTAATATTTACTAATCCAGAATGCAATAATAAAGAAAATTTAGAATTAATAGCTGTTTGCTATTAAATAGGAAGTGAATATAATGGAAAAAAGAAAAATAAATATACCAAAGACAATTTGGATATCATCAATATTTGCTTTTTTAATAGCAGTATTAATAATGGTAATGGATTATAAAATAAATTATCAGTATAGTAATAGTGGAACAAATAAGCTATATTTTTATAATTGTAATAATGAATTATGTACATCAGAATCAAAAATGACAAATAAAAAACTATATTCTGAATATACCTGTTATGGAGTATGTCCATCATACAAAGGAAAAATAGACGATGAATATGCTCTACTCAAAAATAATGATGAATACATATTATATAATTATAAAAAAGGAATTAAAATATCAGAAGGATATGATGAATATATTCCAATTGATAGCGAATACATTATAGTAAAGAAAAAAGATTTAGAAGGAATTATTAATATAGAAAACACAGTAGTTATAAACATAGAATACAATCAAGTAGGATATTATAAAAATAACAAATTAATAGGATATAATACAGAAAATATAATAATAAAAAAAGGTAATGAATATGGAATTATTAATTATAAAACAGGAATAATAGTAGAAGAAATAAAATATAAAGAAAATGATATAAATAAATTATTAGAAATAATTAATAACAAATAAAAACTCATATACAAAAGTATATGAGTATTTTTATATCTGGGACGGATGGTGGGAATCGAACCCACGTGTGTTGGAACCACAATCCAATGTGTTAACCACTTCACCACATCCGCCATGACGAAAACAATTATACCATAAATATTAAATAAAATCAATATTTATAATAAAAAAAGCTAAAAACAAAGAGACTAATCCCTAAGGACAGTCTCCCAAAAAGAATAAAAAGGGGTTGGCTAGTGTGATACTAGCACCAATTCATGTAAATTTGAATTGGTGATTTATATACTAATCTATAACCAATTATTTGTCAATACTAAAATTAAAAAAAATAGAAAAAAATATTCACCGTTTACTTTAAGTAAAAATAATAAAAATAGAAGCTAAAGATGTTATAATAATTATTAGTAAAATTAGGTGATATTATGAACTATATAAAAGGAACATACATAAAAAACATATATAATAATAAAGAAAACGGATATACAGTAGGCATAATGAAAATAAAAGAAACTGATTTAGATATAATAGAATCAACAGTATATTTTACAGGTACATTTTATGACTTAAAAATTAAAAGTAATTATACACTATACGGAGAATTAATCAATCATCAAAAATATGGAATACAATTTAATGTATCAAATTATGAAATATTACTGCCAAGTAAAAAAGAAGAATTAATAGAATTTTTATCAAGTGATTTATTCCCAATTGGAGTAAAAACCGCTACTAGAATAGTAGATAGATTTGATAATGATACACTAAACGTAATATTAGATAATCCAGAATCGTTACAATTAGTACCAAAATTACCAAAATCAAGAATAGATAAAATACATAATATACTAGTAAATTACCAAAATACAAGCCAAATAGTCATGGATTTAACAGCACTAGGTTTTTCTACTCAAAAGTCATTATCTATAGTAAATAAATATAAAACTAAAACAATGGATTTAATTACAGATAACATTTATAAATTAATAGATGAAATGGATTTTAATTTTAAAGATATTGATGCAATCGCGCTAAACACTGGAATTGATGAATTAGATGATAGAAGAATACAAGCATTAATAATATATGTAATAAACGATACAACATTTAATACAGGAAACACATATATGGAATTTGATGAAATATTAAATGCTATAAACGAAATAACTAAAAAAATTGACAGTGAAATGCTAGAATACAATATTATAAAATTAAATGAAATAGGCAAAATAATAATAGAAGAAAACAAATATTATTTAAAGGAATTTTATAATGCCGAACATTATATAGTAGATAAACTATGTTTTTTAAATGACTTAGAAAGAAGCAACTATCCAAATATAGATAATAAAATAAAAAAAATAGAAGAAGAAAACAATATAAAATATGATGATATTCAAACATATGCTATAAAAACAGCTATAAACAATAATCTAACAATAATAACTGGAGGACCTGGTACAGGAAAAACAACAATAATAAATACAATAGTAACACTAATTAAAGATATATTTAAAGCAAAAGACGAAGAAATAGCTTTATTAGCACCAACTGGGAGAGCAGCCAAAAAATTATCAGAAACAACAAATCTAAAAGCATCTACAATACATAAATATCTAAGTTGGGATAAAGAAAAAAATAAATTTTCAGTAAATGAATATAACCCAAATAAAGAAAAATATATTATAGTAGACGAAGTCAGTATGTTAGATACATTAGTAACAGAAGCTCTATTAAAAGGAATAAAAAGAAATATAAAATTAATATTAGTAGGTGATTACTATCAATTACCAAGTGTAGCACAAGGTCAAATATTAAAAGATTTAATAGATAGTGAATTAATAGACGTAATTAAATTAGAATTTTTATATAGACAAAATGAAGATTCATATATACCAATTCTAGCAAATGAAATAAAAGAAAAAGATATAAGTGAATCATTTATAACAAAAAAAGATGATTATAATTTTATAGCATGTGAAAATACAGAAGTAATACCAACAATAGAGTATATAGTAGAAAAAGCACTAAAAAAAGGATACAATGAAAACACAATTCAAATCTTAGCGCCAATGTATAAAAGTATAAATGGTATAGATAACCTAAATAAAAGCTTACAAAGAATCTTTAATCCACCTGCAAAAGACAAAAAAGAATTGCAATTACAGGATATAGTTTATAGAACTAATGATAAAATACTACAATTAGCTAACGACAATGAATTAGGATTATCTAACGGAGATATAGGATATATAGTAGATATAATATCAAGTAAAGAATCGGAAAGCAAAAAAAATGAAATAGTAGTAAATTATGATGGAAATTATGTAACTTATACACCAGAAAAATTTATAAATATAAGACACGGATACGCTATAAGTATACACAAATCACAAGGAAACGAATTTCCAATGGTAATAATGCCAATAGTAAACAATTATAATAGGATGCTATATAATAAATTAATATATACAGCAGTAACAAGAGCAAAAAAATCATTAATATTATTAGGTAGCCATCAATGCTTTATAAATGGAGTAAAAAATGATTACGTAGAAAATAGAAAAACTACATTAAAAGAATTAATAATAAAAAAATACAATAATTAGTATAATTAATAAAAAAAAGATAAAAATATAAAAGGATACGAAATGTATCTGATCATATATTCTAAAGGAGTGATTGATATGAGAATTAAATCAAGCATGGCTTTAATAGCAATGGGTGTTGGTGGTACACTATTATATCAAAATATGAAAAATGGTAATATGAAAAAAATGATGAATAAAGTAAAAATAGAAACTAAAAAAACAATGGATGATTTAGAAGATATGATGTAAAGAGAAGATAGATTAATCTAAATAGATTATCTATCTTTTTTATTAATTATATGATATAATTATAAAGATAGGAGTATTAGAATGAACTATAAAATAAAAATAGATGAATTTGAAGGACCATTAGATTTATTATTACATTTAATAAAAGAATCAAATATTGATATATACGATATAAAAATAGATGAAATAACCAAACAATATCTTGATTATTTAAAAAGTATGAAGGAAATTGATATGGAAATAACTTCAAATTATCTAGTAATGGCCTCAGAATTAATGCTAATAAAATCTAATTCACTCTTACCAAATAGTAAAGAAATAGATGAAGAAATAGATGAAGAAATAAGCAAAGAAAAACTAATTAATAAGCTATTAGAATATCAAAAATATAAAGAATTAACTAAGGATTTTAAAGCACTAGAATTAGAAAGAAAAAAAATATATACAAAAGCTCCATCAAATATAAATAATATTACTAATACAAAATTTATAAATAATACAGATACAACCATAGATGATTTATTAGAAGCTTTTTCTAAATTTTTAGAAAGAAAAGACAAAGAAAAACCAATAAATACTAAAATAACAAATAAAGAATATAGTGTAAAAAAAAGAAAAACTGAAATAAAAAAAATTTTGCAAGAAAAGAAAAAAGTAGAATTTAAAGAACTATTTAATAACTATACAAAAAGCTTTATAATAGTAACATTTATATCAATATTAGAATTAACTAAAGAAAAAGAAATAATTATAAATCAAAAAAATGATTTTGAAAATATATATATAGAGCTTAAAAATATGTAGGTGATAATATGGAAGGAATACTAGAAGGATTATTATATGTAACTGGAGATGACGGACTAACATTGAAAGAAGTAATGTCCATATTAGAATTAAATGAAGAAGAAGCTAAAGATTTAATATATAAATTAAAAACTAACTATGAAAAAGAAAATAGAGGATTAAGAATAAAATATTTAGGAAATACGTTTAAACTAACTACTAAAGAAGAACATAAAAAATATTACGAAAAACTAATAACAAATGAAACAACACATAAATTATCACAAGCAGCACTAGAGGTATTGGCAATTATAGCATATAATGAACCTATAACAAGATCAAAAATTGACGAAATTAGAGGAGTAGAATCAATATATGTAATGCGTAAATTATTAGCAAAAGGATTAATAAAAGAAGCTGGGAAAAGCGATACTCCAGGGCACCCAATATTGTACAAAATAACAGATGACTTTTTAGATTATTTTGGATTGTCATCAAAACAAGAATTACCTAAAATAGAAGAAATAGTAATAGAAGACGATGAGAAAGATTTATTTAAATCTAGTTATAAAGAAGAATAGAGGGATATTATGAATATAATAGAATTAATAAACAAAAAAAGACTAGGATTGATATTTAGTGATAAAGAAATCAAATACATAATAGATAATTATATGAATGGAAATATTAAAGATTATCAAATGAGCAGTTTATTAATGGCTATTGCAATAAAAGGCATGACAGATAACGAAATATTTTCATTAACAAAATACATGCTAAATAGTGGTGAAAAACTAGATTTAAAAGAAATAGGAGAAGTCGTAGACAAACACTCTACAGGAGGAGTGGGAGATAAAACAACCCTAATAATAGCCCCAATAGTAGCCTCATGTGGTGTTAAAGTAGCTAAAATGAGTGGAAGAGGTTTAGGTCATACAGGAGGTACAATAGATAAACTAGAATCAATACCTAATTTTAAAGTCAAACTAACTAAAGAAGAATTCTTTAAAGAAGTTAACGATATTGGTCTAGCTATAGTAAGTCAAACAGATAATTTAGTACCTGCAGATAAAAAAATATATGCATTAAGAGATGTAACAGGAACAGTAGAATCAACTGCCCTAATTGCTTCATCAATAATGAGTAAAAAAATAGCAAGTGGAGCAAAGAAATTAGTAATAGACGTAAAAGTAGGAACAGGTGCTTTAATCAAAAATATAGAAGAAGCAACTAAATTAGCAAAATTAATGAATAAAATAGGAGAAAAAAATAATATAAAAGTAATATGCATATTAACAAATATGAATACACCTTTAGGAAGTAATATAGGAAATGCATTAGAAATAAAAGAAGTAATAGACATATTACACAATAAAAAAGAAAACAATTTAAAAGAATTATGTATAGAATTATCAAGCCATATGGTAAGTTTAGGATTAGAAATATCATATGAAGAAGCAAAAGACAAAGTAATAGAAAACATTAATAATGACAAAGCCTATAATAAATTTTTAGAGTTTGTTAAATATCAAAATGGTGATATAAATAATTTAAAAGAATCTAAAAACAAATATGAAATAAAAAGTCCTAAAGAAGGATATTTAAATGAAATAAATGCCTTAGAATTAGGAAAACTATCAATGGAATTAGGAGCAGGAAGAGAAAACTTGGAAGATTCATTAGATTATGGTGCTGGAATTATATTAAATAAAACATTAGGAGATTATATAAAAAGAGGAGAAGTATTAATGACTCTATATACAGAAAAAAATTTAAAAGCAAGTATAATGAATACACCAATATTTACTATAAATAAAGAAAAAAAAGAGAAAGAACCATTAATATATAAAATAATAAAATAAGGAGTAATCATGCGATTAAAAAACGTAAAAGGTGCTAATGAAATAATAATAAAAGGAAAATATTATATTAATAATCCAGAAGAATATAAAGGAAGATGGAATAAATTATTTAAAAATAATAATATAATAAAAATAGAAATAGGAATGGGTAAAGGAGATTTTATAATAGAAAATGCCATAAAACATCCTAATATAAACTTTATAGGAATAGAAAAATATGATAGTGTTATAGTAAGAGCGATACAAAAATCAAATGAATTAGAATTAAATAATTTAAAAATAATAAGACTAGATGCCATAAACATAGATAAAATATTTGATAAAGAAATAGATACTATATATTTAAATTTTTCAGATCCATGGCCTAAAGATAGACATGCAAAAAGAAGATTAACAAGCCCCATCTTCTTAAAAAAATACGAATCAATCTTTAAAAAAGATTACAAAATAATAATGAAAACTGATAATATAAATTTATTTAATTATTCAATAGAAAAACTAAAAGAAGAAAAATATCAAATTATATACCAAACAAATGACTTACATAAAGAAAATGATATAAATAATATAATGACAGAATATGAAAAAAAATTTACAGCTAATGGGATAAAAATAAACAAATTAGAAGCAATTAAACAAATACTAAAATAAAAAAGTATTTGTTTTTTTTATAATTTAAAAGGAAATAATAAAAAAATTCCCAATAATATAATTAGAGGAGGTAAAAGATGAAAAAAAATATAATAATAAAACAAGATGGTTATAAAGAATGTGGTGCAGCATGTTTATTATCAATAATAAGATATTATGATGGAAATATACCTATAAATAGATTATTAGAATTAACATGTACAAACAAAGAAGGAACAACATTTTATAATATAAAAGAAGCATCTGAAAAAATAGGATTAGAAGCCCAAGGATTCAAAATAGATAATAAAGAAATCTCTTCTTTAAAAGAAATTAAATTGCCCTCTATATGTCAAATAATAGTAAATAACTATACTCACTTTATAGTACTATATAAAATATTTGATAACAAAATACTAATAATGGATCCTTCAGTAGGTTTAAAAAAAATAACTATAGAAAAATTTAAAGAGATGTGGACTGGAAACATACTAATATTTTCTAAAAAAATGAAAATACCATATATAAACGAAGAAAAATATTTAAATAAATTAATAGGAGAAACAATAATAAAAAATAAAAGCATTGTTTTAAATATCATTATAATATCCTTAATTTATACAATATTTTCATGTCTTTATTCAATGTATTTTCAAATAATAATAGATAATTTAATATATAAAAAAATAAATATATTATATATAGTAACAACAATTTATGGACTAATTCTATTTATTAAAATAGTAACAAATTATACAAGAAACAAATTATTAATATATCTAAATCAAAAATTAGATTGTACAATTTTTACCAAATCTTTTGAAAAAGTTCTTTTACTTCCTTATAGTTATTATAAGAATAAAACAACAGGAGAAATAGTAACAAGAATTAATGATTTAGCTTATGTAAAAAATATGCTTAGTAAAATAATTCTCACTGTATTCCTAGATATTATATTATCATTATTTTGTAGTATATTTTTACTAGTAATAAGCAAAAAATTATTTATAATTCTTATAATAACTATCTTGATTTATATAATATTGTTTTATATATTTAAACCAATATTAAAGAAATATACCAAAATAAATCAAGAAAACAATGCTATAATTAATTCTAATATGATAGAAATAATTAACAGCTACGAAACAATTAAAAATCTAAATATAGAAGAAAAAATGAATGATAAAATAGATACCAACTATGCTAAAGGATTAAAAGATAATCTAAATTATCAAAAAATTATAAATATTGAGATATTTATAAAAGATTTAATAACATACCTTAATATATTAATAATAGAACTGGTTGGATTTAAATTAATTAGTATTAATACTTTAAGTATAGGTAAACTAATAACATTCATCACATTAACCACATTTTTTATAGAACCAATAAGAAATATAATTGATTTAAATAAAGAATATTATTATGCCATTAATTCATTAAGAAGAGCAAACAACTTATTAGATATAGAAGAAACTGATATAAAAACAAAAACAAATTACATAATAAAAGGAAACATAAAAATTAAAAACCTATCATATAGTTACAACAATTATAATAATATATTAAATAATATTAATATAGATATTAAAAAAGGAGATAAAGTACTATTAATAGGTGAATCTGGAAGTGGTAAAAGTACAATAATAAAAATATTATCTAAATATTACAGTCCTAATAGAAATACAGTATATTTAGATGATATAGATTTAAATGATATATCTACAAAAAACTTAAAAGATAATCTAATAACAATATCACAAGATGAAACACTATTAAATGATACCATAAGAAATAATATAACATTAGGTAGAGATATAGATGATAATAACTTTAATAAAATATGTAAATTATTAAAAATAGAAGATTTTGTTAAAAATATGTTTCTTGGTTATAATACAAAATTAGAAGAAAATGGGAAAAATATATCAGGAGGGCAAAGGCAAAGAATAATATTAGCAAGAGCATTATTAAAACCTGCTAACATTATTCTAATAGATGAAGGATTAAATGCAATAGATATAAATTTAGAAAGAATTATTTTAAAAAACTTATTTAAAGAATATAAAAACAAAACAATAATAATTATTTCACACAAAACAGATAATAAAGATTTATTTAACAAAATAATAAAACTATCTAAAGGTAGAATAGAAAACGAAATAAAAAAGTCAAAGGAGAGTTACATTGCTTAACTGTTACTTAATAGAAAATCAAAAAATAGATAAAATAATAAAAAGATATTATATTTCATTAATAATTCAAGTATTTCTAATTACTAATTTAATAATTTATATATTATTTACTTCATAAAAATAATTTATTCTAAACTATTGCATAAGAAAGGAGATAAAATGTATAGAATAGAAAATAAAGAATTATATAATATAACAGGTGGTGCAATAAGATGGGGAGTTTATGCTACAATAGGTGCAGTAGCAACATTTGTTGCAGGTTTTATAGACGGTTTTGTACACTTAAAAAAATGTAATAAATAGAAAGGAGGCAAATATGCAAGAAATAAAAAGAGAAGAATTATATAAAATTAACGGAGGCGCTATAAACTATACAATGCTAAATGCTATAGCTAGAGCTGCAACAGCAATATTTACCATTGGACAAGCGATAGGATCAGCCGTAAGAAGAATAACATCAAACAAATATTGTTAAAAAAGCACTTTAATAGTGCTTTTTCAATAAATTAATGCTATAATTAAAATGTATTTAAATGCTGAAGTAGCTCAGTAGGTAGAGCAATTCACTCGTAATGAATAGGTCGCAGGTTCGATTCCTGTCTTCAGCACCATAATAATAAAAAAAAGGGATTTATTCCCTTTTTTAATTTTCTGCTTCCTCTAACATATTAGTAATAAATATACCATATCCCTTAGTACAATCATCAACAACAACATGTGTAACTGCACCAATTATATTATCATTTTGAATAATAGGACTTCCACTCATACCTTGAACTATACCACCAGTTAAATTTAAAAGATTATTATCAGTAATTTCAAATAATATATTTTTATTATTAGTATTTTCCTTAAATACTTTCAAAATATTAATAGAATACTCATCAATCTCATTTCCTGAAGTAACTGTTAGGATGGAGGCTTCACCCAACTTTATATCTTCAGGAGAAGTAACCTTAAAAAGTTTATTATTTGGAATAGTTGCAGAATAATTACCAAAAATACCAGCCGAAGTATTTTCTTTTATATCACCATATATATCATTAGTGTCATATCTAGCATTTTTTTCACCTGGATCACCATCGTTAGAAGGATTAATAGAAGTAACAGAAGAAGAATATATTTTTCCATCTTTTATTTCAAATTTCTGACCAGTTGTCTTTTCAATAATTTCATGTCCCAAAGCACCATATATTTTAGTATTAGGATCAATAAAAGTTAAAGTTCCAACCCCAACAATACTATCTTTAACATATAAACCAGTTTTATATGTATCATCAGAATCTTTAAAAAGCTTTAAAGTAGTAGAAAGTTTCTTATTACCTCTATAAAATCCAATTAAAGCACTAGTTTTATCAATAGAATTATTAATAACATTAAGCATATCTTCAATAGAAGAAACATAAATATTATTAACACTAAATATTTTATCCCCAACTTGTAATCCTGAATCTCTAGCAGGATCATTATTCATAACTTTATATGTATCAACAATGATAATACCTTTAGATTTTAATTCAATACCAATATTTTTACCAGAAGCAATAATATAATCTGAATAAGCAAAAACATTTAAAGGGATAATTACATTAATTAAAAAAAGTAATAAAAATGTTTGAATTTTATGTTTACTAAACATAATCACATCTCCTTTTAATCTTTTAACAGATTACATTATTAGTATAAATAATAATATAAAAGAAATACTAATAAAAAAATACCAATAAACAATTGGTATATAAAATAAAAAATAAATAATACTACAAATATATATCACGATTAATTATAATATCATCACAAAGATTACTATTAACTAAATTATCATATATATCTTTTGTAACATTAACTAAATAAATAACATTTTTTTCAAATTTTTTATTTAAAATAATACTATTTTTTAAAAAATAATCAATCTGTTTCAAATTATTATAATTAAATTTAAGCAATATATTATAACCAGGTTCTAATTTAATAATATGATTATATAAGCACTCAGTAACAGCATTAGAATAAGCTCTAACAAGGCCAGAAGCTCCTAATAATATTTTACCAAAATATCTAACAACTATACATAAAACATTATTTAAATTATTTTTTTTAAGAACTTCTAACATAGGTATTCCAGCAGTACCAGAAGGTTCGCCGTCATCAGAACATTTACTAATATTATTAATAATATAGGCATAACAATAGTGAGTAGCATCTTTATATTTATCCTTAACATAATTAAAAATATCATCAATATCATTAATATTATCAACATGTCTTAAAATACAAATAAATTTAGAATTTTTAACAATAATCATATTTTCATTATCTGAAACACTAATCATAATACACCTCAAAAATAATTATAACATAAATTAACAATAAACACTATAAATTGACAACAAACAATAAGTGTGATAATATCAAAAAGAGGGATGAAAATGGATATAATAGAAAATGAACCCCGTAAAGATGACATTTTTAGAGATGCCTAGTTCGGCGGCTAGGCGAATGAGCTCGGGTTTTTCTTCGCCGTCGCCAGCAAATAGAAAGATT
>JAFRIJ010000015.1 GCA_017432825.1 Bacilli bacterium
CAAATAATTTAGGAGATGTAAAAAATACCATAGATAATTTAAATCTTGGTATTTAAATAAACTTAAATAAATAATCTATTTGGTATCTGAAAAAAGGTTTTTGGTATCTGGCTTGGTATCTAGAAAAAATTAAAAACCTCGCAAACCCTTATAAAAAAATGACGGAACATTTAATCGTTCCGTCTTCAGGGGGTTTTGGTTGAATACACTCCTACACTATATCGTAGAGAGTGGACATAATATCTTATGTCATACTAATAATAATATATTATCAAACAAAAATCAATACCTTTTTGTAAACTTTACATTTTTACATTTTTTATGTGTAAAGTATTAATCTAGTAAATCTATATTATTACAATAATTACTTAATTTTATAAAATCATCATTATTCCAATTATTACTAATAAATTTATCTACATCCTCTTTAACCCTTAATAATAAACTATAATCTTTTCTAATATTTGCAAGTCTTAATACCGCATCTCCACTCTGTTTAACCCCAAATAAATCTCCTTCTCCACGATGTAAGAAATCATACTCACTTATTTCAAAACCATCATTACATTTCTCTAACATTTTAAGTCTATCATTTAATTCATGAGCTACTAAAACACAATAACTTTGTATATTTCCTCTACCAACTCTGCCTCTTAACTGATGTAAAGTTGACAATCCAAATAAATTAGCATTAAAAATAACAATCATAGATGCATTAGGTACATTTACACCTACTTCTATTACAGTAGTAGAAATAAGTATATTAGTTTCTCCATTTTCAAATCTACTCATTATTTTATTTTTCTCTATAGGTTTCAATTTACCATGAACTGATTCTATTTTATATAAACTTTTAAAAGCAATTTTAAACTTTTCCTCTAATTTAATTACATTATTAATAGATTCTTCATCATCTTCACTAATCATAGGTGCTATAACATATATTTGGTGTCCTTTATCCATTTCCTTTTTCATACTACTTAATAAAGATTTAATATCACTATCTTTTATTGCATTAGTAATTACTTCTTTTCTACCAACTGGTTTAGTTTTAATACTACTAACATCCATATCACCATATAAAGATAATGCATAAGTTCTAGGTATAGGAGTAGCACTCATAGATAACACATCAGGATGTATCCCCTTATTCTTTAAATCATTTCTTTGATTAACTCCAAATCTATGTTGTTCATCAGTAATTATAAGTCCTAAATTATTATATATAAGTTTCTCTTGAATCAAAGATTGAGTACCTATTATTAAATCAATTTCCCCGTTACTTATTTTTTTATATAAACTAATTTTATCTTTTTTATTTATAGAAGAAGTAAGCAAACATATATTTATCTTATACCTTTTAAATAATTTAGAAGCTTCTTCAAAATGCTGATTAGCAAGTATTTCAGTTGGTACCATTAAAGCAGTCTGATATCCAGATAAATAATTAATATATGCTGAAATCATTGCAACTATAGTTTTACCACTACCAACATCTCCCTGTATTAATCTATTCATTCTTTTATTACTTTTTAAATCTAACATTATATCTTCTACACACTTTAATTGATCAGAAGTTAATTTAAAAGATAAATTATCAATAAATTTAAAAACATCACTTTTCTTAAATTTCCTAGAAATAGCCTTATCATCATTATTAATCTTATACTTAAAGTAATTTATTTTAAATAAATACATAAATAATTCCTCATATTTAGACCTTTGAAGAGCTCTCTTATAAGAAATAATACTAGAAGGATTATGTAATTCTCTTAAAGCATATCTTTTTTCAATAAAATTATACTTATTACATATATCAGAAGGAATAAAATCAATTAATTCATAATCACTATCTAAAACATTAACAATAAATTTATTAATAGAATTACCACTAATGCCAGTAATAGAATGATATTTAGATTCAATTATAGGTTCATTAGGAAGAAGCCCCATTCTAACTTCATTAGCTTCTATAGTATTTTTAATTTTATTATATCTACCAATAATAGTTACCTTACTACCACTTCTTAACTCTTTACATAAATAAACCAAATTAAAGGCACATATATTATATATATTCCTATTATTAGATATTCTAAATATAATCATTTTTAATTTTCTTTTAGGAATATTAATAATAGTAGGAACAGCCTCCACAATACCATCTATTGTAACCTTATCACCATTATTAATATTAGACATATCGCTTCTCATAATAATACTATACTTTCGAGGATAAAAATGAATTAAATCATCTATTGTATTAATACCAACTTTTCTTAAATTATCCAAAGTTTTAGGACCAATACCAGGTATATCACTAAGTCTATTCATCTTACTCCTCCAATTTAAATAATTATATCATAAGAGTAAAAATTAATTCCACTAAATTAACAATCAATAAATAGAATTAATCTATCATTTTTTATAATAATATGCTATAATTAATTAAAGTAAAAAAGGAGGTATTATTTTATGCATATAACCGAATTAACTGAATTACAATTTATGAACTACTCTAACATACACACTAATAAAAATTATAAACAAAGTGTAGAATATGCTAATTTTGAAGAATCTAGAGGTTATAATAAAAGATACCTAGCCTTAATTGACGAACAAAACAACGTTCATGCTGCAACACTAATATTAGAAAAAAATCTTAATAATAAATTTAAATATGGATTTGTACCAAATGGATATTTACTTAATTACTTTAACAGCGGATTATTAGAAATATTTACTAAAGAATTAAAAATATATTTAAGAAAATTAAATTACATATATATAAACATTACACCTCAAATTAATTATCAAATATATAATAGTAATTTTATATTATTAGAAAACAATAGCGGAATTATAAACGAATTTAAAAAAATAGGATATGAATATAAACCAAATACATCAAAGCATAAAATGGTAATTAAAAATAATGAGATAAATAGTACATTTGCCAATTTTAAAAGAAGTTTAAAAAGAAATATAAATGATTGTTTAAAAAAAGGAATAACCGTATCAAAAGGAACACCAAACGATATAGAAACATTCTTAGATTTAATTAAAGATAAAGACTATTACAGAAAAATGATAGAATATTTTAACAACGAAGATAATAACTTTGAATTCTATATAGCAAGATTAAATCCAGAAAATTATATTAATAATTACAGATACTTATTAAAAAAAGAACAACTAAATAACGATATATTAAACAAAGAATTAAAAGATACCAGCAAAAAAAAGACAGATAATTTAATAGATAAAAAAATAATATCTGATAGATTATTAACTAAATATAATAAAGAAATAATAAACGGAACAAATATCTATAAAGAATACCCTAATGGAATACCCATATCCGCTGTAGGTATAATAGCAAATAATAAAGATGTTACTTTTATAGTAGAAGGATATAAAGAAGAATTTAAATATATTAGAAGTATATGCCTAGTAAAATGGGAAATAATAAAAAAACATTTAACAAATAATTATCAAACATTTGATTTAGGAGATATATCTATTAAAAATACATACACAACAAAATCAGGATTTAATGGTAACATTATAGAATATCAAAACACATTTGATTTACCAATTAACGAAATGCTATACAAATTAAATAACTTTACTAAAAAACAATTAAAATAAAAATACGTCATCAAGACGTATTTTTTAAATATCTAAATTATGATATACACTTTGAACATCATCTAATTCTTCTAAAGATTCTATTAAATTTACAACTTTTTCAGAAGCTTCATCATCTAAATCTATATAATTATCTGGAATAAACGTTACTTCAGACATAATAAATTCATTGAAACCACTATTTTCTAATTCATCCTTAACTAAAAGAAAAGCATCAGGAGTAGTTTCAACAACATATCCATCTTCCTCACTCTTAAAATCTAAAACATCTAATTCCAATACCTTATTCATTAATTCTTCTTCATCATATTTTTTATCTAAAATAATAATACCTTTTCTTTTAAATAAATAACTAACAGAACCATCTGTACCTAAATTACCACCTCTTTTAGTTAAAGTACTTCTAACAAAAGAAGCAGTACGATTTTTATTATCAGTTAAGCAATCAATCATTATTGCAATACCACTTGGACCATATCCTTCATACCTAATAGATTCATAATTTTCAGCATTACCTTTAGCCTTAGCTTTAGCAATAGCATTTTCTATATTTGACTTTGGCATATTTTGACCCTTAGCTTTTTCTACAACCATTCTAAGTGCAGCATTATTATTTGGATCAGCATCTCCACTCTTAGCAGCTACATATATTTCTTTAGCTAATTTAGCAAAAATTTTACCTCTTTCTGCATCTATAGCGCCTTTTTTTCTCTTTATAGTACTCCATTTACTATGACCTGACATAGTATCACCTCTTTCAATATAAATATATTTTATCTTAAATATAATAAAAACTCAAGTATTTATACAAAGAAAAAGATAAGTAAAAAACTTACCTTAAATATTGTAAAACAACAGGTCCTAAAATAATAATTAATATCAATGGAATAAAGAAAAATACAGAAATAATACTAATCTTAATTGGAATCTTACTAATAACAGCTTTTACTTCCATCCTTCTCTTTTCTCTCAAATAATCTATCTGATTATGAAGACTATCAATAATACTACTACCATATAAATCAGCCTGGGTTAAAGACAAAATAATATTCTTAATAGTATCACTAGGTATTTTATTCTCTAATCCCTCCATAGCTTCAGTCAAACTCTTACCATATTTAACTTCTCTAAGCATTTCCTTAAATTCATTACATAACTCTCCATTACTACTATCAACAGTAACCTCAATAGCTTCTTGTAAATTTCTACCAGTTTCTAAAGATAAAGTAAGAATTTCAAAGAATTGTAAAGCATCACTTTCTAAAGATATTTGTCTATTTTTAATCTTATAATCTAGTATTATATAAGTATATAATCTATAAAACAATATAGATAATATTGGTGCTAATACATAACCAAATCTACTAATAAACATAACAACTAAAAATATAGCTATAGAAATAATCAATCTAGTATTTAAAAAAGTATAAGTATCAATTTTAGAACTAACTCCCAATAAACTAATCTTTTTAGAAATTTCACTAATAGTATTTTTAGAATAAATCTTTTTAGCAATATATTTATTATCCATAATTACACCTTAACCTTCATAATTTTATTTAATAAATATACATATATAGAAAACATAAATATCATAATAAATATAAGTAAATATCCTAAAGAAGATTCAAACAAAGGATCAAAATAAGTAGGACTAAGAGCATAAATTATTATAATAAATACAAAAGGTATTCCCATAAGAACCTTAACAATTAAATTAGAAGCTTGTGTAGAATTCTTTAAATCTTCTTCTAACTTCTTTTTATCAAACAAAGTCTTTTCAATAGAATTAAAAACCGCTACTATATTACCTCCAGTTCTATTTAAAATAGTTAAAGAACTAGATAAGTACTTAGCCTCATCAAGATTAATTCTCTTAGCAAATCTATTAAATGCAACATCACTACTAAGACCAAAAACTAAATCCTGATATATCCTTTTAAATTCAGTAGAAATAGGCTTAGGCAAATCATTACTAACAATTTCCACAGCCTGTAATACACTTTTACCAGCTTTAAAAGCATTATTCATAACAATTACAGCCCTTAACATATCATTTTTTATTCTCTTTAACTTTCTTTTATTGTTTATGTATAAATATATATCATATAAATAATAACCAATTATAAAACTAATCATAAGACCAATAAAAGATATTAACCTACCCTGAATAGAAAAAGATATAATTACTAAAGAAACAAAACAAAGACCAACAAACAACTTAATTATAATAAAATCAATTAATTGTTTTGTTTCTCCCACAGTAACATATTTATTATATTTTAATGATTGATTATTTAATAATCCTACTTTATTAAACTTACCCCTAAATTTATTAAGAAAACGATTAAATTTTTTACTCAACAATTCCACAATAGTATTATCTTCTAAAGTAATAGAATCAATACTATATCTAGATACTCTTTTATCAATTTTAAATGCTCTATTTAATTTAATAATTAAATCAATAGAAACAACCAAAATAATAACAAGTACTATTCTAAAAAATATTAAAGCATTCATATAATCACCTTCTTACTCTTTTAGTTATTTATTAAACATCTTATCTAAACTATTTATTCCTCTTCTTTTAATTTTATCAATTACCTTAGGTATTCCATTATTAACTTTAAATTCCCCATCCACAACATTATTATCAACTAACCCCTTTTGAACAAAACTAAATATTTGTTTTAATACTATTTCATTATTAGATATACCATCTACTTCACAAATACTAGTTATTTTTCTCTTACCATCAGTAAGTCTATCTATCTGAATAACAATATCTATAGCATTCTCAATATATCCTCTAACTGCACTAACAGGTATTTCCATCTCGTTCATTAAAATCATAGTCTCTAATCTATTTAAAGCATCAATAGGAGTATTAGAGTGCATAGTTGTAATTGAACCCTCATGTCCAGTATTCATAGCTTGCATCATATCAAATGCTTCCTTACCTCTTACCTCACCAACAATTATTCTATCAGGTCTCATACGAAGAGAATTTCTAACTAAATCACGTATAGTAACTTCTCCTTCACCTTCATAATTAGTTGTCCTAGTCTCTAAAGAAATAACATGATTTTGATTAAGCCTTAACTCAGCAGCATCTTCAATAGTTATAATTCTTTCTTCATTATCAATAAATCCACTAAGAATATTAAGTAAAGTAGTTTTACCAGTTCCAGTACCACCACTTATTAATATATTTAATTTTGCTTTAACACAAGCTTCTAAAAATAAAGCCATATCATTAGTTAAAGTACCCTTCATTAATAAATCATCAATACTCTCTAAATTCTTTGCAAACTTCCTTATAGTAAGTACCGGACCCGTTAAAGATAATGGTGGAATAATAGCATTTAATCTAGAACCATCTCTTAATCTAGCATCAACCATTGGATTAGCAGCATCAATAGTTCTACCCAAAGGTTGTACTATTCTTTGAATAGTTCTTAAAATATGTCTATCATTAATAAAACTAACACTATCATCTTTAATAATCTTGCCATCAATTTCTACATATATTTCACTAGGTCCATTAACCATTATTTCAGTAATTCTATCATCTTCCAACATCTCCGTAATAGGACCATAACCATTAATTTCATTTTGAATTAAATTAAATATATAACTTCTCTGCAAATAATCCAAATCATATCCCAAAGTAGCTTTATCAATTTCATCATTTATATATTGAGATAATAACTTATCATCAGGAATATTTTCATCTATTAAATTTTGAATTATTTTACTTCTTAAATCATCAAGCATTTCTTTATCAGAAAAAACCTCATAATCACTAATATTATTAACTTTAACAACAGATGGCTTAACATCAAAAGCTTGAACTAAACTTTTCTTACTCATTAATATCACCATCCTTATATTTATCATCTATAAGTATATTAGCAATACTCCTTAATTTACTAATATCTCCAGCATGAAACCTATTAATAGTCTTATTTAAAGTAAGTATTTCTCCATCCATAACATACTTATCAATATTCTTAATATAAAAACTATTAGATATAGTATAATCAATATTACACTTAATAATATTTCTCATATCAAACAAAGAAATATAATCCCTACCAGTATCTCTACTATTATTTAAACATACCAAAAAATTACGTTTATCAGTATCTTTAAAAATACTAACAATACTCTTCATATTCTTTAAATCAATTAAATCATTAGTAATCATAAATAAAGACATATAAGAATTATCCAATATCATAAGATTAATCTCATTCATAATATGATTAGTATCCACAATAATAACATCATATATCTTTCTAGCAAAATCAAAAATAACAGGTATATATTTACTCTCAATTTTCATAGCACTTCTAGGGTCACGTGGACTTGCTAAAACATCAATACCATTATTATAACTAGTAACATAATCTTCTAAATTAGTATACATATTATTAGCCATATTATTAATCATCGTATAAATATCCTTCTTATTTCTAATATCTAACCATACAGATATACCACCACTAAAAAAATCAGCATCAATAATAAGTACTTTTTTACCCATAGAATAATAAATACCAGCTAAATTTATAGCCATTGTAGTTTTACCTACTCCACCTTTAACAGATGAAATACTTATTACTTTACCATTTCTAGTTTTAGCCATAAAATCACCTCTAATTAATCTTTTTTATAATATCTTTATCTATATCCTTATATCCCTTATATTTACTCTTAATATTAAAACCCTTCATCTTAAATATACTACTAAATATTCCATTAACATAATAAGAACTACTAACATAATATTCCATATCATTAAATACAATCTCTATACTCAAATCCTTATTATTTAATTTAGCTAATTCCTTCATATTAGATAATACATCTTCATCATCCATATGAGATAATCCATAATTTATTACAACCTTATTAATATTATCAATATCTTGTTTATAATAAATAACATTCCCAATATCTATAACCAACACCATAATACCAAAGAAAATAGGAATAATTAAAATAAACATAACAAGACTTTGTCCCTTATTATTAAGCATTAGAAACAATCCTCTCAACAACTATCTCATACTTTTTACCAAGAATTCTATCCAACCCAGGAGTTAAAATATCTACATTTTTCTTTACTATTATTTTAGTGTATTTATCCTTATAATCATCAAAAGTAATATCCAAATTAGAATATTCTCTAATTATTTCTACCTTTGTTATATTATTATTATACATATCTACTATATCAGAACTAATATTTTCTAACTTACTTTTATTACTAAATATATTTCCAAAATCATATATTACAAATAATATCATAATAAATATAGGTAAAATCAACACAAACTCTACTAAGGCTTGCCCTTTTCTATTCATAGCATCACCTACAATCCCTATTATCAAATTATATTATATCAAAAAGATAATAAAAAATAAAGATTCTTTATAAAAAAAATAAAGATTCCTTATTTCTTAGAATCTTTATTTTCTTCATCATCCTCATCATCTTTAAAAATAACATAAACAAGTCCTGCTATAATCAAAACAATTAAACCAATTATAACATACTTAGAATAATTATTTTCCTTCTCAGTAGTAACAGGAGCTCCTTTTTTAGTTACATTAATAATA
Source organism: Bacilli bacterium (assembly GCA_017432825.1). GTDB lineage: Bacteria > Bacillota_I > Bacilli_A > RF39 > UBA660 > RUG11198. Next base: position 9,283 of record JAFRIJ010000015.1, read on the forward strand.
TATTCTCTAACACTACCATCTTCAGCTGTAACTCTAATTGTAACTACATTTTTACCTGTCTTAAAATTTTCATTACCAAAAACTTCATAACTAGCAGTACTATCATCTAATATAACTGTTAAATCCAAAGAATCAACATTATTACCAACAGTAATAAAATATTCTAATATATCTTTATCAAAATTAATATTTTGATTTTTAATTTCTAAAGATCTAATATAATTATTACTTGATAATGAAACATAAGAATAAGTATAATTAGTTTCATAATTATATGTAGGAGCAACAACAGGAGTAGCAACAACCTCAGGTTCAGGACTAGCTTCCTCAGTTTCTTCTTCATCTCCACCCTTACCATACTGATCTATTTGCATTCCTTTACTTAAAGATTCAGCATCTAAAGTAGCTTCAACTCCATCAACAGCAGCTTTTAATTCTTCCAATGAAACAGTAGTATTACCATCCCCCCTACTATTTACTTTAAAACTAAATGTAATTAAGATTTCATCATCTACTGAATCATCAAAAACATACAAAAACTTTCCATCATCATTTATATAACCATACACACAATCAACAAATATGCTATCTAATTCTAGTAATGATTTATCATAAGTTAAATTTCCAGATATTCCCTTAAATATGCCAACATTTAAACCTGATATTTTATATATAACCTCTACAGTATCATCAACATAAATAATATCATCAGCATTTAAACTACTAACTATATCTTGAAGTTCAACTTGTCCAATCCCCCAATTACCTTTATTAACAGAATAAGTCATATGTGTAACATCCACAACAGAAACATCAGAATCTTGATTAATATCTTCCTTTACATCGACTTCATCCTCTTCATCAGTACTTTCATCCTCTAAAGTAAGAATACTATCAATCAGCAATTCAACATCATCATTATTAACTATACCATCATCATTTAAATCTCCTACTACTTTTACAACATAAGAAATAGTAGAATCATCACCCAATGTAAATAACAACGTCATTTCGCTAAGAACTGTATCCTCATTAGATAATACACTATCACCATTCTTTACTTCTACACTACTAATATTATACTGCTCCATAAATTCAGAACTAACACCAGATAATAGACTATCTACAGTTAAAGACTCAACTAAACTTCCCATCGTTATAGCATTGCCAGAAATAAACTTAATATTAGATATATTATCACTAAGAACACTATCATCTAAAGTACTAGTCTGTCCATTAGTATTATCATTTACTTCTTCATCTAAAGCATATACATTACTAACAAACATAAAACTTGAAAAAACAATTAATACTAATAGTATAAAGTTTTTTCTAAACTTCATAATTCTTTCCTTCCTATTTACTATATTACCTCTCTTATCCTTACATAAATCTAGTATAACAAATATTTATCTTTATTCCATAGCATTGACATTTTTTTTACACTTTTTCTTAATATTATTAACTACAAATAAATTATTTTAACAAAATAAAGAAAACTAACACATATATAAAATAATAAAAATACGTAAAAAAACAAATAATTATTGACTTTATTAGTATAATTATTATATAATACTTATGCATTTGGCAGCATTATATAATAATTTATAATGTGTTATATATAAGTAACTTATTTCTGCTGCATAAGCGAAAGTAAAACAAAAACACCCTATAAAGAATTATATAACCCTTTTGCAGAAGGAGGAATAAACATGGCAAGATATACAGGCCCAAATAACAAACAATCAAGAAGACTTAACTTTTCAGTATTAGAAAGTGGCGTAGAGTTTGCTAAAGGTAAAAAAAGAGCATATGGTCCAGGACAACATGGTGCTGACCGCAAAAGAAAACCATCAAACTATAACGTTCAATTAACTGAAAAACAAAAAGCAAGATTTATGTATCAAATAAGCGAAAAACAATTTAAAAAACTAGTTGAAGAATCTGGTAAAATGAAAGGTGTACATGGTGAAAACTTACTATTCTTATTAGAAAGCAGATTAGATAATATTGTATACCGTGCAGGATTTGCAACAACTAGAAGAGGAGCAAGACAATTAGTTAATCATGGTCACGTAACTGTAAATGGTAAAAAAGTAGACATTCCATCATACAGAGTTAAAATTAACGATGTTGTAAGCTTAAAAGAAGATGATAAAAATCTTAAAGTAATTAATGAGTCTCTTGAAAGAAAGGCAAAAAGAGTTGACTTTATTTCATATAATGACAGCAAAAAAGAAGCAACTCTTATAAGAAAACCTGAAAGAAGCGAATTAACTGCTGATATCAACGAAGCATTAATAGTTGAATTCTATAGTAGAGTATAATCTTATATATAAAAAGAATTGATTTAAAATCAATTCTTTTTTTTCTTTTTAACTTTCGAATAATTTAATTTAAACTCACTATCATTTTCATACATATTTTTCTCTTTATATTTACTAGCTATATTTCCTTTATCATCAGAAAAATATTTCATAAGTAATGAATAAACAATAGTTGAAGTATCAGATTTTTTAGCCCAATACTCTTCACTTGTAGTATCGGTATTATTACTATATTTTATTTCTCTAGCTTTTTCTAGTAAAAATAAAACCTTATCAAAATCTAAAATATCAACACCACAATGAATTATAACATTAATTATAGAAATAGCTTCCCCCTTATGTTTAAATAAGCCATCATTTACAGCTTCCTCTATTACATCTTCATAGTAATAACATATATCGTTTATAGAATAATCTGTTTTTTCCTTCATTTTTTACTCCCTCTACTTTATAATTATATTATCATCATTATAAAAAAACGTCAATTTAATTAAAAACTAGTTAATTTACTTATTAACTAGTTTAAATCTATATTTTTGTTTAACATTAGGATATTTATCTTTATCTACTAAAGATAAAAACATATCCAGTGGTCTAATATATAATTTATTGTCACCATATAAAGCTCTATAAATAACGTATAAACTACCATCTTCACTATTAGTAGCAACATCTAATACTAAATAATCATTTCCCTTAAAATGATGATAAATTCGATTCTTTTTAATTTTTCTTTCCGACATAATAGTTTTTCTTTCCCCTTTTAACTATAACATAACTTCCATCAATATAATCGTTATCATTTAAAGAATAATCTAAATCATTTATTTTATTACCATTTACTTTTATAGCATTGCCACTAATAAATTCTCTAGCTTCCCTCTTACTACTAGCAGCACCTATCTCGATTACTAAATCAACAATATTACTACTAGTAATATTCTTTATTTCATTACCTTCAAATATTTCTTCTACATCACTACCAGATAAATTATTAAACTCTTCTGTAAATAAAACATTAGATAAATTTAATGCTTTTTCATATTCATCTTTTCCATGTAAATCAGTAATTATTTCTCTAGCTAAAGCTTTATGTGCTTCCCTTTCCTCAGGATGTTCTTTATTCTTTACTTCCAATTCTTCAATTTCTTCTTTAGATAAGAAAGTAAATATTTTTAAATAATCAATAACCATAGAATCATCAACATTAACTAAATATTGGTAAAGTTTATAACTAGATGTCTTATTCTTATCAAGCCATAAAGCGTTCCCCTCACTCTTACCAAATTTATTACCATATTTATCTAAAACTAAAGGCATAGTAAAACCATAAGCTTCCTTACCAGTAATCTTTCTAATTAAATCTATACCAGTAGTAATATTACCCCACTGATCAGAACCTTCAGCCTGTAAAATACAGTTTTTATCCAAAAACAATTTTAAAAAGTCATAACCTTGAATTAAAGTATAAGAAAATTCAGCATATGTAATACCAGTATCTAGTCTTCTTCTAATAATATCTTTATTAAGCATATAATTAACATTAATATACTTACCTATATCTCTTAAAAAATCAAGAAATTCATATCCCTTAAACCAATCATAATTATTAACAATCTCCGCTTTACCATCAAAAATAGCATCAACTTGTTTTTGAATACCTAAAAGATTCTTATTAAGAACATCCTTATCAATAATATCTCTTTCTGCAGTAGGCCTTGGATCTCCAATTAATCCTGTAGCGCCACCTACAAGTAATATAGGATGATGTCCTGCTTTAGCAAGTCTCTTAGCAGTAACTAAAGACGAATAATGTCCTAAATGAAGACTATCTGCAGTAGGATCAGTTCCCCAATAAAAAGTAATATTACCACTATTTATCTTATCTTCTATATCGTCTCCTGCTAAATCCTTAACTAGACCTCTCCATTTTAATTCTTCAAATAAAGTCATAATAATTCTCCTTTCAAAAAAAAATAGTACCATCATTAAAGGAGTCTATAAAGACGGTACCATCCTTTTATTTACTTAATTAAATAACGGTATAAACCGATTAGCTATAAATACGTAATTCATTATTATATTAATATTAGTTTCCACCATCCACTAACTCTCTATAAATAATTATAATAACTACTTCATATTTAAAATACTAATAAATAAACAATTATATTCTATCAATAAAATAAATAAATATCAATATCTTTTTAATAATTTCTTTTTAGATTTTTTTAAATTCAACGAATTATTTAATTCATAACTATATATAAAATCATTAAATTCATTTTCATAATTAATATTATTAGGATCTATATTAGCATCAGAAAGAATATTCACATAATCATTATTACCATTAAACATCTTTTTACTAAAATTACCTTCTAAATCATGATTAATTATTGCAATAGCAGTCAACCCTGAAAATAAATAATTAAATGCAAGATCTATTCTTTCTCTATCATAATCATCTAAATAGTTTAATTTTTCATATTTAAGTATATTAAACAAAAACAACATATAATTTAGATTTTCTCCCATTAACATACTAAATTCATCTTTATCTAGCTCACATGAATCATATAAAGAACACAAAGTATCAAATAGAAACAAATGACTCTTAACAAAAGATAATTTATTATTTTTTATATCATTAGAAGGATTTATCTCTCCAAACATACTATTAAAATTATGATTAATATAACCACTTACAATATAATTAATATTTATAGAAAACCAATTATTATCCTTTTTATATTTCATATTTTTTTTAAAAATATCATCTAGTGGATAATTATTTTCACTTACATAATTATAAAACAATTCTAATTCATCACAAGAATAATATACATCTTTATTCTTTTTACTATCATATTTATATTTTTTTAAAAAATTTAAATTTCCATCTTTAATCATTTTTGTATATTTATACATACCCATTTTCCCCCAACCTTTGTACTATATCTCTTATCTTCCTAAATCTATGATTTAGACCACTCTTAGTAATATGATATCCTAGTTCATTACTCATAATTAAAGCTAGTTCAGATAATGAACTCTCAGGATATTTTAATCTATAATCTATTACTTCTTTCAATTTATCATCAATAACATCCATAAGATCATTTTCCTTTATTTTTTCTATATCACTTATTTGCTTACTAGCAGTAATAAATATCTTATCTATATTAGCTTGCTCACAATTATTAAGCCTATTAGTCATATTCTTATGATCTCTATATATCCTAATATCCTCAAAATACATTACCCCATTATATGATTTAATTAATCTAAGAAAATCACTAATTTTTTCAGCTTCCTTAACATAAACCATATAATTCTTTTCTCTTTTAATAACTTTACTATTCAAATTATAACTATTTAAACAATCATTAATAAAATTAGCATAATTACCATTATCAACAACAAATTCCAAATGATATCTACTAGTCTTAGGATCATTAACACTACCAGATGCCATAAATAATCCCCTCAAATATGCTCTCATATCTTCTCCATCACTAATTAAAAACTCTCTAGGACAATCTAAATAATTACCTAAAGAATCAATAATAGATAAATCCTTTAATATCTCATCACACTTATTATTAACATAAAGCATATATATTAAATTATTATTAAACCCATATCTTCTTCTAACAGTAATACCAGCATTAATGTCATATACTTCTTTAAATAGTTTAAAAATCTTTCTAGCAACACAATTATTTTCAATAGTAATTCTTATACCATCTTCAAAATCCCCACTATTTCTAATAATAGCTGATAATTCAGCTAGTTTTTCCGTTCTTGTACCATCTATTTTACTAACTTCATCACGAACACTCATAGAAAAACTCATTATACGTCACCACTATTATTAATATAAGTAAATATTTCTAATGCAGTTTTAATATTATCATGTCTAACTTGATTATTAGTTAATTTAACAAAATCATTTTCTATAACCTTTATTCCCATATTCTTTAATTCATCATAATCTAATTTAATAGGTTCAGCCTTTTCAACATCATATAATTTTTGAATTTTTTTAGGAATACTACCATTATTAGCAACAACTACATCAATAATATTTTCACCAGCATATTTATTAATTTGTTTAATACAATCACTAACATTAAATCCATCAGTTTCTCCATGTTCAGTCATAATATTAGACACATACATCTTTTTAGCTTTAGAATTCTTTATTTCTTTAACAACATTACTATCCAATAAATTAGGAATAACACTAGTATATAAACTACCAATACCTATAATTATTAAATCTGCCTTCTTTAAAGCTTCTAAAACATTTTTAGTAGCTTTAACAGGTTTCTTATATTCAACATAATCAATATGTTTAAAAGCTTTAGTTATTTTACTTTCACCTTCAATAACCTCACCTTCTTTAGTATGCGCTACTAAAACAGCATTATCTTCAGTAAAAGGTAAAACTCTACCCTTAATATTTAATATCTTACTTAAAGAAGTTAAAGATTCTGTTAAATTACCAGTAATATTAAATAATGCAGCCAACATCAGATTACCCATCGCATGGCCATTTAAATCACTAACAGTATTAAATCTATATTCTAATAACTGCTCAACTAAAGGCTCAACCTCTGATAAAGAAACTAATACTTTTCTTAAATCTCCAACAGCAGGAATATTAAATTCCTCCCTAAGCCTTCCTGTTGATGAACCATCATCAGCTACAGATACTACAGCAGTAATATCAATAGGAAATAATTTTAAACCACTAAGAAGAACAGATAAACCTGTACCTCCACCTAACACAACAACTTTTTTCACACAAATCATCTCTTTCATTTAAATTATACTATATTATAACAAAAAAAGAAACAAATATGTTTCTTTTAAACTACGTGTTATTTACAAATAAAGGTAATACAGTCTTTAAATTAGCTTCTCCAACAACTTCATCTATAAATATTTTATTATCTTCATAAGTTGCTTTAACAATCTTATAATTATCCTTTATATCAGTATTATCTTCATTACACTCCGCAATATAAAAATATTGATTATCATTATGAACAACTTTAGAAACAACTAAATATCTTTCATTATTACCCAAAGTAATAATTTTTCCCTCTACTATTTTCATTATTTATCCTCCTCATTAGTTAAACCATTAACATCCATCTTTGGAAAATCTAAACTAGGAGTATCATTCATACCTAAATCATTATTTACTCCATTATTATCTGTCAAATCAGGCAAACTATTTAAATCCAAAGGAGCCTCTTCATTAGAAAACCAAAAATCATTATCTACATTATCAACAGCACTATCATTAGCTAACACATCATCTAAAGTACTATTACCAATTTCACTATTAAATAATGGATTTTCAACAACATCTGCCTTTACATTTTCATCATTTGTTTCTGGATCAGCATCATAATTATTATTATCAAAAATATCATTAGGAATATCATTATTAAAATTTAAAGAATCATCTTTCTTTTCTAAAACAATATTTTCATCTTTTTTTTCTAAAGTATTCTCTTTTTCAGCAGTATCATTCTTTTCTATTTTTACACCTAACATTTCACCAACACGTTTCATAACTCCATTAGATTTAGATGTAGCAAGTTCTATATTCATATTAAGTGCATCTTCAATAGATATAACTTGATTATCCTTAGCATTTTCAATATCTAATTTTTCTTCTTCATTAGATAAAACTGGCATCTCTACAGAATTATTATCTTCTAAAGAAGTACTAACATCACCATCTAATTCTACATTAGGTAATACTTCTTCACTATCAGAAACTTCTTCTAAATTATTAGGTATATCTTCTTTAAGAGATACTTCTTCTATATTATCTAATTCTTTTTCTCCCTCATAAGTATCAATTATACAAAATTCCTTTAATAAAGATAATATTTCTACTTTCTGATTATCTTGTTCTAAACTACTAACCTCTATTTTTTTAGAATCAACTTCTCTAATATAATTATCAATATTATCTAAATTTATCTTTTCTTCTGCAATATCTTTATATTGCCTATCCAATAAATCATATAAACCATTTAATACATCACTATCAGTAACTTTTAATTCTTTTCTTAAATTAATTCTTTCATCTACTAAATCATTAATTGTTTTTCTCTTAGCAACAATATTTTCATATTCACTTTCAGTAGTACTAAGTAATGAATAAATCCTTAATAAATATTCTTGTTCCTTATTAAAATAATATACTTCCTTAGCACCATTTACATATGATAAATACTCATTTCTCTCTTCCCCACTAATACCAGCTTGATTTAAAGTATTAAAAGATTTATTAAATATATCTAAACTTTTTTTACTATCAGAAGTAACAGAAATTACTTCATTTAATTTAGAGTCAATGGTTTCTTTTGTAATATCATTAAATAATTCCATATTACTTACAATATTTTTAAATCTAGTAAATAATTCTTCTTCTGATTTTATATTCTTTTCCTCAGACTTAGTTTTTTTAACATAAGAATCATTTAATTTATTTTCTAAATCATTTATTTCACTATTTAATTTATTAATTCTATTTGTATTATCCAAATACTCTTTAATATATTTTAATCTATCCTTATATTCATCAAGTCTATCCTGATACTTAATAATTGGCAAATTAGTTAACTCATAACCAGTTATATTAGCAAAATCATTAGTTAAAGATAATCTTTGTTCAACACGACCACCAATATAATCAACAAGTGCTGTTAATTTCTTTTCCTCTTCTTCCAATTTAAAAGTATCATAAAATTTACTATCTAAATTTTTTAAATAAACTTCATCATTCATAGCGTCTATTTCCCTAGCTGCATCTTCAAAATTATTAATAGTTTCTTCTCTATCTTCACCATTTCCCAAAAGCAAACTCATTCTAAGTATTTTATACTTATTTTCTTTTATCTTATTTCCATCACTATTCATTTGTACCATTATATATCACCTCTTTTTATTCTAAAACCACTTATTATTTCCATCATCATTTGCATCTTTATTCAAATCATCCAATTCATTTTCATCAAAAAATGCGTCTTCTTTATTTATATTCGGAAATGCTGGAAAAATATCTTCTTTCTTATCTAGTTTAACCTTTGGAAAAACATCTTCTTCTCTAGAAACTTTTTTAACATTAACAACATTATTACTATAATTATTATTTTTTACAACAGGAATGCCTTCATCTACTTTTCTATTTATTTCTACTTTTTCTTTCAAACTATTTAATTGAACCTCTTCTTTTTTATCTTTTGAAGTAGTTAATACTGAAGTTTTCTTTTCATCAAGTAATCTCTTAGTTCTCTCCTCAATTTCCTTATTTCTCTCTTCTTCTAAAACTTTTTGTCTTCTAATTATTTCTTCTCTTCTCTTCTTTTCTTTTTCAAGTTCAATTAGTCTTTGCTTTTCTTCTTCCTTTTTCTTAATAAGAAGTAATTCTTCTTGATGCTTCCTTTCATTTTCAAGTAAATCTGCTAAAGCTTCCCTAAATTCTTCACTATCATTTTCTTTTTTTATTTCTTCAAGAGCTGACATCTTTATCTTTTTTTCTTCCATCAAACTCTTTAAAGTTGCCATATCTTGTTTTTCTAACTTAATAGTAGCATATTGTTTATTTAACTCTTCTCCAACTTCAGCATAAAGTTCACTTCCAACAATACCACTTAATATACTATTAATTTCCTCTCTTTTGTTTAACAATTCATCATAATTTAAAGTAGGTTTATTATATATTTCTAACAATCTAAGAATCAATTTTTTCTCTTTATATCTTTCATATTCTAAAGTAATAGCAGATAACATATTATCACATTCTATTATTATCTCTTGCGTACAATCACTTCTCGCAATCTTAGCATTTTCTTTAGCTTTCTCTAAAGAATAACCCAATTCAGTATAAGCTAAATCTATTTCTTTTTCTCTTTCTTTTAATTCATATAAAGATAATTTTTCAAATGCATTATCTAGTATTCTAATAAGTTTACTCTCTAATTGTCTATTTAATACTTTATTAGAACTAATTTTATTATTAGCTTTCCTAATACTTATATCTAAATGATCAAGTTCATCTTTTAAAACCCCATCCTGTTTTATATTATTTTTATATTTATCAATTATTTTAACTCGTTCCTTAAATGAATCTAATTTATCTTCTCCTAAAATAGATCCAGAAGCAAAAGATATACCAGTAACTTCATAATTATTATTAATTTGATTATTAATATAAGTTCTTCTTTCATTAATCAAATTAATAAGCTCTAACAATCTATTTCTTTCTTCATCCATAAGAAAAGTAGATTTATTATATATTTTCATATATTTATTCTCATATATAGAATTCGTTATATTTAAAACTCTTTGAATTATTTTAGTCATTTGTTCCCCAATATCTTGCTTTTGTTTCAAGTCAGTAATGAACTTCAAACTCTTAAAGAGCATATCATACTGTTTTAGTGCTTTAATAACCGTCTCGTTAGCATACTCTATCATGACTAAACCACCTCTTATTTTTATTATATACTATTTAAATATTTTGTCAATTTATTTACCCTTATTTTACATAACATAAATCACATAAAAAAGAGTATAAACCATTAATTTTAATAGATTTTTCAAAAAATACCCAAAAAGTATTGCCAAACTTAAAAAATTATTATATAATTAACTAGTCATGAAACGAAAAACTTGCTTATAAATCAATGCCTGAGTGGCGGAATAGGTAGACGCACAGGACTTAAAATCCTGCGAGATTCAACCCTCGTGTCGGTTCAAGTCCGACCTTAGGCACCATACGGAGAAATACCCAAGTCTGGTTGAAGGGACCGGTCTTGAAAACCGGGAGGTCGAGAAATCGGCGCAGGGGTTCGAATCCCTTTTTCTCCGCCACTAATTTATCGCGGGATGGAGCAGTTTGGTAGCTCGCCGGGCTCATAACCCGGAGGTCGTTGGTTCAAATCCATCTCCCGCAACCATTGGTCTGTTAGTCTAGAGGCCTATGACGTCTGCCTGTCACGCAGAAGATCACGGGTTCAAATCCCGTACAGACCGCCATTGTGGCTCCATAGCTCAGTTGGTAGA
>JAFRIJ010000016.1 GCA_017432825.1 Bacilli bacterium
GATTTTGATATTGATGATTTGAAAAATCAGATAGCAGCTCCTTATGAGCGATTTCCTGATTTCCGCAGATATGTTCTTGAACCTGCCACAAGGGAAATTAACAGATATACCGATATTGAAATATCATGGGAGCCAATAAAAGTAAGTAATTTTAAAATATAATTTACTTTTTCTACCATCAAATAAATAGATAAAAAACCAATTGATATAGAACATATAGTAATAACTATAGTTTTAAACCAATTATTATTAAAAAACTTATTCATAAATACCATCCTTAAATCTATAATCGCTTAAAAATAGTATATCACATTTTTATATAATAAAACTATATATTTACAAATAAACTACATTTAATTTTATATACTTAAAAAATCATTACATACTTTTTTTATTTTATCTAATTCTAATCCTGTAACACAAAAAGCATTCCAACCAAATTTTTTAGCAGCATTAACATTTTCTATTCTATCATCGATAAATAATATATCTTCCTTAGAAAAAGGAATATTACTTTGAACTTTCTCAAATATCTCCTGATTTGGTTTTCTACATTTTAATTCAAAAGATAGAAAAACATAATCATAATTACTAAGTCCAACTTGTCTATCTAATCTCTTTTTATCAAATATCATTAAATTAGATAATATCCCAATATAACATTTATCTCTTAAAGAAATTTCATAATCTCTTACATCAGAATAATAATCTATATTATCAAAAAAATGATAATATAAATTAACAAATTCATCTAAAGAAGTATTAAAATTAAATTCTTTTTTCATTTCATCATATACTTTACTAAATGTCTTAAAATCAGGTATAGCACTTAATTCATACTTAGTAAGCAATTGAAATAAATAATCATCACCTTTATAACCACACGCAACAAACAAATCATACCATGCTTTTTTACATGAATAACCAGTTGTATGAGCTTCAACAATATTTCCCCAATCAAACAAAATAAGTTTATTCTTCTTCATAATATCACCTACAAAAAATATACTAAATAAAACATAACAATTACAAAAAGTAAAACTAATATCATTAAAATTTTATCAGAAGTAAGTACATCAACAGGATCACCATAAGAATCCCCCTCTATATCTAAACAATACTTCATAAAAATAACAATAACAAAAGGAATAGTGTATATCATATAGCTATTATTTAATCTAGAAATAGTAGTAGAATCTATACTCCATAAAGAATAAAAAACAATAGTCAAAACCAAAAATACATATAAAAACTTATCCAAAAAATCTTTAGTATAATACTTTAAAACAACTCTAGAATTATCTCCATTTTTTAATATTTCATTACGCCTTTTCCCAAATCCCATAAAGAAAGAAGCACTCATAACAGTTAAATATAACCAATTAGATAATTCTATATCACCAACAACAGAACCATAAATAACACGTATTACAAAACCAGATACTAATATTATAATATCTAAAATAGGAATATTTTTAAAACCCAAAGAATAAAAAATATTAATTAAAAAATATATAATTAAAAAAATAAAACTATAATTATCTTTAATAAAAAGAAAATTAATAAATAAACCAATTAATAAAAGAATAAACATTAAAATATACCCTTCTTTAATAGATACTCGTAAAGACGCTATGGGTCTATTCTTCTTAATATCATGAACTCTATCTTTATTAAAATCTCTTATATCATTAAAAATATAAATAGAAGAGCTAATAAAACAAAAAGAAATAAAACTAATAAAAGTTAATAATACCTTATTGTATACAAACATCTCTCTACTAAATAACAAAGGTAAAAATATTAAAAAATTTTTCATCCAATGTTTAATTCTAAATAATTGTATATAATCTTTAAATTTTGTCATAAACTCATCTCCACAATAAAATTATTATATCATATCAGTATTTGTTTTTAATTAAATAATTAACACCAAAATAAATAATAACAATACCAACAATAACATTTAAAATATTTGCCACAAACAAAGGAATAAAATTACCAATTACACTACCAACAAAAGAAATAAAAGAAAGAAAAATTAACGTAGAAGATACAAGCCCCATACAAAAAACAATTAATTCTCTCTTCTTAAAATTATCTTCAAGTAATTTATTAGTAAGAATACTTCCCCAGTAAATAATAGTAATAGGATTAGATAAAGCAAGAACCAGTCCCTGCAAAAAAATATTTTTAGAACTAGGATTAATACTTAAAATAGGAAGAACATTTATTCCAAAAGAACCCAGTATAATACTAAACCCAAATAACATTAATATAACAGAACTAATAACCTTAAATAATACCTTAAATTTAGATTTTTCTAATAACTTACTAACACCAACACAAGACAAAGTAATATAGAACAAATCAACACTTGCTATAACAAAGACCATTATTAATCCTTTAACAAATCCTACATTTCTAGAAGTATTAAAAACAAGAAGACACATAGGACCAATTGCAAGTTGTAAAACCATTCCAAATTTAATACCCTCAATATATCTTTTCATACCATCACATAATAATTATAACATAAAAAAGAAAGAATTTTTTATTTTTTCTTTCTTTTAACCTTATTCTTTTTGCGTTTTTCAAATAATTCACAAATCAAATCAAAAAACCAATCATCATTAGAATTACTACTACTATTATTGTTATAATTATAATTGTATTTAGGTACAGGTTGCGCCTTTTTAGATCTAACCACACCAGTTCTTTCCTCTTCTTCAAACTCTCTTATTTCTTCTTCAGACCTATCCCAATCTCTAAAAAATTTATCACAAGAAATATTCGTAGCTCTAGTATATGAACAATGCCAATCACAAAAATGTTGTATACCAGTCCAACCCTTATAAATACTATCCTTATTAAAATATAAACACATACAACATTTATCATTCCAATACACAATACCACCTCCATTACAACATATTCTATACTTATTAAAAAAAAAGTCAATAATTTTTTATTTGAAAAATATAATAATATATGATATAAATAAATAAGAAAGAAGAATAATATGAAAGAAAAATATAATAACTTATTAAAAAAATACCCCGATTTTTTAAACTCTATTAAAGATTATACTCCAATACCAATAAATAAAACTAATTATATACCTCAAGGAAGTTGCCAAATAGATGATACTACATTAATAGTAGCATACGATGATAAAAAGAAAAACAATTCAGTAGTACTATTATTAGATAAAAATAAAAAATTAGTAAAAACAATCTCTATAGAAGGCAAATATCATAGTGGCGCTATAGCATATGATAAAAAAACAAATAGTATATTTATACCTGGAGAAAGTGGTAGTAATAATGGGCAATCATCATATGTTAACAGATATAATGCAAAAGATCTATTAAATAAAAATAAAATAAATGCAACACTAAAAATAAAAGTAGATGATATTAATAATTTAAAATCATCTACTAACAAAAAAAGTTCTGTAGCATACTTAACAGTACATAATAATTACTTATATATAGGTAACTTTTCCAAAAAATCATCAATAATAAAAAAATACGCTATAAAAAATAATGGATACTTAATAGAAAAAGAAACAATAAATAATCCCTTCCCTTATATTCAAGGAATGTGCATATATAAATATAAAGAAAAAAACTATTATATATTTTCTTCATCATTTGGAAGAAGAAATAATTCTAAAATATTTATAGCATTACTAGATAGAAATAACAATTTAAAACTACATAAACAAATAAAAATACCTTGCTTAGCAGAACAAATAAATACTGATAATAATTATTTATCTATACTTTTTGAATCATGTGCAAAAAAATATTCAAATGCTAAAATAATAATAAATGATATCTGCTATCTAGATTTTGAAAAGCTAATAAAATAATTCACTATATTAGTGAATTATTTTTATTCTATTAAAAGGCCAAATTCTAAATACAGCTTTTCCTAAAATAACATCTCTTTTAAATAATCCCTTTACTCTAGAATCTGCTGACACTTCTCTATTATCCCCAAGAACCAAATACATATCCTCAGGAATTTTACTTACACACTCATCATTATTAATCATACAAATAGTTTGCAAATCAAAATTCTCTGTTTCACCATTAGAATAATTATCAGATACAATTTCATTATTAATGTATAATTGATTATCTTTATATTTTACATTATCACCAGGTAAACCTATAATTCTTTTAATAATCAAATCATTATCTTTATCTCTAATAACAACAACATCAAATCTCTTTATATCATGAATATGATAACTAATTTTACTAAGGAATAATACTTCCCCATCTACTAAAGTATTATCCATAGATTCTCCCCTAACAACAACAGGAGTAATAATAAAACTTCTAATTATAATAACTAATATTACTATAATAACATAAGGCATACTTTCCTTAATAAAATTCTTCATAATAACCTCCTATAAAAAATAATAAGCAATGTGCTTATTATTTTACTTTAAAGATTCTTTATTAGCTCTTTCTTTAATATTGTATTTCTTAGTTCTTTCTCTTAAGAAATATAACTTAGCACGTCTAACTTTACCCTTTTTAACAACTTCAATAGAAGCAACATTAGGACTATTAACAGGGAATGTTTTTTCAACACCAACTCCACTATAAACAGCTCTAACAGTAAAAGTTTCAGAAATACCACTATTCTTACGAGCAATTACAATACCTTTAAAATTTTGAATTCTTTTTACTTCTTTACCATTTCTAAAATCATTAATCTTACAACCAACAACTACAGTATCACCAACTCTAAATTCAGGCACATTAGGATTAATTTGTTTTGAAGTAACTTTTTCTATCAAATTCATAGTATCCCTCCTATATAAATATGTGTTTATGCAATTATAGTAATAATACCAGCGAATTGCCACGTAAATAATTATAACATAAATAAAATAAAAAACAAGTATTTATTATTATTTATAGAAAAAGAAAATTAATTCTTTAATCTTCTCTATCTTTATATTTTTTCTTTTCCTTCATCATATAATCCGTAATAATTGACTCTATCTCAGGTAAAGCCTTAGGATCAATATTAGTAAGAATTACCTTTTCCTTAATAGTATCAATTACAATACCACCCCAAATAAGACCACTATTAACAGTTAAATCATTAAACATATCTGGAGTAATAGAAATAAAGAAATAACCCCATAAAAGTCTCTTTAATCCAATAACAATCCTCTTATTAGTTAACGCAACAGCACAAGTATTAATAAGCATCATTGGACTATCATTTTTTTGTGCCGCAAAAGCATATAATATTTCCTCATCTGGATTAATATGTTTTTCTATTATTTCACAATGTTTTCTAATTCTAAAAGCAACAGTAATAGGATATTTCTTCTTAAATTTTTTTACAAAATCATAACTATTTTTCACAATATCACCCACTAATTATTCTTATAACTATCAACGTCAAAATATTTATTATATAATTCCTTTAAATCATCTGCTACTGTTTCACCAACAATATAATCAACTGCATATTTACCAGATAAAACTATAGTAGTTGGAGTTCCCCAACTAGAATTTTTTCTAAAGAAAGTATTAGTACTTTCAAATGTTTCCCAATCACTTTCTTCAAATTTATCAGTATCAATATAATACATAGGAACACCATATTCAGTAGCAAAACTTTCAGCTTCAGGCATATAATTAACACAATGAGCACAAGTAGCTCTTTCAACAATAAACACAAAAGATTCGTTACTATTAACTTTATCTAAATACTCAGAATAAGTTAATTCATGCAATCCTGCATCACCACTTAAAGCAAGAGGCAAATCATAATTATCAGTAGCCTTGCTACCCTTCATAATAAAACCACCAACAACAATAATTACAATTACTCCCACAATAAGAAATATATCACTTTTTTTCATAATATTACCTCCCTACAAATATTTTACTATTATTTATTTCCTAAATCAAGTAAAATAATTATTTTTTAAACTTATATACAGATAAAAAAAGAAGAAAACACAAAATGTTTACCTCAATTAAATAATTAATTTATCCTATAATCTTTTTTATTTCATCAATAGATTTGTTTGTTATTTTAGAAATTATTTCATAAGAAATATTATTATCAATCATAGCTTTAATAATATCAGAAGTATTTTTTTCTATTCCTTGTTCTATTCCAAACTCAACACCTTCCTTATGTCCATCTTTATATCCCAAATTATGTCCTTCCTCATATCCTAAATCATATCCTTCACTTTTAGCAATATTCTCTATCTATTTAAATCTATCTTCTACAGTGTTTTCAAGTTTTAAAGCCTCTAATACATCTTTATCTTTTGATTTTTCTTTTTTATCATTTATAAATTTTTCTTTTTCTTTCATAGACACCATATCACTTCCCATTATCAAAGAAATATCTTCAACATATTCACTACCTATTATTCCAGCCCAACGTTCTAAACAAGATATCTCTTTTAATTTATCACTATTATAAACTAATCATAATACTAAAATTACTTGATAATTTATTATCAATATAAAAATTAAAAATAGTAAAACACTAAAATAAATAAATTTTACATCCTTAATATAAATAAAAAGAAGAATTATTTCTCCTTTTCATCAATAACAATCTTTTTATCTTTACTAGACTTCTTCTTACTAGTTTCTTTAATAACTTCTACATCTTCTTCCCTTTTAGCAGCTACACTTATTACCTTGGTTCTACAAATAATATCATGCAATCCCCTATTATCTTTTCTAAATAAAATAAACATAAAAGTTGCCACTAAAACATAATTCTTTAAATTAGAAATTATAAGAGATAAAGTATAAAAATCATTAATATTTAAAAGTCTTACACCAACAATTTCTATTAAATAATATAAAGGACCATATAATATAATACATCTAATAATATAATTAAATATAGACACTTCCCCATCATTAACATTAACAATTTTTAAACCCAATAACTTCTTTCCAATAGTCTGTCCCCTAGTAAAAATATTAAGAACAATAAAATATAGAATAATTACAACAAACAAAATAATATTATATATAAAAGAATATTTACTTAAATCAAAATATAGTTTCTTATTTTCTTTCATATAACTTTTATTAGTTTCATTAATAACCTTATCATATTCCTTCTTATCAATAACACTATCATCATAATATTTCACCAATGAAGAAGCTATATCTCCATATTTTTCAACTAACTTATTATATTCCTTATCACTAATTTCACTATTACCATAATATTTACTTAAATCATTAACATAACTTTGATAATTTAAATTAAACTCACTATATAACTTATTATATTTATTATATTTATTTATATCAGGATTAATAAAACTAATTCTAGATAAAAGAACTGATATCAACACCACTAGTAGCATATCGATAACATACGCTATAACTCTATTATACACATATTTCATAATTACCTCGCCATTATATCACATATTAAATTACTAATTTCTGTAGGATTATCAATTGCTAATCCCTCTATTAATCTAGCTTCTGAATAAAGAATCTTAGTATATTTCTCTAATTCATCCTTATCATCATTATATAATTTCTCTAATTTTTTAGCAATAGGATGATCTTTATTTATTTCTAATATCATCTTAGCATTAACCTTATTCTCATTAGGTAAAGCATTAAGTACCTTTTGCATCTCCACAGAAATATCTCCCTCAGTAGTTAAACATACAGGATGTTTCTTTAACCTATTAGTAAATCTAATATCATTAACATTACTATCTTTTAAAATATCCTTCATAACACTAAACATATCTTTAGAATTATTATTTAACTCTTCTAATTCCTTCTTTTCCTCTTCCGTATTTAAATCTACATTATCATTACTTACATTAACAAATTTCTTAGCATTATAAGTAGTCAAAGCCTGCAAACAAAACTCATCTACATATTCAGTTAAATATAATATCTCATATCCCTTATCCTTAACAAGTTCAACTTGAGGCATATTATCAACCTTATCATTATTTTCACCACAAGCATAATATATAGAATCCTGTCCATCCTTCATTCTAGAAACATATTCATCCAAAGTAACTAATTTCTTTTCTGAAGAAGAATAAAACATAAGTAAATCCTTTAACTTATCTTTATTAGTACCATAATCAGCATATACACCAAACTTAATCTGCATACCAAAAGTCTTAAAGAAACTCTCATACATATCCCTATCATTCTTAAGCATATTTTCTAATTCTTTCTTAATCTTACCCTCTATAGACTTTGCTATTAACTTAACAGCATTATTTTGTTGTAAAATTTCACGAGAAATATTTAAAGAAACATCCTCAGTATCAACAAGACCTTTAATAAAACCAAAATAATCAGGAACTAAATCAGCACACTTATCCATAATAAGAACACCATTAGAATATAGAGCAATACCCTTTTCAAATTCTTTAGTATAATAATCCATTGGCAAATGACTAGGAATATATAATAAAGAATGATAATTACATTGACCCTCTACACTAGAATGAATTACCTTTAAAGGTTTATCATAATCATAAAACCTATCCATATAGAAAGAATTATATTCATCCTCACTAATATCTTTCTTATTCTTTTTCCATAAAGGAATCATACTATTAACAACATCTAATTCTTCATATGATTCATATTCATCCTTACTACCATCTTTTAACCTAGATTTTGAAACTTCCATCTTAATAGGATATCTAATATAATCAGAATACTTTTTAATTAATTCTCTAATCTTATAACTATCTAAATAAGTAGAATAATTAAAATTATCATCATCATCCTTTAACTTCAAAGTAATAGTAGTACCATATTCCTTTTTCTTACATTCCTTAATAGTATAACCAGAAGCCCCTTCACTCTTCCAAACATATGCCTTATCACTACCATATTTCTTACTCTCAACTTTTATCTTCTTGCTAACCATAAAAGCAGAATAAAAACCAACACCAAATTGACCAATAATATCAATATCTTTATTATCAATATTCTTATAATTAAAAGAATCACTCTTAGCAATAGTACCTAAATTATCTTCTAATTCTTCCATACTCATACCAATACCAGTATCAGTAATAATAATTTCTCTATCATCCTTATCAATATCAACTCTAATATATAAATCATCTTTATTAATATTAATATTTTTATCAGTCAAAGATAAATAATATAACTTATCAATAGCATCACTACCATTAGAAATTAACTCTCTTAAAAATATATCCTTATTAGTATATATAGAATTAATCATTAAATCCAATAATCTCTTAGATTCAGCTTTAAATTGTTTCTTCTTTTCCATATAATCATCTCCAAAAAATAATATACCACCCTCTTTAGCAATTGTCAATAATAATTGCTAAAAACAAATAAGAAAAAAAGTATATATTTATAATATATACTTTTCTAAGTTATAAATTAATACTAAGTAGCATGAGCATACAAATTAGTTGAACCAGTTAAACTAGCTCCATAATTAGCTCCCCAATTACCAGCTTTACCTGAAAAATTAGAATTTTTATACCAACCATTTTGCAAAGTTCCAGATGTTTTTGTAGGTGTTGGTAACTTAATATTTGAACCTTTACCAATAACAGTTTTACTAATACCAGTAGTACCGGAAGATTGATTACCATTTGCAAGAGTTCCTTTAACATAACAATTAGTACAACGCCAATTAATATTATAAAACATTTGTGACTTATATGAATATGTTCCAGAAGAGACGTCAGTCCAATTACCTACAGCATCCATACAGCCAAGATAATGAGTATTTGCCGCAGTAGAATAAACCAAAGGACTACCAGAATTAGTACCTGAACTAGTCCAAGAAGCAACTGGACCACCAGAAATTGTTTCCCAATCAGAACTTGTAGCAGTAGGAACAGCACTACTACCTTGCCAATAAACACTTTCAACACCAGATCCAGAATCTTCACACTTAACAACTACATATTGCCTTTCAGTATTATTAACTGTTTTAACCTCTACAATAGTAGCTACTGGCTTAGTATTATCTAATAACCAGTTACCATTAATAGTTATATTTTTAGCAATTTTTAAAGTAGTTGAAGCACTAGTTGTACTACCAAATTTATAATGAGTATTTACAGTAGCACCAGATGTCTCATTCCAACCATCAAAATAATACTTTTCAGAATTAGTAAGTCCACTCTTTTTAGCAGACACTATTGCATGAGCATAATTGTTTGAACTAGGAACTGCATAGAGATCTACAGTTTTAGCAGTTGTAGTAGCATTAGAAACTGTAGTACCATTAACACTTATAACAGTATTAGCATTTCCATTTATCGTTACAGTAAAGAACTGAATATTAACAGATACATTTCCCGCGACAGCAGCAGCACTGAGCGAATTAACATTAATTCTAGTACTTTTATGGTTAGAATCTTTTCCAACCCATATATAATACGTTGTCCCCGCTATAATATTATTAGTATTACTACTTTCACTACTTAGAGTCAAAGTACTTGCAGTAGTTGTAGTTCCCGAAAGCAATGAATCATCAGAAGAAGAACTAGAACTTAAACTGACGGAATATCCACTACATGAAGTACATGCGCTTCCATTCTTTTGAACATTTAAAGTAATCGTATTAGGAGTCCAATGTGCATATAAATAATGGTCTTCTTCATTTGTAACAATAGTAGAAGAAGTAACAACAGTACTACCAGTAGTCGTAGTATACCATCCATCAAATTTAAAACCAGGTTTAGAAGGAGTATCTAAAGTTCCATAAGCTGAATTATAAGTAACAGTCTTCTCATATACTTTATAAAATAATACCCTAACCTTATAATTAGTAAACGTAACACTACTATTAGCAGGAACCCAAGTATAAAATCTCACACTATCAGCATCAGATAAACCAGTTAAAGAATTAGTAGTAGAAGTAGAATTAGTTGGCATAGTAGCATTTGTATAATGAGTACCATTTGCTCTATTAGAATATTGTGCCCCATCCTTATAAAATTCAAAACCAATAGTAGGATTATAAGTATCAGTTCTAGAACCCTCAACATAAACTAACAATAATTTATAAGTAGAACTAGATGAAAACGTCATATTAGTTAACATACCATAACTAAATAAAGTTAAACCAGATGAACCCGTAGAAACAGTACCATTAAATGTAAGAGTCTGTGCAGAACTATCATATGTAACAGTTACTCCATTACTAGTTTGTGAAGCAACACTAGTAAATAAACTATCTATTAAAGTAACCTTAGGAGTTTTAGCATCCCATTTTGCATATAATGTCTTATCACCAGTTGCAGTATTACTTATACTTGTAACTGCATCACCTGAACATGCACTTGCCTCAAAGTAGCCGTCAAAATTATAACCAGTTTTAGTTGGTGTATCTAAGGTTGCACCAACTCCATATGTATATGACGTTGGATATCCATTTTCATGAGTACCACTAAATGTTGTATTTTCACAATCCTTATATGTTATTGAATAAGAACTACCAATTGCAGTTGCAGTAATAGTACCACCAGAAGCAACTTTTAATGTTGTACTTGCAGTTGAATTACTACCTATTGACATAGTTCCAGTTTTTGTCCAAATTATACCAGAAAACTCATAATTATTTGCTGCTGTTGCTTCTATCGCATGTTCATAACTTGAACTTGCTGTTCCTGTTCCTCCAAGTACTACTACTGTTCCATTATTAGAAACACTTGTTCCATTTACTTTAACTGTTGTATTTGCTAAACTAACTGTTAATAGATAGAAATTTACTGTTATTGTTGTTGCATTATTTCCATATGGTATTCTGAATGACACACCACTATATACGGTTGTAGTTTTATGGTTTGCATCTTTTCCTACCCATAGATAATATGTTGTTCCTGGTACAATCGCTCCTGTTAAATCAATAGTTGATGATGTTGTCGTTGTTCCTGATGCACTAGAAACTGCTGTATATGTACTATTACTTGAACTTACTCCAATTGTATATCCATCACATGTTGTACAATTACTTCCATCTTTCTTTAATGTAACAGTTACTTTGTTTGTAGAAGCTGCTTCTGCAGTTCCTTTAATTGAAGTATTTGACGCAGTTACAGTTACATTTGTACTCCTTGAAGTCGCACTATCAAATGTTGCTTCTCCTGCTGTTTTACTCCATGTTGTAAATTCAAATCCAAGAACAGCA
>JAFRIJ010000017.1 GCA_017432825.1 Bacilli bacterium
ATTAGTATTATTAGTAATCCACTTCTTTTCAACTATACTTAAACTCTTATCATCTTTACTATAATTAATAAATAAAAGTATACAAGAAACTAAAAATAATAAAATAATTACAGCACTAATAGCAATCTTTTTATTTTTCTTCTTCATACTAATCACCTAATTCTTAATCCAACTAATATCTTTAATCTTAGGACTCTTAGTACCAATAGTCTTAAATCCATTTTCCTTATTTTGAGATAAAATAAATTCAAAATCATAAAATTCTTTTTCATCATCTTCAAATTTATTTAAAACTCCACTTGCTAATCCCTTAGCGCCACTAAGATCTGCATCTTTATTAAAAATAATATCTACATAGATAATTCTTCCAACAAGCCTAATAGAAGTACTCTCTACAGTCTTAGTATCCTTAATCCAATCTTCTACTTTCTTAAAATCCTTAGAAGTTAATTTTACTTTTTCAATTCCTTCTAACCTATTTCCATATTTTCCATTACTACCTAAAAAAACACTAAAGAAAATATACATTAATATTACTATTACAGCAAACGCTAGAAAACAAACTAAAGATAATAATTTATGCCTCCAAAGTAAATTCCTTAACCATCTAAAAAACTTTTTCATTTAATACCTCCATACTACTATTATACTAATATTATTATACAATAATTAATTACTAAAAGCAATTTATTTTTCAGATTTATATCTATTAATAAATTCATCTTTATATTCCATAAATTTATCATTCTTAATACTTACTCTAATATTTTCCATTATTCTAATTAAAAATCTTAAATTATGAATAGATAATAATTTTTGACCTAAAGTTTCATTGGCAATTATTAAATGCCTAATATATGCCTTTGTAAAATTCTTACAACAATAACAATCACATTCACTATCAACAGGAGAAAAATCTGCCCTATATTTATAATTCTTTAAATTAATCTTACCATCTAAAGTAAAAGCATGTCCATGCCTAGCAAGTCTAGTTGGAAGAACACAATCAAACATATCTACACCCCTAGAAACCCCCTCAAATAAATCAGTAGGTTCACCTACACCCATTAAATATCTTGGCTTATCCTGAGGTAAATATTTAATAGCGTATTCAACCATTTTATACATAGTATCTTTATCTTCTCCAACAGAAGTACCACCAATAGAATACCCATCAAAATCCATCTTAACTAATTCTTTAGCACACCAATATCTTAAATCCTCATATTCTCCACCTTGAACTATTCCAAATAAACTCTGTCTTTCGTTATTAAACACATCTTTTCCTCTTTTAGCCCATCTAATAGTTCTTTCAGTACTTTCCTTAGCATAATCATAACTAGCAGGATAAGGAATACATTCATCAAAACTCATAGCAATATCACTATCTAATTTATTTTGTATCTGAATAGATTTCTCAGGAGTAAGCAACAACCTCTCACCATTCAAATGACTCTTAAATATAACTCCTTCTTCAGTAATATCTTTCTTTTTGTTTTTAATTAACGAAAAAACCTGAAATCCACCACAATCAGTTAAAATAGGTCCATCATAATTCATAAACTTATGAAGTCCTCCTGCTTTATTAACTATATCTTCACCAGGTCTTAACCATAAATGATAAGTATTAGATAAAATAACTGCGCTACCAATTTCTTTAATATCTCTAGGATCTAAAGTCTTAACCGTAGCTTGTGTACCAACTGGCATAAACATAGGAGTTTCATATATACCATAATTAGTTTCTAATGTACCGTATCTAGCATTACCATCCTTATGTAATAAATTATATTTAATCTTCATAATTATCCCTCACTCAACTCATAAAATTATATCAAAAAAAAACAGATATGTAAAATATCTATCTCTTATAATCATAGCCAATCTTTTTAATTTTTACATTCTTATTTAAATAATCTCTATCTATATCTAAATCTCTATTATTAATTAAACAATTATCCTTACCATTAAAATAATTTCCATATATTATTTCATTATTATTATTAAAAGTAAGAATCCTTAGATAATTACTACAAACTTCAACTAAAGGAATATGATCCCAGCCACGATAACCACTAACATAGCAAGAACTACCACCATCTATATTAATATAATTATTATTATATTCATAACCATATTTATTATTAACAGGAGTATGACCAATAACAGAATAATAATCATTATTAGAATCTAACTCTCTAGACCAAACAGAAGCAAAAACTAAAGAATCATCATCTTTAATTGTTAAATCACAATTATTTTTTACTACTAACGGACAAGAAGCATGAACCAAGACAATCTTTTTATTATTAATCGTTTCATTAAATTTATGATAAATATTTAAATTTGAAATATAATTAACAACATCATTAATTTTATCTTCATCATTATCTAACAATCTATATAAACCTTCTTCAGTAACTAATCCACCATTATGATACCATATTTTTAAATTCCTTCTATCTTTAAAAAACTTATACATCATAAATTCATGATTACCACCAAGATATTCAATTTTAAATTTATTATTATTTTTACTTCTCTTAATAACATCTAATAATATTAAAGCCGAATCCTCTCCTCTATCAATTAAATCTCCATTAATATATAAAGCAACATCATAATCATTACTAATATTATCTAAATAACCCATAATAGAATTATATATATTTCCATTACCATGAATATCACTAATTATAAATTTACGCATA
>JAFRIJ010000001.1 GCA_017432825.1 Bacilli bacterium
TACATTGAGCGGACTAGTACTAATAGATTGAGGGTTTAATCCCAAAAAATTTGATGACCAACGTTATCCTGTTTTCAGAGAACGATAAAGATATTGGTGAAGATAGCAAAGTGGCTCACCTGTACCCATCTCGAACACAGAAGTTAAGCACTTTAACGCCGACGATAGCGAAAGCAAAAATAGGACATTGCCAATATTTTTTTTATGCCCAAAGACTTTAAACATAAGTTTATGGGCTTTTTTCTTATTTTTTCTTTACAAAATTAAATATTATGATATAATATTACTTGTGTTTTTGTTATGTCTCCTTAGCTCAGTTGGTAGAGCAACTGACTCTTAATCAGTGGGTCTAGGGTTCGAATCCCTAAGGGGACACCAAATTTTATTTTTGTCTTGCTTTTTACATGTTTTTAATGTTATAATATTATAGCAAAGCAAAAATGGGCTTGTAGCTCAGGTGGTTAGAGCGCACGCCTGATAAGCGTGAGGTCGATGGTTCAAGTCCATCCAGGCCCACCATTTTGGCCAGTTGGTGAAGTGGCTTAACACACTGCCCTTTCACGGCAGCATTCGCGGATTCGAATTCCGCACTGGTCACCATTTGATTTTTAAGGAAATTTGTTCCTTTTATTATATAAAACAATGATAAGGACATGATTATATTTTATTATTTTATAGAGAGTTAGTGTGTGGTGGAAACTAATAAATGATTTATATAATTACTACCTTAGAGTGGACTCGAAAGATGTTCCCGGTGTATACCGTTATTGAATTAAGTAAAATAAAGGATGGTACCGTCTATAATGACTCCTTAGGTTCCATTCTTTTTTTTGGGAGGGTAATATGAGAAACAATATAGAAGAATATAAAAAAGTAGTTGAGAAAATGAAGTTTTATGAAAAACAGAGGCGTTTATTAGAATCTGAATTACTGGGCCCTGAATATGATTATTTAGAGATTGATGATGATGGTTATTTGTCTACTCCTTATGGTATTTTAGATTCTACGTATTATACTTTTGATAAGGTAGTTGCTGCTGGTACTGAACTTGGTAAGAAAAGAATGGATGAAGACAAGGGTAAAAATGGTAATTTGCCTTTTTATAAAGCTAGAAATGAAATAAATGAGAGAGTTGGAAGAAAGCCTGTTTATAGTGATAAAGATTTTGTTAATGAAATGGATAAAATAAATAATTTTATGAAAGTTAAGAGGAGAGATTATTATGATAAATATTAAAGAAAACAGTGAATTAAATATTTTAAATCATAGTTGTGCTCATTTATTAGCACATGCGGTTAAGCATTTATATCCTAATGCAAAGTTTTGGGTAGGTCCTGTTATTACTGAAGGATTTTATTATGATATTGATTTAGGGGATAAAGTTTTAACTGAAGAAGATTTACCTAATATTGAAAAAGAAATGAAGAAAATTTCTAAAAGTAATAAATTAATAAAAAGAATGGAATTATCTCGTGATGAAGCATTAGATATGTTTAAAGGTGATCCATATAAGATTGATTTAATAAATAATATGGATGATAATACTGTTATTTCCGCTTATAAGCAAGATGATTTTATTGATTTATGTCGTGGACCTCATATGGAATCTACTAAATTCATGAAGTATTTTAAGTTAATTAAAGTAAGTGGTGCTTATTTTAAGGGAGATTCTAAAAATAAGATGCTTCAAAGAGTTTATGGAGTATGTTTCTATAATGAGGAAGATTTAAATAATTATTTGCAAGAATTAGAAGAAGCTAAGGAAAGGGATCATAGAAAATTAGGTAAAGAGTTAGGTATTTATTTGATGATTGATTTAGTTGGTAAAGGGTTACCTATGTATTTACCTAATGGATTTATTTTATGGAATCTGCTAGAGAATTATATTCGTAATAAAGAAATAAGAAGGGGATATAAACATGTATTAACACCTCCTTTAGGTAATGTTTTATTATATAAGACTAGTGGGCATTGGGATCATTATAAGGAAGCTATGTTTCCTGCTATGAAAGTTGAAGATGAAGAGTTTGTTTTAAGACCTATGAATTGTCCTCATCACATGGTTATTTATTCCAATGATTTGCACTCTTATAAGGAGTTACCTATTAGAATAGCTGAGATTGCTAGAGATTCAAGATATGAATCTAGTGGTGCTTTGAAAGGTATTGAGAGAGTACGTACTTTTTGTCAAAATGATTCTCATATTTTTTGTACTCAAGAACAAATTGAATCTGAATTTAAGGGTGTTGTTGATTTAATATTAGAAGTATATAAAGAAATGAATATAACTGATTATCATTTTGAATTATCTTTAAGAGATCCTGAGGATAAAGTTAAGTATTATCCAGATGATGAAATGTGGAATAAGGCAGAATCTGCTTTAAGAAAAATTATGGATGATATTGGTATTCCTTATGAAGAAAAAATTGGTGAAGCTGCTTTTTATGGACCTAAGTTAGATGTTCAAGTTAAACCTGCTGTTGGTAATGAATTTTCTTTATCAACTTGTCAAATAGATTTTTGCTTACCTATGAGATTTAATTTAACATATGTTGATTCAGATGGTAGTAAAAAAACTCCTGTTGTTCTTCATAGAGCTATATTTGGTTCAATTGATAGAACTATAGCATATTATTTGGAAGAAACTAAGGGTGTTTTACCTGTATGGTTAGCGCCTACTCAAATTAATATTATTCCTGTTAATATGGAGTATCATTTAGATTTTTGTAATGAATTAAGAGATTATTTATTAGATAAGGGATTTAGAGTTTCTGTTGATGATAAAGATGAGAAATTGAGTTATAAGATGAGAGAATCTCAGACTAAGAAGATTCCTTATACTTTAATTATTGGTGATAATGAAGTTAAGAATGGAACAATTAGTTATAGATTGCATGGTTCTAAAGATACCGTTACAATTGATAAAAAAGATTTTGTTAAATTATTAAATAAGAAAATAAAAGAATATAAATAAAATTAGGAAACATTATAATGTTTCCTTTTTATTATTTGTAATACTATTCCTATTAATAATGTAATAGAACTTATGATTATTATTTTATTTCTTACTGTGTTTATTATGGGATTTATAAATATTTTAATAATATTATTAAAGTATATATTTATAATTATATTTGTAATTATGGTTATAGATATTAATATTATTGATATTGTTATTAAAGTTTTACTTAAATTATCTGTTTTTTTTAATATATTTATTGTTAGTAATATTATGGTTATTAGATATAATAGATAATTATAGTTAGGATTAAATATACTTTGTAAATTAATCATTTTTTGGCCTCCAAGAACCTATATTTGTTTTGTATATTGTATCTATAATATAATTTGTATTATTTTTAGTATAATTTATTATATCTTCTCTATCTTTTTCGGTTAAGTTATAATTAATATCTGATGCGACTTTATCTAGATTTTCAATTACTATATTAATTATTCTTTCTTTTGTGTATTTTACATCGTTATTTCCGGTTATATTATATTCATAGATACTATTTACTATATCTGTTACTATTTCATCTACGTAATCTAATTTTAATGCTTTTTTTACATCTTCTTCATTTAATTTAGTTAGTTTTACTATTGTTTTAAATATTTCTGTATATGAATTATCTTCATTATATATTATACCTTCTCTTACTACTTTATTGGATATGACTTTTAAATTTTCACTTGTTATTGATGAAGATATTGATGTATATATTATTGTTGCTATTAATGATATGCTAAGTAGTATTAGTAATATTTTATTTTTCATTTTATCACCTATAGATATTATTTGCTATTATTTAGATTTTATAATATTTAGTTTAAAAAAGCAATAAAATATGATAAAATAATATTCAGTTATGAAAGGGAGATTATTATGATTGATAGATTGGAAGTAATTTTAGCTAGGTATGAAGAGATTAATAATGATTTATCAGATCCTTCTATTTTTAATGATGTAAAAAAAATGACGGAATTATCTAAGGAAAAAAATAGTTTGGAAGAAGTGGTTTCTGTTTATAAGAATTATAAAGAAATATTAAAAAGAATTGAAGAAGCTAATGAACTTATACATGATAGTGAACTTGGTGATATGGCACGTGAAGAATTAAATACTTGTCAAATACAGAAAGAAGATTTGGAAGATAAATTAAAGATATTATTGTTACCACATGATCCTAATGATGAAAAGAATGTTATTGTAGAAATAAAAGGAGCTGCTGGTGGAGATGAAGCTAATATTTTTGCTGGTGATTTATTTGATATGTATCAAAAGTATGCTAATAATCAAGGTTGGAAGATAGATATTTTAAATAGTATTGAAGGAACTGCTGGTGGTTTTACAAATATTGAGTTTATGATTAAAGGTGAAGGTGTTTATTCTAAACTTAAATATGAAAGTGGTGCTCATAGGGTTCAAAGGGTACCAGTAACTGAAAGTCAGGGAAGAGTTCATACTTCAACTGCTACTGTTCTTGTTATGCCTGAAGCGGAAGAATTTGATTTTGAGTTGGATATGAGTGAGGTTAAGATTGATATTACTAGGAGTAGTGGTGCTGGTGGACAGGGTGTAAATACTACTGATAGTGCTGTTAGAGTTACACATATTCCTACTGGTATTATTGTTTATTCTCAGGTTGAAAGAAGTCAAATTAGAAATAAGGAATTAGCTCTTAAAATATTAAAAACTAGATTATATGATATGAAATTAAAAGAAAAAGAAGAAGCTGATGATAAGGAAAGAAGAAATAAAATTGGTACTGGAGATAGAAGTGAAAAGATAAGAACATATAATTATCCACAAAATAGATTAACGGATCATAGAATTGGTTTTACTTCTATGAATTTAGATAGAATTATGGATGGAGATTTAGGGGTTGTTATAGAAGCTTTGATTAATGAAGATCAAAAGAGAAAGTTAGCGGGCAATGAATAATATTGATTATTTAAAGAAATATCTAAATGAAGATGATATAGAAAATGGAATAGATAAACTTAATAAAGGTATTTCTCCACAATATATTGTGGGAAATGTTAATTTCTATGGTAATATAATTAATGTTGATAATAGGGTTTTAATTCCTAGGTTTGAGACAGAGTTATTAGTAGAGAAGACTATTAATTATATTAATAAATTATTTGATAAAAAGGTAAATATATTAGATTTATGTACAGGATCTTGTTGCATTGCTATATCTATAAAGAAATTAATAGATTGTGATATGGATGCTAGTGATATTTCTGATGATGCTTTAGAAGTTGCAGCTGAAAATATTAAATTAAATGATGTTAAGATTAATTTAATTAATAGTGATATTTTAACTAATATTAATAAGAGGTATGATGTTATTATAAGTAATCCACCTTATATTAGTTTTGATGAAGATATAGAAGATATGGTTAAGAATAATGAACCTAGTATTGCTTTATATGCTTCTAATAATGGGTTATATTTTTATGATAAGATACTTAATGATTGTAAAAAAAATTTAAATAATAGGTTTCTAATTGCTTTTGAGATAGGATATAAGCAGGGAAATGATATTAAGAATATGGTTTACAAATATTTTGGTAGTGAAGTTAATATTAGTGTTGAAAAGGATTATAGTGAGAGGGATAGATTTATTTTTATTTGGAAATAATTTATAATAGTAAATTATTTTCTTTTAATATGTGTTATAATATATAGATGAATGTAGGTGGATAGTATGAGAAGATATAATCCTAATTATAAAGAGGGTTTAAGTAGTTTAGAGGTTCAAGAAAGAATTAATAATAATTTAGTTAATTATAATGATTCTCCTCCTACTAAGACTGTTAAGCAAATTATAAAGAGTAATTTTTTTACTTATTTTAATTTTCTTAATTTGTTTTTGGGTTTGGCAATTATATTTGCAGGTATATTTGGAGGAGAGTTTTGGGATTCATTAAAAAACTGCACTTTTATGGGTGTTATTATTTTTAATAGTATTATAAGTATTATTCAAGAAGTTATTTCTAAAAAGACTATTGATAAATTAAGTGTTTTAGCTTCTAGTAAGGTTGATACTATAAGAGATGGTAATGAGGTTTCTTTAGGAATTGATGAATTAGTATTAGATGATGTTGTTAAGTTAGGTTTGGGTAATCAGGTTGTTACTGATTCTGTTATTTTGAAGGGAACTGTCGAGGTTAATGAGTCATTTTTAACTGGTGAAGTTGATCCTATATTAAAAAAAGAGGGAGATACTATTTTATCAGGTAGTTTTATTGTTAGTGGTTCTTGCTATGCTAGAGTTGATCATATAGGTAAGGATAATTATATTTCTAAGATTAGTAGTGAAGCTAAGTATAATAAGAAGGTTAATTCTGTTATTATGAATTCTTTTGAAAAGATTATTAAGGTGTTATCCATTATAATTGTTCCAGTAGGTATATTTTTATTAGTTAACCAGTTAAGAGTTACTAATAACGATGTTACAGCGTCTATATTTAGTACTGTTGCGGCTTTGATTGGAATGATTCCTGAAGGATTACTACTTCTTACTAGTTCTGTTATGGCAGTTGCTGTTATTAGGTTAGGAAGATATAAAGTATTGGTTCAACAATTATATTGTATTGAAACTTTAGCGCGTGTAGATGTTATTTGTTTAGATAAAACGGGTACTATTACTGAAGGCTCTATGGAGTTATCTGATGTTATTTGTGAGGATAAAATAGATAAGAATATGGTGGCAGAGTTATTATCTAATTATGCTTATGCATTTGATAATAGTAATGCTACTATGGATGCTATAAAGGATAGATTTAGTGATAGTGGTAGTTGGACTGTTACAGATAAAAAGGAATTTTCTTCTAGTAGAAAGTTTTCGGCCGTTAGTTTTGATGGCAGAGGTTCTTATTATTTGGGGGCTCCTGAGTTTGTTTTAAGGGATGATTTTGCTAAATATAAAGAAAGAATAGAGAGTTATAGTGACTATCGTGTTTTAGTTCTTGCTTATAGTAAGGAAGAGATTAGTAATACTCCTGCTAAATTAAAAGTATTGGGATTTTTATTAATTCAAGATAAGATTAGAAAAGAAGCTCCAGATACTTTAAAATACTTTAAAGATCAAGGGGTTAGAGTCAAAGTAATTAGTGGAGATAATCATGTTACTGTATGTAATATTGCTAAAAGGGCTGGATTAACTGATGCTAAGGGAATGGATGCTAGTAAATTAACTGATGATAATATTGATGAGTGTTTAGAGGAATATGATGTATTTGGTAGAGTTACTCCTGATCAAAAGAAAAAAATAGTTAAGACTTTACAGGATAATGGTCATATTGTTGCAATGACTGGAGATGGGGTTAATGATGTATTAGCACTTAAGCAATCTGATTGTAGTATTGCTATGGCTAGTGGTAGTGATGCTGCAAAGAATGTTAGTCAATTAGTTTTGCTTGATTCTAATTTTGCTTCTATGCCTAAGGTTGTAGCAGAGGGTAGAAGAACTATTAATAATGTTGAGAGATCTGCTTCTTTGTTGTTAATTAAAACTATTTTTACTGCTATATTGGTAATTGTATGTATTTTTATGTCTAGTCCATATTTTTATATGCCTATTCATTTGTCTTTAATTACAGCATGTACTATTAGTATTCCTTCATTTATTTTAGCTTTGGAACCTAATCATGAGAGAGTTAAGGGTAATTTTATGCTTAAGGTTATTAGTAAGAGTTTTCCCGCTGCGCTTACTGTTGTATTTAATGTTGTAATGATTGTTTTATATAAGAATTATTTTGATATTAGTGAAAATATTACTTCTACTTTGATTGTTATGATGACTGCTACTACAGGATTTATATTCTTGTATAGGTTATGTAGGCCATTTAATATATTAAGGGGTACTTTGCTTGTAAGCTTAATTTCGATATTTATTTATGTTATTTTTAGACATTATGATTTCTTTGATTTAAATCAAGTTAATAATGGTACTATGTTATTATATATAGTGTTTGCTATATGTAGTGTTTATATATTTGATAAATTGAATATTGTTGTTAATTATATATTAAAGTTATTTGATAAAAGTTACAAAACAGATAAAGTAAAGGCGTAACTATGGTGCTAGATGGTAGAAATAAGGATATATCTAGGCAAATTAAGATATTTAAAAAGATTTTATTGATGAATAATAATTTAAAATATTTATTACAATTATTGGATGATTTAGATATTGATAATTGTTATATTGGTGCTGGATGTATTAATCAAACTATATTTAATTATTATCATGGGTATGAATTAGATTATGGTATTAATGATTATGATATTGTTTATTATGATTGTGATACGTCTTATGAAGCTGAAGATAGGGTTATTAAATTAATAAATTCTTATGTTAAGGATAAGAGTATTAAGTTAGATATTAAGAATCAAGCTAGGGTGCATATATGGTTTTATGAAAAATATGGTATTAAGAGAAAGCCATATGTTAGTGTAGAGGATGCAATTGGAAGATGGACTAGTACTGTTACTTGTATTGGTGTTAAAATGTGTAAAAGAAGATTGTATGTATATGCTCCTTATGGTTTAAATGATTTATTTAATATGATTATTAGACCAGTAAAGATAGATATATCTAAAGATATGTATGATGAAAGATGTATTAGATGGAAGAAAAAGTGGCCGATGTTAAAAATTATTTCTTGGGAAGGTGATAGTGATGAGAGTATTAATAACGGGTGCTAGTAGTGGTATAGGGTTATCAATGGCACATTATTTTGATAAGTTAGGTTATGATTTGGTATTAGTTTCTCGTGATAAGAAAAAATTAGAGGGTGTTAAATTTAATAATAAGGTTGAAGTATATTGTACTGATATTAGTGTTATTGATAATTGTAAGGAATTATATCACAAATATAGAGATGTTGATATTGTTGTAAATAATGCTGGTTTTGGATTGTTTGGTAAATTTAATGAAGCTAATTTAGATAAAGAGATGAATATGATTGATGTTAATGTTAGAGCATTACATATTCTTACTAAGTTATATTTAAATGATATGATTAAAAGAGATAATGGTCATATTTTAAATGTTGCTAGTATAGCAGGGTTTATGCCTGGTCCTCTTATGAATACTTATTATGCTACTAAAAATTATGTTGTTAGATTAAGTCAGGGTATAAAAGAGGAACTAAGAAGAAATAAGTCTAATGTGGGTATTCATATATTATGTCCTGGCCCTGTTAAGACTAATTTTGATAATGTAGCAGGAGTTAGTTTTAGTTTGAAGGGTATGAATAGTGATTATGTTGCTAAATATGCTATAGATAATATGCTAAAAGGGAAGTTTGTTATTGTACCTGGATTTAGTATAAAGATGTTGAGATTTGTATCTAAAGTGGTTCCTGATAGTTGGTTAATGCGTATGGTATATAATTCTCAAAAAAGAAAGGGTAGTAAATAATTGTATAAATAATTAAAAAATCATCCATTATTATATTGAAAGGATGATTTTTTTATGAAAAAGTATTTATTTGTTTTAGTTTTGTTTATTATATTTTTGGTTTTATATATTAATGTTAATGCTGAAATAATTATACCTAGTGATGCTATTAGAGTTAGGGTTGTTCCAAATAGTAATAGTGTTGTTGATCAAAATATGAAGGATAAGGTTAAAAATTATGTTAGTAATTATATGATGATAAAATTAGATGGAATTAATGATGTTAATGAAGCTAGAAATATAATTAATAATAGTATTGATGAATTAAATAGTGATATTAAAAATATGTTTAAAATTAATAATTATAATATGGATTTTAAAGTTATTTATGGTGAGAATTATTTTCCTAATAAGGTTTATAAAGGAGTTATATATGATGCTGGTGAATATGAATCATTAGTTGTTTATATTGGGAAATCTAAAGGAGATAATTGGTGGTGTGTTTTATTTCCTCCTTTATGTTTATTAGAAGCTAGTGAGTCTGAGACTGGGGAAGTTCAATATAGATCTTTAGTTAAAGATATATTAGATAAAATATTTTAGTATTTTACTTTATATTGATTAATATTATTTATTAGGTGATTAAATGGGGGCAATAATAACTACTTTTATAGTTGGAATAGGATTATCTATGGATGCTTTTTCTTTATCTTTGGTATATGGTACCCAGGGAATTAGTAAAAGTAATAAGATCCTTTTATCTTTAATAGTTGGATTATTTCATTTCTTTATGCCTTTATTTGGTAGTTTGTTTGGTAGTATTATTTTGTCTTATTGTAATTTTAATATTAATGTTTTTATAAGCATAATATTTGGCTTTATTGGTATTGATATGATAATATCTGGAATTAAAGAAGAAGAGGTAAATATTTCTTTTGGAATAGTAGGTTATTTAATGTTTGGTTTATCTGTAAGTATTGATAGTTTTACTACGGGAATAGGATTTTCTTTAATAAATAATAATAGTATTCTTGTATCATTTATTTTTATGTTATGTAGCGGTATTTTTACATATTTAGGATTATTAATGGGTAATTATTTAAATAAGAGATTAGGAAATTATGCTAATATATTGGGAGGATTAATTTTTCTTTTTCTTGTTTTATATTATTTATTTTAGTTATATATTATGATATAATTATTTTAGATGATATAGGAGGATGTAGTATGGTTAGGAGAAGAAAAAGTGGAAAAGGAAGAATAATTAAAAGAATATTTATTACTTTAGGAATTATACTTGTTATATTTGCGGGTATTATTATATATTTTGTTGCTAATGATTTTAAGCAAGAAGATATTTTAAAACAGGAATTAATTAATTATTCTAATATGAATTTAGCTAGTGATGATTATACAATTTTTGTTAAGACTAAGGGTGATTATGCTTATATTGAAGAAGCTGTTAAGAAGTTTTATAAAGAATTATCAGATAATGTTAAAATAATTAATTATTATATGAGTGATGAAGAATTAAAAGATGTTTTATCTCCGGAAAGATTAGTAGCAGAAAGACCTGATTTTATTAAGAGTTATGCTGTTATACAAAAAGATAGAACTAATGTTACTAAAGCATTAGAAAAAATATCTAAGTTATGTGAAGAAGAGACTGTTAAGAATTTAATAGATAAAGAAAAGGTAGATAAATATTATTATGATTTATATAAAGAATTAATGTTAACAAAAAAAGATATAGAGGATTTAAAGGAAACAAAGGAAGAGATGGAAAAATTATCTAAAAATTTGAATGTTTTCTTTGATAAGGTAGTTGAAATATTAGATTTACTTAAAAATAATGATAGTAGTTGGGAATATCATGATAATCAATTATATTTTTATACTGATGAATTAGTTAATAAATATAATGGTTTATATAAAGATTTAGTTGATATTGCTGCTGATTTTGATAAACAGAATAATACAAATAAAAATAAGGATTCTAAAGATATTGTAGCTTAATAAAAAGAATACTTATGTATTCTTTTTTTTATTGACTTTTTATTATTCATTTGTTACTATAATTACGGTTGTAATTGTAACTAAAGACTGAATAATTAATAAAATATGTTAGGAGGGTTTTTATGCCTAGAATTAAGATTAATGGTAAAAAAACTTTAAGTGGTGAAATAAGTGTTGAAGGTGCTAAAAATAGTGCTGTTGCTTTAATTCCCGCTTCTATATTATGTGATGAAGAGGTAAAGATAAATAATTTGCCTAATATAAGTGATATTGATAGTTTAGAAGAGATATTAGAACATTTAAATGTAAAAGTAAGTAGTGGAAATCATTCTATTACTATTGATGCTAAAAATATGAAAAATGAAGAAATATCTTGTATTTTGTCTAATAAATTAAGAGCGTCTTATTATTTTATGGGTGCTTTATTAGGAAAATATAAATTTGTTAAAATGTGTTTTCCTGGTGGATGTTCTATAGGGGAACGACCTATTAATTTGCATCTTAAAGGTTTTGAAAAATTAGGTGCTGTTATAGAGGAAAATGATGGAGAATTTGTTATTCATGCTGATGAATTAATTGGTGATGAGATATTTTTAGATATTCCTAGTGTAGGTGCTACAATTAATATTATTTTAGCTTCTGTTAAGGCTAAAGGAGAAACTATAATAGAAAATGCTGCTATGGAGCCTGAAATAGTAGATGTTTGTAATTGTTTAAATAGTATGGGTGCTAAAATTAAAGGTGTTGGTACTGGTAGATTGGAAATAACAGGTGTTAGTTATTTGCATTCTTGTGAACATAGTGTTGTTCCTGATAGAATTGAAGCGGGTACTTATGTTATTATGGCATCTTTACTTGGTAAAAATTTAAAAATTACTAATTTAAATCCTTTACATATAGAAAGCTTAACTAGTAAATTAGAAGAAGCTGGTGTTAAATTAGAAATAGGAGAAGATTATGTATTGTGTAAGAAAGTTAGAGAATATAATGCTATAGATATTACTACTATGGTATATCCTGGTTTTCCTACAGATTTACAACAACCTATGGTGCCTTTTTTAGTTAGTTGTAATGGTACTAGTCATATAGAAGAAACTATATGGGAAAATAGATTTATGAATATTCCTGATACTGTAAAGATGGGGGCTTCTATTGAGATTAATGATGATAATACTATTGCTACTATATATGGAAAAAGAAATCTTATTGGTAAAGAAGTTGTTTCTACCGATTTAAGAGGTGGAGCTTCTATGGTTATATGTGGATTAATTGCTGATGGAACTACTATTGTAGATAATATTGAACATATATTAAGAGGATATGAAGACATAGTAGGTAAATTAAAAAATGTAGGAGCAGATATAGAAATTATTGATTAATTTGTAAAAAAGCTTGTATTTAATTAATTTTATTGATATAATAAAGAACGTATTTTATATCTATAACCTTTTTAGGTTATGGCGAAGGGAGAGTGTAATAAATGAAGAAAGATATTCATCCAAAATATGTAGAAGCTACAGTTACTTGTGCTTGTGGTAATACATTTAAAACAATGTCTACTACAGATAAGATTAATGTAGAAATTTGTTCTGAATGTCATCCATTCTATACTGGTAA
Source organism: Bacilli bacterium (assembly GCA_017432825.1). Lineage (GTDB taxonomy): Bacteria > Bacillota_I > Bacilli_A > RF39 > UBA660 > RUG11198. The sequence continues at coordinate 13,053 of JAFRIJ010000001.1, forward strand.
ACAAAGTTTTGGTGGTAAAAAAGGACAAGTTGACAAATTTAATAAAAAATATGGATTTGATAAAAAAGAAACTAAATAGTTTCTTTTTTTTATTTAGTTTGTTATAATTATGTTAATATGAGGTGGTAATATGAATAATGAGAAAGAGGTTTTAAGGCATAAGAAGGTAATGGATAGTATAAAGAATGCTAAGAGTAAGGAAGAATTACCTAGTGTTTCTTATTCTACTATTGCTAATTATTTAGCTAGTAATGTTTATTTTGATAATAATCATATTAGTCAGTCTTTATTTAAACCTGTTGTAGATATGATTGTTACATATAATGGTTTGTTTATGCCACAGGTTAAGGAAGTATTTATTCGTGTTTTAAAAGAGAATTATCCTGATAAGAAAGAGGAAGAGTATTTAGAAAAATTTAATATAGTAGCGTGGGGACCTCGTATTATTAATTTATTAATTGAAATTGGGGAAAGAAATGTTAAGTTACAACAATTTCAAGATAAGGATGATTTAGATAATCATAATTTTATTATGAAAGGTATTAATAATGCTTTTGAGGTTAAAGATTTACCTAAGGTATTTATTAGTGATTTAAGCAAGAGAATACAAAGAGATTTTAATGATAATGATTTTATTAAGAATATTAAAGTTAGTAGTATTAAAAATATAGTTGATGCTTATATGGAAGGAAAGAGTATTAAAGAGATCGATTCTTTAATATATAATTTTTGTGATAAGCAATCACTAGAAAAAGATAGTAGAAAATTAATGTATAGTCAGATAAGAAGTAATATACTTAATGATAAGAATATTAATTATATTGTTTCTGAAATAAAGGCTAGAGATGATAGGGTACTAAAGATTTATAAGATGGATCATGAAGAGGTTATGGAACGTATTAAGGATGCTTCTAGGATTAGTCAATTACCTCCTAATTTAACTGAATCTAGATTAACTTCTTATTTAAGTGGAAATAGTATTATATTTGAGAATGGAGATAAGATTAGTACTTTAGATTTAAAAAATGTAACTAAATTACTTCTTGATGGTAAGAAATGGGAAGATAAGGAAATAAGAGAGGAATTACATAAACTTTGTTCTAAGTATTATAATAAAGATTTAGGTTATAATGCTAATGCTTTAGTGGATGTTTCTTTTAAATTATTGTATGATAAGTTTTCTGTTTTACCTAAAGTCTATTATTTAGTTGATGAAATAAATGCTTGTAAGAAAAGACAAAAAGAGTTTATTAATAATAATAGTAGTAATGTTAATATTTATTTTATTCCTAATAATAAGGGGCCTATAGATGGTGGTAGGTTTTATAATTGTTATATAAATAGAGTAGATAATTTAGACTTAGGTGAGTTACTTCCTTTAGATTTAGATGAAATAGTTCCTCCTGGTATGGATATAGATAGTGTTGAGTGGTTTATTCAGGAAAAATACGATAAGACTTTTAAGAAAGCTGGAGGAATAATTTTAAATAAAGATGAGACTATTGGTAATGTAAATGTATTTAGAACAAATGAAGATTCGTCTACTGTTAAGAATTATGAAGAATTAAGTTCTTTGTATGATAGGGTTAATGAATTATTTAGTGAAAGAAATAAGGAACAGGAGCAGTTCTTAAAATCATTATCTTTGTTTTTGAAATCACAAAATGAAAAGGATAGAGAGTTAGATGAATTAAAGAATAGAATAGATAGTTTAAATAGTGATGTTAAAAAGAGAAAGAAGGGTAAATAATATGAATAAGAAGATTTCTGCTATTTTAAAGAATGGTGAAAAGAAGGAATATGATGTTATTTTAACTTTTAAGAACGATAAAAATAATAAGAATTATATTGTGTATACTGATAATAAAATAGATAATGAAAATAAATTAAAGATATATGCTTCTATTTATAATCCTTTAACTAATGAGTTTGTTGGTATAGTTGAATCTAAAGAGGAATGGTATGATATATATAGATTACTTGATAAGGTAATGTTAAATAATTAGATACAAAATAATTTGTATCTTTTTATTTGTTGACATGATATAGAAAATAAATTATTATTATTTTAGGTGGTACTATGAAGATTATTATTAAGAATGGTATGGTTATAAGTATGGATTGTAAGAAAGATATGTATACTTATGATGATGTTGTTATAGAAGATGATAAGATTATATATGTTGGTAATAATTATAATGAATATTGTGATAAGGTTATTGATGCTAAGGGTAAAATAGTTATGCCTGGTTTAATTAATTGTCATACTCATTTGGGTATGAGTATATTTAGAGCTAGTAATGATAATTATACTTTGGATAAGTGGTTAAATGAATATATTTGGCCTATTGAAGATAATATGACAGATGATGATATGTATTATACTACTTTGTTATCAATAGTTGAGATGATTAAGACTGGTACTACTTGTTTTAATGATATGTATTTTAATTGGAAGGGTAGTTTTAAGGCTTTTGATAAGATAGGTATTAGGGGTGTATATGGTAGATGTTTAATTGGTAATGGAAATGAATGGGATAATAAGGTTAATGATTTTAATAATTTATATAATTGCAATAAAAATAATCTTATTAAATTATCTATAGCTCCTCATTCTTTATATACTGTAGATAGTGATGGATTAATAGAGAGTGAGTTGTTAGCGAGTAAGTATAAATTACCTATACATATTCATTTATCTGAAGATATGGATGAGGTTAATACTATTAAAAATAAATATAATATGTTACCTGTTAATGTGTTAGATAAATATAAATTATTGAATCATAAATTAATTATTGCACATGGTACCTATATTAGTGAAGGTGAGATAGAATTACTTAGGGATAAGGACGTTAGTATATGTACTAATCCTATTAGTAATCTTAATCTTGGTTGTGGAATAGCAGATATAAATATGTATAAGAATAATGGTATAAATATATGTCTTGGTACTGATGGAGTAGGATCTGGTAATAATATGAATATGTTTTATCATATGAGTATGTTAGATAATTTACAAAAAGGTAAATATAAAGATTCTACTGTTATGTCTAGCTATGATGTATTAAAGATTGCTACTATTAATGGGGCTCATGCTTTGGGTATGGATAGAGAAATAGGTAGTATTGAAGTTGGAAAGAAAGCTGATATTATTATAGTAGATATAAATGATATTGAAATGTGCCCTTGTGTTAATCCTATTGTTCAAATTGTTCATAACGGGTGGTATAATAGTGTTGATACTACTATTGTTAATGGTAATATATTAATGGATAATAAAAAATTAAATGTGGATATAAATATTGATGAACTAAGTAAAAAAATTAATAATATTAGAGAAAGATTAATGAGGTGATATTATGACAATAAAAAATGGCGAAGAGGATTTTGTTATTGAGGATTTAGAAGATGAATATTATACTTTCGATTTAAATAATGATTTAAATATAAAAAATGATGGTAGCTGTGATTTTATTCAAGGTGATGATGAAGAGGAAGATGAAGAAGATGAATAAATATGATAGCATTAATAATACTTTAAGGGACATATATGTTAGTTTAAAAAATGGGCATTATGTGGAAAGAGATATTTATCAATATTTAACAAGAAGAGATGTTCCTACTGCTGATAGGTTTGCTATTCTTTCAAGTATTCATAGCGGTGAGATAAATGAGAAAACTGATTTGTTTTATAAGTGGATAAAAAAGTTTAAAAAGAAAAATAATATAGATGTATTTTGTTCTTATAATTGGAGTTATTTTTGTCAATTTGTAAATGGGGATGTAAGTTATGATTGTTATAAGATATATATTCCTTTAGACTATGAACATATTTATGAAGGTGCTAATAAAATATTTAATTTTTTAAGAAAAAATAATATTCAACATTGTTCTAAAATTGGTAAGAATATTAGGTTTGACGATATTGTTATTCGTGTTAATAGTGAAGAAGATTGTAGGAAGATAATTGATTTTGTTAATAATGATAAGTATATTAGAGAGGGTGCTTTTAGTAATAATGTTTTTTCTTTTTCTGATGGAATAGCTAATATGGCTTATGATGGAACGACTTCTTATAATAGTGTTGTATCTAGTTTAATAGCGGATTATATTAATACTATGTATGATATTAAAGCTAATATAAATACTGTTAATATTAATACTTTTATTAATTATATAGATAGTTTTATTAAAAATAATACTAATTATTATAATAAATTACATAATAGTGTTAATGCAAGATGTGAATATAGTGATGATGAATTTCTTTTAATATGTAATTTAATTAAGGGTAATTTAATGGGATATGATAGTAATTATTATTATAATTTTATGAAAAATATAAAGAATAATAATATAGATAAAATTATTAATAATTCTTTTTCTAAAGATAATAGTTTTCTTTTATATAGGAATAATTATAATAATGATAGTGATTTTTTTATAGAAGATATAATTTTATTTCTTATGAAGAGATATGGTAAAGATGGTTATGAGCATGTAAATAATTTTTTGCATGGTAATTATGAAGAGTTAGTTGTTGATCAAAAGCTATACGATAGATTTATTAATAGTAATATTAATTTAAAGGATTATTGTAGTAGAGTGTTTGTCCAAAATGAAAAAGATTGTGAGGATATTATTAATTGTATGATGATGAATTGTATAATTGATTCTTCTAAAATTAGGTTTGCAGATATAGCTTTAGAAGAAGGAGTAACTAGTGAAGAGGTTGCACTTTATAATATTAATGATTATATTGATAATGGGATTCCTAATAGAATAACTAATAGTGTTAATGGTGCTAGAAGGTTGCTTAATGCTATGAATAATAAGGATATGATAGAATTCTTTAAGAGAATTGGTGTAAGTGATGTGTATGAATATAATGAAAGATATAATTTAAGTAATGAAATTAGAGAAGGGAGAAAGAGATGAAAATAGGTGTTTGTTCTGATCATAGAGGAGTTTATATGAAAGAGAAGGTACTTCTTTATTTAGAGCATGAAGGATATGAAATAATTGATTATGGTACTGATAGTACTGAAAGTGTTGATTTTCCTGAATATGCATATAAATTAGGTAATTCTTTAGCTAAGAAGAAAATTGATAAGGGTATTGCTATATGTGGTACTGGTATTGGTATGAGTATTGCTTTAAATAAAATAAAAGGAGTATATTGTGCTAAGATTAGTACACTTAATGAGGCTGTTTTGTGTAGACAACATAATGATGCTAATGCAATAGCATTTAGTGCTGATTTGGATAGTGATATGGCTATGGAAATGATTGATAAGTTTTTGGAAACTGATTTTTTGAATGAAGATAAGTATAAAAGAAGAAATAAGATGATAAAGGAAATAGAGAATAATGATTAGAATTATTCTTTATGTTATTATTATTCCTATTGTGGTTTGGGGAATGGATAGTGTTAATATTAATGCTATATTTAAGAAAGGGCAGAGTAATTATTATCAAGCAAGAATATTGTATATGTTAATGGTTATTAGTATTTCTTATTTGATAGTTAGTTTTATTAGTGAATTTATGGGAGTATTTAATTAAAGAGAGGTTATTATGAAAAAAATAATAATTAGTACTATTGTTTTAATTAGTATTCCTTTTTTTGTTGTCTTTTTTTATGACGATAATAATGTTTATAAAGAAGAATTAATTAATTTAAAGTATGTTTCTTCTATTATTGTTAGAGTAAAAAGAGTAAATAAGGATAGAATAGATAATGTAATGTTAGAGGATTATGTTGTTGGTGCTGTTGCAGGGGAAATGCCTGTTAGTTTTGAAATAGAAGCATTAAAAGCGCAGGCTGTAGTGTCTAGAAGTTATGTTCTTAGAAAGATTAATGATAATAAGGATGGTTCTTATGATGTGGTTGATACTACTAGTAATCAGGTATATTTGGATTTAGATGATTTGAAAGATAGTTGGGGAAATAATTTTGTTAATTATTTAAATAAGATTAGAGATGCTGTTAATTCTACTTCTATGGAATATTTGGAATATAATGGAGATATTGCTAATACTATGTTTTTTTCTACTAGTAATGGTTATACTGAAGATTGTTCTGTCTTCTTTTCTTCTGATGTTCCATATCTTAGAAGTGTTCCTTCTAGTTGGGATAGTTCTGTTAATAGTAATTTTAATTATAGTAAGAAGATATCATTAAGAGATTTTTATAATAATTTAGGATTAGATTATAATAGTAAGTTAAATATAGAAATATTAGAAAGAAGTAGTAGTAAGAGAATTACTAATATTAAAATTAATGGTGTTAAGTTTAGTGGTAAAGATATTTATAATAAACTTGGAATTAGATCTACTGATTTTAGTATTATTCAAGATGGTGATGATGTAATTATTAATACTAAGGGATATGGTCATGGCGTTGGTATGAGTCAATATGGAGCATATGGTATGGCTAAAGATGGATATAATTATAAAGAGATATTAAATCATTATTATAAAGGAACAAATTTAAAAAAAATAAAAAATTAATGTATAAAAATTCTATTTTAGATAATAACTAGAATAGAGGTGAAAAAAATGGTAAAAAGAAAATTAAAATCATTTGTTGTTCCAATACTTTATGTTTTATCTGTTGCTATGCTAATTGGTAGTGTTGTTGCTATAGAGAAGGCTATTAATAGTTCTTTACTTAAGGATACTGGTACTGTTAGTGATAGAGAGGAAGTAATTCCTACTGATAATGAAATTGTAGAAGAGATAGCGCCTGTTGTTAATAATGATCCTCAAATAATTAGGCCTTATACTAATACAGATATGAAGGTTGTTAAGGATTATTATAATAAAGATTCTGATAATGCTACTCAAGAGAATGCTATTTTCTACTATGGGGATACGTATATGCAAAATTCTGGTATAGATTATGCTAATGGTAATGATTTTGATGTAGTTAGTATTTTAGATGGAACTGTTATGGAAGTATTAGATGATGAAATAATGGGGAAAACTATTAAAATTAAGCATAGTAATGATTTAATTAGTGTTTATCAAAGTTTAAGTGAGATAAACTTTAAAGTTGATGATAATGTTATTCAGGGAACAATAATTGGTAAAAGTGGAGAAAATAATATTAGTACTGATCTTGGTAAGCATTTACATTTTGAATTGTATTATCAAGGTAAAGTAGTAAATCCTGATGATTATTTTGGAAAATATCTTGGAGAATTAAATTAAGTGGTATTACCACTTTTTTTCATAGAAGAGTAATTTACTAATATAATTTATTAGGGGATGGTTATGAATAAATATATAGTTAATAGAGTTATTAATGAAGCTAAGTATATTATTGATACTGGTGAAACTGTTAGAGATATGGCATTAATATTTGATGTTAGTAAGAGTACGGTTCATAAGGATTTGCGTGATAGATTACTTGAAATAGATATTGATATGTATAAAAAGGTATCTAAAATACTTTCTTATCATACGGATATAAGGCATATTAGAGGTGGAGAGTCGACAAAACGTAAATTTTTGGAAAAAAATGCAAATTAATTGTATTCAAACCTTATATAATGTGTTAAAATAATGAAATGGAGGGTGATGTTATGTTTCATAAGGACATTGGAATAGATTTAGGAACGGCTAACGTTTTAATATATATTAAGGGACAAGGTATTGTTTTGAATGAGCCTAGTGTTGTTGCTATAGAGGTTGATTCTAAGAAACCACTAGCTGTAGGTACAGAAGCACGTGAAATGTTAGGAAGAACTCCAGGTAAGGTTAAGGCAATTAGACCTATGAAAGATGGAGTTATTGCGGATTTTGAAACTACTGAAGTTATGCTTAATTATTTTATTAAAAAAGTTAATGGTAAAAGTTTTTTTTCTCGTCCAAGAATTTTAATTTGTTGTCCTTCTAATATCACTCAGGTTGAAAAGAATGCTATTATTGAAGCTGCTGAAAGAACTGGTGCTAAGAAGGTGTTTTTAGAAGAAGAGCCTAAGGTTGCTGCACTTGGAGCAGGTATGGATATTTCTAAACCTTCTGGTAATATGATTATAGATATTGGTGGTGGTACTACTGATATTGCGATATTATCTTTAGGTGGTATTGTTAATAGTGCTTCTATTAGAATAGCAGGTAATGCTTTTGATAATGATATTGTTAAATATATTAAAGATAAATATAAATTATTAGTTGGTGATAGAACTGCTGAAGATATTAAGATTACTATTGGTACTGTTTTTCCTGGTTCTAGGAATGAAAAGATGGAAGTTAGGGGTAGAGATTTAGTTACTGGTCTTCCACATTCTGTTACTATTACAAGTGATGAGGTGGAAGAAGCTTTGAGGGAGAGTGTATATACTATTGTTCATTCTGCTAAGAGTATTTTAGAACAAACACCTCCTGAATTATCTGCAGATATTATAGATAAAGGAATTGTACTTACTGGTGGTGGATGTATGGTTGATGGATTTAGTCAATTATTATCTCAAGAGTTAAAAGTTCCTGTTTTTATAGCAGAGAGTCCTCTTACTTGTGTTGCAGAGGGAACAGGTGTACTTTTAGATAATATTCATTTAATTGATGGTAAGATTTAAATAATGTTTTTAACATTATTTTTTTTCTTGCAAAAATGTATTTATTACTCTATAATACACGTATAGGTTGTGATTTTTATGGAAAATATTATTAATTTAGATGGGGTTAGTACTTCTATAAAAAATAAATTAATACTTGATGATATTTCTTTTTCAATAAAAAAGGGAGAAATAGTTAGTATTATTGGTAGTAATGGTAGTGGTAAATCTACTTTAATAAATGTTTTATCTACTGTATTAGGATATACTGGTTATATTGATATAGCTGGTTATTATTTGACAAAAGAGAATTTAAATATTATTAGAGAAAAAGTAAGTGTAGTTTTTGATGATATTAATAATGTTAGTGTTACTGGTAGCGTTAGTGATGAAATAGCAGTAGGTCTTAATAATTTAGGTATTGAAGAATTTAGTATTAGTAAGAGAGTTGTTGATATTGCTAAGGAATTTAGGATATTTAATATCTTAAATAGTAGTGTTTCTAATGTTTCTAATAGTGATAAGGTAAAGGTATTTTTAGCAGCAGCTCTTATTAGTAATCCTGATGTGATATTTATTGATGATTGTTTACATCAATTATCTGTTAGAGATAAAAATTTAGTTTTTGATATATTAAAAAAATATAATAGAATTAATAAATTAACTATTGTTATGGTTACTCATAATATGGATGATACTCTTTTTAGTAATAGAATTATAGTTTTAGAAAAGGGAAAAATGATATTAGATGGTACTCCTAGAAAAGTATTTAGAAATAAAGAACAATTAAGTAATTGTGGAATAGAATTACCTTTTTTAGTTGATTTATCTTTAAAACTGATGGATAAAGGAGTAGTAGATCATATTTATTCAGATATGGGAAAGTTAGTTGATGATATATGGAAATAGAATTATATAATATAAGGTATAAAAATATTATTGAATCATTTAGTTATAAATTTGAAAATGGTAAGGTAACATCTATTTTAGGAAAAAGTGGTAGTGGTAAGAGTTTAATTGGATATATTATTATGGATTTAGTTAAATATGATTCTGGTAATATATTGGTTAATGGAAGTTCTTCTTATAATTTAAATCAGTTTATGAAGGATGTAGGATATGTATTTCAAAAACCTACTGATCATTTCTTTTGTAAGACTGTTAGTGAAGAGATTGGATTTGGGCTTAAGCAGTTTAAATTTAAGTTGAATAAGATGGAGAGTCAAATTAGAGAATCTTTATCTATGGTTGGTCTTGATGATTCTTTTTATGATAAAGATATTAATACTTTATCTAGTGGAGAAGCTTTTCTTGTAGCATTAGCCTCTTCTTTGGTATTAAATCCTAAAGTAATTATATTGGATGAACCTACTGTATATCTGGATTATAATTATAAATGTAATTTAGTTAAACTAATAAAGATGTTAAGAGATAGATATAATAAGACAGTTATAATTATGTCTAATGATATTTCATTTGTATATAGTATCAGTGATAATTATGTGTTTATGGATAATTGTAAACTTATTAAGAGTGGTAATATTAATGATTTAATAAATAATAGTAATTTGCTTTCTTCTTTTGGATATGAGATACCTATGTCTATTAATTTTATTAATATGGTGAAAGAGAAGAAGGGTGTTGATTTGAAATATACTAATGATATTAATGAATTGGTTCGGGATGTGATTAATAATGTTAGGTAACTATAATTTTTATTCTTATTATTCTATATCTTCAAAGATTCATAGATTGAGTTCTTTATATAAAATAATTTCAATTTTAATATTAATTATTTCTTTATTCTTTTGTAATAGTATTATTGATTTATTAATTATTAATTTATATATTTTTGTTATTATGTATTGGAGTAATATTAGTTTTAAATTATATTATAATAATTTAAAAGTATTTAGATATATATTGCTTATTATTTTTATTTTTGTTAGTTTAATATCTTTTAATATTATTACTGGTATTATATGGACTATAAAAATTTTTGATTTATTAATTTATTTGGTTATTATTAATATTACTACGTCTTTAAATGATTTGGTTAGTGGATTTTATAGATTTTTTAAACCTTTTATAGGCTTATATGATATTAATAATCTATCTTTGAATAGTGCTTTATTATTTAAGTATTTTGGTGTTTGTTATAGTGAATATAATAGAATAAAGATATCACAAAGAATTAGAGGAATTAAGTATAGTGATATGAATATTATTGATAAGATAAAATATATTATTTATGATATTAAACCTGTATTAAGAAGAACTTCTGATACTAATGCATTATATAAAAAGAATATGTATATTAGAGATTATGGTGTAAGTAGTTATATATCTAATTATAGGTTGAATAAATGGAGATTAATTGATACAATGTTATTAGTTGTTAATATTTTAGTATTAATTGTTTCTGTTATATATTAGGAAGAGGTAGTAGTATGAGATATTTTATGGTTTTTTCTTATGATGGTACTGATTTTAAGGGATATCAAAAACAACCTAAAGGAAGAACAGTACAAGGAGAATTAGAAAGTGTTTTTAAAAAATTGAATGGTGATAAAGAAGTTAGCGTTGTAGCATCTGGTAGAACTGATGCTGGAGTACATGCTATAAACCAAAAAGGGCATGTTGATTTTGATAATGAAATTGATTGTGATAAATTTTTAAATAGTGCTAATTCTATGCTTCCTGAAGATATATATATTAAAGAAATAAAGCCTGTTTCTGATAATTTTCATGCTAGATTTGATGCTATAGGTAAAGAATATATTTATCAAATTAATATGGGTGAATATAATCCTTTGGAAAGAAAATATGTATATCAGCATAATAGAAAATTAGATGTTGTTGAAATGGAAAGAGCTATGAAGTATTTGGAGGGTACTCATAGTTTTAAAGCTTTTACTAAATCGGATGATGAAAGGGAAGATTATGTTAGAACATTATCCCAAACTAATTTAATTAGAGATTTAAAGGATGTTAATAAAATTACTTTGGTATTTATTGGTACTGGTTTTATGAGATATATGGTTAGAAATATGGTTGGTACTTTAATTGAAATAGGGGAAGGAAAGAGAAGAAGTGAGGAAATAATAGAAATACTTCAAAGTGAAGATAGAACTAAGGCTGGAAAGACTGCAGAAGCACAAGGGTTGTTTTTAAGAAATGTATTTTATTAATACACTCTCTTTTTTTGAGGTGATTTATGTTAGATAATTGTAATCTTTGTCCACATAATTGTGGAATAAATAGATTAAATGGAGAGATTGGATATTGTGGTTCTCCAAAAGATATGGTTATAGCTAGATATTCTCTACATATGTGGGAAGAACCATGTATTAGTGGGAATAATGGATCAGGTACAATATTTTTTTCTTATTGTAATATGAAATGCATTTTTTGTCAGAATTATGATATAAGTACATTACATAAAGGTAAGTTAGTTAGTATAGAAGAATTTAGTGATATATGTATTAAATTACAAGAGAAAGGTGCTAATAATATTAATTTAGTTACTGGTACTATGTATGTTCCTTTAATTGTTAGTGGTATTAAGTTAGCTAGAAAGAAAGGTTTAAGAATACCAATTATATATAATACTAGTAGTTATGAAAATATTAATACTATTAGGATGTTAAAAGGTACTATAGATGTATATTTACCTGATTTAAAATATTTTGATGATAATTTATCTATTAAATATAGCAATTGTAAAGATTATTTTAAATATGCATCTATTGCTATAGAGGAGATGTATAATCAGGTAGGTAATCCTATATTTGATGATAAGGGATTAATAAAAAGAGGTGTTATTGTTAGGCATTTAATGTTACCTAGTAATATAGATGATAGTAAGAGAATTATTAAATATTTATATGATAAATATAAAGATAACATTTTTATTAGTATTATGAATCAATATACTCCTATTAGAAAGTTAGAATATAGTGAGTTAAATAATAAAGTTAATGATATGGAATATGATGAGTTAATCAATTATGCTTATGATTTAGGAATAAGAAATGCATATATACAGGAAGGTGAGACTCAAAAGGATAGTTTTATTCCTGATTTTAATGAATTTAATGGTATTAAGTAGGTGATATTATGGAAAGAATACAAAAAGTAATAGCAGAATGTGGATATTGTTCTAGAAGGAAAGCGGAAAAATTAATTATAGATGGGAAAGTTAAAGTTAATGGTAATATTGTTAGAGAATTGGGCACTAAAGTAGGCCATGGAGATTCTATAGAAGTAGAGGGTGTAGTTTTAGATAATAATAAAAACTATGAATATTATTTACTATACAAACCTAGAGGTGTTGTTAGTACTTCTTCTGATGATAAGGGAAGAAAAACAGTAGTTGATTTAATAAATACTAATACGAGGATATATCCTATAGGTAGATTGGATTACGATACTACTGGAGTTTTGCTTCTTACTAATGATGGTAATCTTGCTAATAAGTTAATGAAACCTAATAGTGAAATAGATAAAGTGTATATTGTTAAGGTAGAAGGTATTTTAACTGGATATGATATAAAAAGATTAAGAAGTGGTGTTATGGTTGATGGTAAAAAAACTAGTAAGGCGTCAGTAAAATTAAAGAGTATTTCTAAGGAAAAAAATACTTCATTAGTTGAAATAATTATTCACGAAGGAAGAAATAGACAAGTTAGAAAAATGATTGAAGCAGTAGGTAAAAAAGTATTAAAATTAAGAAGAGAAAGATATGCTTTTTTAGATTTAACTGGATTAAAAGTAGGAGAATATAGAAGACTATCTAATAAAGAGATAGCAGTATTATATAGTTTAATTAAAAATTAAAAGAAATAGAATCATTTTAGAGTTGATTCTATTTCTTTTATTTCTTTTATACTTTTTTTAGTATTAAAATGATAACCCAAAAATTAAATTGATATAGTTTACATTTTAATAATTTGTTTAATGTCTAATTATGTTGTAAAATGGTTTAAGTATATTCTTTAAAATAAGATTTTGTATAAATTAGAAAATATAAAAAATTTACACTTTTATGTGTAAAACTATTCTTTTATCATATAATTTAATAGAAGGTGATAATATGAGTGATAAGAGTAGTAATTTTAAAGAATTTATTAAAGTAAATCCTTTTTTAATTGGATACGTTAGAGATAAAAAGAAAACATGGCAGGAATTATATGAATTATATGATATAGTAGGTGATGATATTAATTCATGGAATAAATATTTAGAATCTAATTCTACTAGTAAGACTAGTAATGGATTTAGATTTGAAGATATTGTAAAGATAGCTAAAAATATAGATGTAGATAAGGTACAAGAAGGTATTACTTCTTTACAAAAAACATTATCTTTATTTGGAGAGATTATTGGTGGAAATAGTACTTCAAATACTAGTACATATAATCCTAGGCCTTTATATAGAAGGTTTGATGATTAATTATGTTATATGATATACAATATAAGATAAATAATGATATAAATTTAAAAAAATTTTTAAGAGAAAATTCTTATTGGTATAAGTATTTAAATAGAAATAGTAATAGTTTTAAATACTTTGTAGATGATATGAAGGTTAAGTATAAACTTACTACTGTTGATAAATTAAATAAAACTATGGATAATATAAATATGATACAAAGTTTTCTTGATATTTTTAAATAACTAATATATAATACAAGCACGAGGGATACTTATGGATGAGATTATGGATAAGACATTTAAGTTAATAGATGTATTAGATAATAGTGATGTTATTAAAAATATAACGTTGTATAAAAATAAAGTTATTTCTAATACAGAAATACAAGAATTAATTAATATAGGTAATAAAACAATGGATAAATATAAATTAATGGATATAAAAAGAAAACTATATAAATATGAAGATTATGTTAATTATATGAAATATTATAATGAGCTTATGTATATAGTAATGGACATTAATAGTAGATTTAAGAGTATTACTGGTAATAAGTGTTTTTAAGGAGTTAGTATGAGAGTAATTAGTGGAGTATTAAAGGGAAGAAAGATAGAAGGCTATGACATAGAAGGTACTAGGCCTACTATGGATAGAGTTAAAGAGAGTGTGTTTGGTAGTATACAGGACTATATTAAAGATTCTATTGTTTTAGATTTATTTGCAGGTTCTGGTAATTTAGGTATAGAAGCTATAAGTAATGGAAGTAAATATTGTTATTTTATAGATAATAATGTTAAATGTATAAATATTATTAATAAAAATATTAATAATTTTAATATTAAAGATAAAGCTAGTGTATTAAATATGGA
>JAFRIJ010000002.1 GCA_017432825.1 Bacilli bacterium
AGCAGGAGCCCTGCACCTTGTCCTGCACGCAGCGGAAGCCCTCTTCATACGATCCGGACATGCTGATCAGGGAGGCGACCATCTCCGTCGGATTCACTTTGTCGCCGGTCATTTCCGAAAAATGCGTCAAAATAAAAACAAAGCACTAAAAGGTGCTTTTTTTATTTGTTTTCATATTCATCTAAAAAACTTTTATATTCTCTATTACATTTAGTTCCCAAAACACAATTTAAATTAATATTATCCATACTCTTAAAAATATTATTATCAACATTAGGATTATTAACCTTCATAGACTTAATAAGTTCCTTTACCTCTTCTCTTTTACTAACACTAATATCAATACTTGCGTTTTCAGTAAACTTACAAGCGCAATTAATAAAAGTTAAATTATTACTCTTACACCAAGAAATAATATCATTCTCTTTTACTTTATATAAAGGTCTAATAAGTTCTAATCCAGAAAAATTATCACTATGAAGTTTAGGCATCATAGTCTTAACCTCAGAACCATATAACATTGATAAAAGAGTTGTCTCAATAACATCATCAAAATGATGTCCTAAAGCTATCTTATTACACCCTAATTCCTGTGCTTTACTATACAAATATCCCCTTCTCATCCTAGCACATAAATAACAAGGGCTCTCCCCCGCAACCTTATCAGCAACTTCAAATATATCACTTTTAAATATTTCAATAGGTATATTAAGTATTTTAGCATTCTCTTTAATTAAATCTAAATTCATTTTATTATATCCAGGATCCATTACAACATACTTAACTTCTATAGGATATTTTCCATGTCTTTCCAACTCCTGCATACATTTAGCCATCAAGAAGGAATCCTTGCCACCACTAATACAAACCATAATCTTATCATTTTCACTAATTAATTTATAATCTATAATAGCACTAATAAATTTACTCCATATTTCCTTACGAAATTTTTTTATAATACTTCTTTCAATTTCTTTATATCTTTCCAACACACTTACCTCCTATAAAGAAAAAAACTAGATAAACTAGTATTATACAGTATCTCCATTATTCTTTTTATCACTTAAAATAAAATTAATTTCCTTACTATCTTTAACATTAATAAGCTTTAATTTACCATCATCATAAAATCCATAATAAATACTATTCTCCTTATTACTCTCTTTACCATCTATAATATTTTTATTACAATTTAAAATTAATACATAAAACTCATCAATATCATAATCACTATCATCAAAACTAGACTTATCATTATATGGAATATCAAATTCTTTTAAATGCCTCACTATATAACTTATAGCTTTAAAACCATTATAAACCTCATAATTACCATAAGAATAATTATTTTCATCCATATCATTATTCTTATACCAAAAATAACTACTATCTTCCCTTAACAATAATAAAGAACCATCACTAGCTCTAAAATTTTTACCTGATAAAGATGTATCATCATCTATATCTCTACCATCATAAAATTCTTCAGAATCAAATCTATCACTAAATCTATCAACATAGCTATCTATTCTATCTAATACATCATCAGAATTAGATACAAAAAGAAAACTAAAGAAAACTAAAGCACTTATAATTAAAGTAATTAAAATTGATAAAACTAAAGATACAACACCCAATATAACAACACCAGTATTACTCTTTCTTCCTTTAACAATTGCTACAATTGCACAAGGAATACTAACAAGAGGCATCCATAATGTCAATATAGCAATTACACCAAAAATAAGACCAGCATTAGAACTAGTTTTAACTTCTCCATTAGTTTTAGAATGTCCACAATTAGGACAATAAATATCACTATCTTTTAATTTACTACCACATTTTTCACAATACATATATATCACTCCATTTCTTTATTCATACCCACGCCTACGAACTCTTTTCTTTCTAGGCAATATTTTTGATTTCATATAAGAATAATTTTCATAATCCTTTTTACCAATATCACTAACATCAATATAATTAGGTTTAATGTTTAAATAGCCACAACTAGAATTAATATCTTCTAAATCTAGATCAAGAATACTAACAGGACTAACATAAGGAATTATTTTTCCCTCTTCATCCCTAACTAAAACAACATCTCCACACAATATAGAAGCATCATTAATACTATTAAAACTCAACCTCTTTACATAAATATCTTTATTCTTCAAATAATAACACATCTCATTATGAGTAAGCTTATAATTACCATCATATATAATACCATAATAATTACTCATAAATTCCCAAATATTAACAATATACTTCTTACTAACCTTCATTATACCCTCCAAGTAAAATAATACCACAATAAAATACATATGTAAAGAAACTATCTTTTAATTATCTACTTTTATCATATCACTCATTCTTAAATGATATCCATTTTTTTCATAAAACTTTATAGCAGATTCATTATAAGCAAAAACACCAATTAATATAGATAGACATCCTTGATCTTTTAAATATTCCTCCATTTTCTTAAATAATTTTTGTCCTATACCACATCCTCGATATTCCTTACTAACAACTAATTCACTTACTCTACCTCTTTTAGGAACTTTAAAATCATAATCATCTATTTTTTCATTATTAATGTATCCAACAATAAGACCTACTATTTTATTGTTTAATTCATATAACATTATTTTTCCCTTATAGCCATTTATTTCTTTCATAACCTTAGAAAAATAATCATCCTTATATTCATAAGATATAACATTATACCCTTCTTTATCAATATTCATTATATATTCCTGCAATTCATATAACAAACCTTTTATATCATTATCATATTTTGAATTATATTCAACTATCATCCCAATAACTCCTTTATTTCTTTTTAAAACTTCTTAAATATTCTTTTTGCTCTTCAGTAATACGATAACTTTCTATAGCTTTTTGAATAGCTTTATTATGTGTCCATCTATCTAATTTATATTTTTCAATAAATGGTATTGTTGCATTATATTGTTTTGTTAAAGCAGTTGCAAAATACCATGCTCTCATCATATTTACATAATATTCTTTTGATTTAATACCTGAAACCATTTTCAAATAATCTATTTTAAAATAATCATCTAAATAATGTTGCATAAGCATACCAATTCCAAAACGAATAGTATATATTTCATTAGATTTAATCCATAATCTAATTTGATCTAATAATTCTTCACGATGTTTCTTAAATACCTTAGGTGACATTTGATCACATGTTGCCCAATTATCTACATATGGTAAAAATTTATTAATATAAAATACACATTCATCATAAGATTTAATTTCTGAAATAATAAAAGCATGTAGCTGATTCTCATCAAAATACTTATGAGGTAATTCTTCTAAAAAAGACAAATAATTATTATTTTTAATCAAAATCTTTGCATAACTTCTAAGTTCTGGAGTACGAATACCTATTATACTATCTATATCTACAGTTGGAATTAATTTAGCTTGAAAATCTCTATATTTTATATCTTGTAATTTAAACAAATCATCTTTAATATTATTCATCCTTACTAACCTTTCTTTTCAATAAAACAACATTTTCCACATGATAAGTATTTGGAAACATATCAAATAAAGTAATATCTTCTAAATAATATTTAGAACTAAGATCATTAACATCTCTAACCAAAGTCATAGGATCACATGATACATAAATAATAGTATTACTACCAATATCTAATAAAATATTTTTAGTCTTATTACTTAATCCTGCTCTAGGCGGATCAACTATAATAGAATCAAAATAATCATGACTATTAATAATATCTTCAACATCTCCACATTCAAAAGAAATATTCTTAATATTATTTATATCTTTATTCCTATTAGCATCCATAATAGCACTATTATTTATTTCAACGCCAAGAATACTCTTACATTTATCTGAAACATATATTCCTATACTTCCAGTACCACAATATAAATCCATAATATTACCACTAACAGGTAAATATTCATATATTTTATTATATAATCTCAAAACTTGTTCATTATTAATTTGAAAAAAAGATTTATTTGATACATTAAAAGAATAATTACCAATATTAGTTACTATATTATCACTTCCATAAACAAGATTATTATTAACATAAATAGAATCTACATATTCTTTTAAATTATCTATATTCTTAATTTCTCCATCAAACAAAACCATAGCATTATTTTTATCAGAAATCCTAATAGTAACACTCTTAACTAAAGATAAATCAACTTTATCATTAATAACCCCAATAATAGAATTAATCTTATCATTAACAAGTAAACAATTATCTATATCAATAACATCATGACTATGATATTTATATAAACCCAACTTACCATCTTTAACTTCTAAAGTAATTTTATTACGATAATTAAACTGACTACTACCTACTATTTCTGGATTAATATCAATATTAGCATATTTTTTAAACATATTAATAACTTTATTTTTTTTATATTTAAGTTGCTCTTCATAATTAATATGCATTAATTGACAACCACCACAAACATCATAATATGGACAATTAACATCACATCTAATAATACCATTATGAATAATTTCAAAGTCATTAGCAATCATATATTTTTTATAATTAGTAGCATCTTTAACCAATACAGTATCACCGGGACAAGTTTTAGGTATAAATATAACTTTATTATCCACTTTCCCAATACCTTCACCAGTATCACTTAATCTATTTATATCAATAATCATAATAATCACCACAAATTAAGTATATCAAAAAATTATATATTTTTACAGCACATAACATAAAATTTAATGAGGTGATTTCTTGAAAGATATTATAAATTATTATTACAATTTAAACCCTAAACAAATAAGCAAAGTATTTAATTACTACTACTTTTATATAAATAACGAATTATACTATTTTTTAATATATAATAGAAAAATAGAAGATATTAATGCAATATACGAATATAATCAAAAAATGAAAAATAATAATATTCTAGTAAACGAAATAATAATTAATAAAGACAACAATATCTTAACATACATTAGTGATACACCATATATATTAATGAAAGTATTAATAAATATAAATAAGCCAATAAACTTACCAGAAATAAATTATATATCAAGTATAAATATACCTTACCCAAACAATTTAATGAGATCTAATTGGGCTAATCTATGGATGAAAAAAATAGATTACTTAGAATATCATCAAGAACAAAATAAAAGAAAATATCCCATACTAAGTCAAAGTTTTAATTATTTTGTAGGTTTAACAGAAAATGCCATAACATACTTAAACGAAACAACAAACAATATATCTTTAGAAAAAATAGACATAGGTGTAACATCACATAATTACCTAAATAATACAATAGAATCATTATATAACCCACTAAATATAATAATAGATCATAAATCCAGAGATTTAGCAGAATATATAAAATTATCATTCTTTAATGATAACTATAATATTTTTGAAGAATTAGATGAATATTTTAAACATAATTATTATTCAAAATATGGAATAAGTCTCTTAATAGCAAGAATACTCTATCCTAGTTTTTATTTTGATACATATGATAAAATCATAAATAAAAAAGAAAATGAATCATCAATACTAAAAATAACATCTAGAATAACAGAATATGAAAAATACTTACAAGATATATTTAATTATTTTTATAAATATTACAATATAAAAGAAATAAATTGGTTAAAAAAAGAAGTTAATTTTCATTAACTACTTTTATAACTTCAGGTATTTCATTAATTAAAGCGGCTTCAATACCATCTTCTAATGTAACATTCGCTATAGCACAATTAGAACAAGCTCCAACCATCGAAACATATACAACACCATTTTCATATCTATTAAATTTAACGTCACCACCATCATTTTGTAAATATGGTCTTATATTATCAATTACCTCATTTATTTTTTTTATAATTTCTTCTTCTCTCATAATATCACCAACTTAATTATATATGGAAATTAACTAAAAAACAACTAAAACTTTCTATTTTTAGCTCTTTATGATATAATATCACCAGTGGTGAGTATTATGAACAATATAAAAGAAAATGATATAATAAAAGTTAAAATAACTGGAATAAAAAAATATGGAGCATTTGCAACTTTAGATGATGACTATAATGGATTAATTCATATATCAGAAATATCATATGGATTTGTAAAAAATATAAATGATTTCCTAAATATTGGAGATAATATATATGCAGAAGTAGTAAATATAGATAATGAAAACAAACAAATAAAATTAAGTATTAAAGACATAGATTATAAAAATGATGGTGAAAAGCTAAAAAGGATAGCTGAAACAAAAAATGGATTTACACCCTTAAAAGAAAACCTAGAACCATGGATAAATGCAAAAATTAAAGAAATAACTGACAATTTTTAAAAAAAGCAACAATTTACTTGACAAACTATGGCCCAAAATGGTATATTATTAACTGTTAAGCGGATTACGGGCGATTAGCTCAGTTGGTTAGAGCACCTGCCTTACAAGCAGGGGGTCATAGGTTCGAGTCCTATATCGCCCACCATTATATAGTGCCGAAATAGCTCAATTGGTAGAGCAACTGACTTGTAATCAGTAGGTTACGGGTTCAATTCCTGTTTTCGGCACCATATTTTTTTTGGAAGGGTAGCGAAGTGGCTAAACGCGGCAGACTGTAGACCTTAATCGGAGGACTTATATAAAATACACTAACAAAACTATTGGGAATGCAAGTCTTGGAACAGCAATTGGTTATTTTACCAATATAGGCTATACAGTATCAATTCCTTTAAATGATACACAAGACTATGATTTGCTAGTAGATTTTGATGGAAGTATTAAAAAAGTTCAGGTCAAAGGAACTTCATTTAAGACTAACTATGGTATTTATCAAGTAAGTTTAAAAAGTTCTGGAGGAACAAAAGGAAAAATATATAAAACCATTAAAAATACTGATATTGATTTAGTATTTATTGCGACAAGCGATGGTAAAATGTATTTAATCCCTAAAAATAAAATTAAAAACTCTAGCTCCATTAATTTAAATGAAGATTACAACGAATACCGATTATAAAATTGCACCTTTATATAGCAATATATAAAGTGGACACTGCTAATTCGGGGAATGCTAAGTCAATTTTGATATGTTAATCCCGAGCTAAAGATTTAATCTTGAGTGTAGAGACTTTACACAGTGCATCTCTATGAGATGAAGAGAAAGTCCAGACTACAAATACTTTAAGTAGCAATGAAAATTGTAGTAGTAGGAAATCTGTTCCTTCGGGTTCGATGGTTCGAATCCATCCCCTTCCACCACTTTAGTTTTATAAGGTAGTTTTTAACTGCCTCGTAGCCAAGCGGTAAGGCACCACACTTTGACTGTGGCATGCGCAAGTTCGAATCTTGCCGAGGCAACCATATCATGTTCCGTTAGCTCAGTAGGTAGAGCATTTGACTTTTAATCAAAGGGTCATGAGTTCGAATCTCATACGGGACACCATCTTAAATATTAAAAGGAATCAATCATTGATTCCTTTTTATTGTATATAATTATTAAACAAATCATCACAAATAATATCAACAATATTATCTATAATAATCTCTTCACTATTAAATAATTTAATTATTCCCCTATAGTCGTCTATCTTCTTAACTATACCAGTTGTACTAATATATTTACCACCTTCTTTTAAATTATCTTTAACAAAATAATTAAAAGTAATTTCATATTTTTTATCAATATTATCTCTTATTAGTCTTAATTTTCTATCTAAAAATACAAATTCATCATCCATCATTAAAAACTTATCAGAAGTTACTCTTCCCTCTTCTTTTATAATATCAGAATATCCAGTAAGAGCAGCAAACGGAGCAAACTGACCTGCTCTAGAAGATAAAGACATTCTAGGATGTTTCAAAGTAAAAGGATAATTTATATTAATAATATCATCATACTTATTATTCATGCTTTATGTCCTCCTATTTGTTTATTTCTATCTATAGAAGTTCCTCCTTCTTTTAAATTCATTCCCTTTAATATAGCGTTTTTACCAAATTTATTTTTAATATCGATCATCGTATGTTGTATCTTTTTTTCTTTTTTTTCATATTCTTCATCTTTTTTTCTCATAATAGATAATGATTTATAATCAGTAAACAAATTCATCTGTTCATAATTATTTTCTTTCATAACTTTCATTTCATCAATAATATTATTAAAAACAACATATATCTTTCTTATTAATAACTTTTTATTAATAATTCTATCAAATAATTTTATAGTCTCATCCACAAGCAATTTAGTAGATGAAGTATTATGTGATAAAGTACTAGTTCCATGAGCATGCTTTGGTATCATTCTTCCATAATAATCAGTAGTAACTTCTCCATCATATAAAGAAGAATTACTTAAATTAGAAACATCATACTCAATAGTAAGTACAACTTGATTAGTAACTAATTTTTTAGAAACTAAATCTAATACCAATAATTCAGTCATTTCCCTAACAATAAGCTTTGCTTTTTCATAATTATAAGGAACATGTAAAACCTGCCCTGAACTAATACTATTTCTTTCAGGTTTATAATCCTTAATATCTTTAAAAGCACATGGCTCATATCCCCAAGCATGATCAATTAGCAATTCAGCATTAATACCAAATAATTTATATAACAATTCTTCATTTTCTATAGAACACCTACAAATATCACCCATTGTATACATATTATTCTTATTTAATTTAGAAGCATACCCTTTACCTATTCTCCAAAAATCAGTAAGAGGTGTATGATCCCATAATAACTTTCTATAAGATTTAGTATCTAAACCAGCAATTCTAACACCAATACTATTAGGTTTCATATGCTTAGCAACAATATCCATAGCAATTTTAGCTAAAAACAAATTAGTACCAATTCCAGCAGTAGCAGTAATACCAGTAGTATCATATACATCTTGTATAATTTTAGTAATTAATTCTCTAGGACTTAATTTATAATAGTTTAAATAATCAGTTAAATCAAAAAAAACTTCATCTATAGAATATACATACATATCTTCATTAGAAAAATATTTTAAATAGACTCCATATATTTTTCTACTATATTTCATATAATATCCCATTCTAGGAGTAGCAACTATATAATCTAACTTTAATCTATTATTTTTTTTTAATTCTATATCATTATAAGAAGTACCTTTAAAATTACCACTAAATGCTTTCTTTCTATTTTTATTAACATCTCTTACCTTTTGTATTACTTCATATAACCTAGCTCTTCCACTAATACCATAAGACTTTAAAGATGGACTAACAGCAAGACAAATAGTTTTTTCTGTTCTACTATTATCAGCAACAACCAAATTAGTAGTCATTGGATCTAAATCACGCTCTACACACTCAACAGATGCATAAAAACTTTTTAAATCAATACAAGCATATATTCTATCCATCTTTATCACCTAAAAATATTATAACACAAACAATTGTTTTATACAAAAAAAAGAATAATAATTATTCTTTTTTTAAAACAAACTAAGTTGACTAGACTCTGGTAATCCATTTAACATACCCATAGCCCTCATTTTATCCACTAACGTTGTAGAAACATGACACCTCTTTTGAAAATCTTCAATAGAAATAAATTCACGTTTTTTAGCTTCTTCACAAATACTTTGAGCTACAGTATCCCCTAGTCCATCAATAGTTCTAAAAGGTGGAATCAAAGTCTTACCATCTGAATCAATAATGAAGTTTTTAGCATCACTCTTCATAATATCTAAATTACCAAAAACAAAACCTCTAGCTGTAGCTTCCAAAGCAAGCTTTAATGTTTCTAATACAGCATTATCTTTATTTGAAGCATCATACCCTTTGTTATTAATTTCCTCTATTCTACTCTTTATAGAACTATATCCCTTAATCATTGAAACTATATCAAAATCACTAAATCTAGTAGAAAAATAAGTAGCATAGTATATAGCAGGATAATGAACCTTATAATAAGCAATTCTAAATGCACTTATAACATAAGCAGCAGCATGAGCTTTTGGGAACATATATTTTATTTTAGCACAACTATCAATAAACCACTTCTCAATACCTGCCTTTTCCATAGTCTCTACGTGGCCCTTCCAAGTATCAGGTTCTTTACTAGCTTTACCCTTTCGAACAAATTCCATTATTTTAAATGCCTTTAAAGGTTCTAATCCATGATACATAAGATAAACCATTATATCATCACGGCAACCAATAACATCTTTAAATTCTACTTTACCACTACGAATTAATTCTTGAGCATTTCCTAACCACACATCAGTTCCATGAGATAAACCTGATATTTTAATTAATTCAGCAAAAGTTTTAGGTTTAGTATCAACAAGCATACCTATAGTAAATGGAGTACCAAATTCAGGTATTCCCAAAGTACCTGTTTCATTCATAATTTGTTCCTTAGTAACACCTAAAGGTTCAGGAGATAAGAATATTCCCATAGTTTCCTTATCATCTAAAGGAACATCATCAACAACTGGAACCCCCCTTAAATTTTGAATAAATCTTAACTGTGTAGGATCAGTATGTCCCAAAATATCCAACTTTAATACATCCTGATCAATAGCATGATAATCAAAATGTGTAGTTCTCCAAGAACTATTAGGATCATCAGCAGGATATTGAAAAGGTGTAAAATCAAATACATCCATATATCCAGGAATTACAACAATACCACCAGGATGCTGTCCAGTTGTCCTCTTAACACCAGTACATCCAATAGCAATTCTTTCTATTTCAGCACTACGCATTTTCATATTATGATCTTCTACAAAACCTTTAACAAAACCAAAAGCAGTTTTCTCAGCAACAGTGCCAATAGTACCCGCTCTATATACATTATCTTCACCAAATAATACCTTCGTATAATTATGAGCACTAGCTTGATTTAAATCAGAAAAGTTTAAATCAATATCAGGAACCTTATCAGCATTAAAACCTAAGAACGTAGCAAAAGGCATGTCTTGTCCATCCTTAATCATATCCACACCACATTTAGGACACTTCCTATCAGGTAAATCAAAACCAGAAGAATAATCACTACCCAAAGGTTTACCATCTTCATAATTAAATATACTATATTTACAACTTGGACATCTATAATGTGCTGGAAGTGGATTAACCTCTGTTATACCCATCATAGTAGCAACAAAAGAAGAACCAACACTACCACGACTACCTACCAAATATCCTTCATCATTAGAGTGTTTAACTAATTTCTGCGCTATCAAATATATAACATCAAATCCTCCACCAATAATACCCCCCAATGATTTAGAAACAGCTTTTTCTAACTCTTCTTTAGTATATTTTTTATCACTAGATTTTTTAATATCATCAGAAATAAGTTTTCTTACCTTATCATCACCACTAATTATTACCTCATGAAGTCTTTTAAAAGCCTCTTTTTCATATTCACATCCAGCTAACTTACCCTCTTTATCTAAAATTCTCTTAATACTAGCTAAAACAGCATCACCATATAATTCCTTAGCAATCCTTTCCTCAATATCATAAGGTAAATTCTCTCCATACCAACTACTAGCCTTACTATAAACTAAATCAATAACAGTTTTAATAGAATTATCTATCTTTGGTGAAAAAGGAATACCTCCAGTATCAATAATAACTTCATAGGAAGAACACATTTCAAGTATTTTATGAGTATTATCTATAACAATCTCATTTCTTATATCTTCATCCAAAAAACTAAATTCCTCTAACATTTCTTCTGTAGTTCTAAAATATTGATCAGGAATAGTTTCATAACCCTCTAAACTTAAATATCTTGCTAAAGGATGTCTACCTTTACCAGGAACATTCTGATGTACAATAATTTCTCTATATATTTTATCTTCTTTTGATAAAGTATGAGCATCACTAGTAGCAACAACAATTTTACCCATTTCTCTAGCACATCTTATTATCTTATTTAAAGCATATATTACTTCTTCATTACTATTAATATCATGTCTTGCAACTAAATGACTATAATTACTAGGAGGTTGCACCTCTATATAATCATAAAATTCCATTACTTTTTTCAAATCTTCATCACATCTAGTTAAAGCTATATTAAATACCTCTCCATTATAACATCCACTACCAATAAGTAAATCTTCTCTATTTTCACTAATTAAATGTCTAGGTACTCTAGCAGATTTAACCAAATATTTAGTAGAACCATAACTAACAAGCTTAAACATATTCTTAAGACCAACTCTACTCTTAGCAATCATATTAACATGCATTTCCCTATTCCAACTATTAATTTCCAATTCTGTAGGCAATTTAGACAAATCATTAAATGTCTTAATACTATTATCTAATTGTTTTAACAATTTAAAAAACACATATCCTGTAAACTCAGCATCATAATCTGCTCTATGATGGTGACCACTACTACTACCATCAGATTCCTCAAAACTAATACCATAATTTTTAGTTAAAGCAGACAAACTATGTCTTTTTAAATCTTTATTAATAATTTGAGAAATAATCATTGTATCAAGAACTGTATTATCCAACGTTCCTAAATTATATTTATTATAAGCGCTCTCTAACATATTAACATCAAATCTAGCATTATGAGCAACAAGTGGTAAATCACCTATCCATTCCTTAAATTTACGAGTTACTTCTTCTTCATTAGGACAATCCTTTACCATCTCATTAGTAATACCCGTAAGATTTGATATTTCATTATCAATAAGAACACCAGGATTAATTAATTCATCAAAAGAATCAATAAGATTACCATTCTTCATTTTGACAGCACCTATCTCAATCATAGTATCATGAAGTCCTGGATTAAATCCTGTAGTTTCAGTATCAAAAATAACATAAGTAGAATCGTTAATATTATTATCATTAGGTCTTATTACAATATCTAATTCATCACTACTCATTTCAAGTTCAGTACCATATAAAGCTTTAAAAATAGGAGCATTAGCCATATCTTCTTTAACTTTTATAATTTCATCATCAATTAACTTAATATCACAAACTTGTTCTTTATCTATGCCATTCTTCTTATCTTCTAACTCCTTTATCTTATCCTTATAAGGAGCAAGTATCTTTTTATTATAACTAGTAACTTCATTAAATACATGAGGAAAAGCCTGACAGCCATCATGATCAGTAATAGCAATACCAGAGTGTCCCCAATTAATAGCCTGTTTAACTAATTTAACCTCATCTATTACACCATCCATTTGACTCATCATAGTATGAGCGTGTAATTCAACTCTTTTCTTTGGGCTATTATCTACTCTAACCCAATCTAATTTAGGATCTATAGATACAATATCCTTAAACCTAGTCATAAAAACCAATTCGTTATTAGAAAAATTATCCTCTTTAACTCTACCATACATAGAATACCAATTACCATTTTTAATTAAGGCTTTTAATCTAGAATATTCTTCATCATCTTTAGTAAAAATCTTACAATACATACTATCAGAAAAATCAGTTACCTTTAAAGTAAATATCTTATATCCACTCTTAGCTTCAAATATATCTATACCAAATACTTGTACTTCTACATTAATATTATCAACTTCATATAATAAATCCTTAATCTTAGTTATTTCTCTACTCTTCTTAGGTTTATAATAAGATTTTTCACTCTTATCTTCTTGAACTTGTTTTTCCACATACTTAGGAGCTTCAACTATTTTATCAGCTTCTATTCTATTAACAATATCTTCTTCACTTTTTAAATCTAAATTAACATCTATATTAACATTAAAACCATATTCTTTTAATTTTAAAATAATCTCATTTTTAATATTATTAATATTTATTTCTTCTATCTTATTAAAAACATTAAAAACAACATCTCTACCACTAACATCTATATCTCTATCAACAAATAAACTATATCGAGAATTATCCTTAGCATAGTCCTTAATAATAGAATTAAAATAATCTCTAATATTAGAATAATCATCGCCATCATATAAAAAAGTTAAAATAACCTTATTATTAAATTCTTCTTTTAAACAATTTAATAAATCATCATACACATTTTTTGGAGGTATATTATTCATACAAATAACAAAATTAAAACAATTACTATCCTTATCAACAACAACATTCTTTATATAACACTTATCAAAAAATATCATATAATCTTCATTAATACCAACTTGATTAAGTAACTTCTCTAAACTATTATCCACAATACCACCTCTAAACTACATATAATTATAACAAAATATATATCTTTTTTTTAATATTTTCTTAATTGTTTACAAATATTTTAATTATTACCTTTAAAATAATATTCAGGAATATTTCCTTGTATTATTTTCATAAAAATAACCCTACTAATATTCATATCTATTCTCTTAGAAGAAAATAACATATTAATCAAAGCCGATACCTTAACATTAACACTAATTTCTATCATAGCATTATTAATTCCATAATCCTTAACCTCATTAGAAATAGAAGAAACAACATCACTAATTAATATAACCTTAACCGGAATATTAGGGCCCAAATTATTAACTAAACCATTACCAAATAAATATCCTATAGGTACAGAATATACAAAACCATTTTTAAAATTATTATAATCTAAAGATGAAATACTATCTAATTTTATACTCATATTATCTATATTACCATTTTCTAAACACATTAAATTATTGTTAATATCCTTATTTATCATATCCAATAAATTATTAGCACTATAACTATTTAAATCAATACTTTTTATATTACCATTACTATCAGTATTTATACTAAAAAAATTATTTATATTAATATTTTTGTATTTATCTAAATAAATAGAATTATTAACAATTAAAGTAATAACTCTTTTAGCTTCTCCTTCACCATAAGAAATAAGAACATCCCCATATTTTTTACTACAATATCTTATAAATATAAAAGATATAACAAAACTTAATACAAATATGTATAAAAATATAACTAATTTATTATTTTCTCTCATATAAAATAATATGCGTAATAATTCATTTTACCACTTTACACTTAAGTAAAAAAAATTTTTTAATACATTTAATTTATAGTAAAAAATATATATTTATAGTATAATTAATTAAAGGTGATGTTATGATTAGCAAGAAGTATTTTAAACAAAGCAATTACGCTAATAGAGGCATGATATTAGAAAATGACCTTAATGAAACAAATAAATATTACTTGCAAAATAATATCGCTGTAATCTATAAAAAACCTACTCCAATAAAAGTAGTAAATGTAGAATATCCCAAAAATATTATTAGAGAAGCCTACTTTAGTGAACCATCTACATTAGATTATATTGGAATATATAAGGAAAAATATATTGAATTTGATGCTAAAGAAACAATAAGTAAAACGAGTTTCCCTATTTCCAATATTCATAAACATCAATTAGAACACATAAAAAGAATAATTAAATTTGGTGGCATTACATTTCTAATAGTAAGATTTACTTCTTTAAATGAAACATACTTACTATTAGGTAGTGATTTATTAGATTTTATTAATAACAACAAAAGAAAATCAATACCAATTAATTATTTTAAAGAGAGAGGTTTTTATATAGAATTTAAATATGCTCCAAGATTAGATTATATTAAAATAATTGATAAATTATTAAGATAAAAAAGGATGGTAATAAGTATGTTAAAAATAAAGAAAGAAAAAAAGAAGAAAGAAGATAAAAAAGTATTAAAAGAAGAAAAAAAGAAAGAAACAAAAAATAATAAAAAAGAAAAAGAACCTAGAAAAAAACGTAAATTATGGAAAAAATTACTAAGTTTATTTATCTTCTTATGTGCTTTAGGAGTATTTGCAGTATTTGGATTCTTCTTATATATCGTTAACACAACTGGAGAATTTGATCCAAATGCACTAGCAAATCAAGATCAAACAATAATATATGATAGTAAAGAGAATATAATTGCAAAATTAGGTATAGAAAAAAGAGAATCTGTTAAATATGACAAATTACCTCAAGTACTAATAGACGCTATAATAGCAACAGAAGATTCTAGATTCTTTGAACACAATGGTGTTGATGGTGCTAGATTCTTAAAAGCATCGATTGGACAAATAACAGGAAATAGCAGCGCTGGTGGTGCATCTACCCTAACAATGCAGGTAGTAAAAAACAATCTAACATCAACTGATCAAACAATAATAAGAAAATTTAAAGACATATATTTATCTGTATTCTTTATGGAAAAGAAGTATACAAAAAAAGAAATATTAGAATTTTATGTAAATGATAGCCTATTAGGTGGAAATGTATATGGTGTTCAAGAAGCATCTAAATATTATTTTGATAAAAACGTATCAGAATTAACATTACCTGAAGCAGCTTTAATAGCAGGATTATTTCAATCCCCTAATGGTTACAACCCATATAAATATCCAGAAAATGCTCAAGGAAGAATAAAAACAGTATTAAAACTGATGGTAAGACATGGATATATAACTAAAGAAGAAGCTGAAGTAGCAGAAAGTATAGATGTTAAATCTCTACTTACTGATAAAGAAGAAAAAACATTGTATCAAGGATATGTAGATGCTGTAATAGATGAAGTAAAACAAAAAACAAAAAATGATCCATATACAGTATCAATGGAAATATATACAGCATTAGATCCAGATATACAAAAAGGCCTAGACGCTATAATGGATGGATCAAATTACGACTGGCCAGATGATAAAATACAAGCAGGTGTTACAGTATTAGATATTAATAATGGTGAAATACAAGCCTTAGGTGCAGGAAGAAACAGAAAGGGAGAAAGAACATATAACTATGCAACCATGGCAAAAAGGCAGCCAGGTTCAACCGCAAAACCAATATTTGCATATGGTCCAGGAATAGAATATGATAACTACTCTACTTATGAATTATTTGTTGATGAACCATGGTCATATTCTGATGGAACAAGTTTTGGAAACTGGGATGGTGGATATCAAGGATTAATGACAATGAAAAGTGCTATAGCCGTATCTAGAAACGTGCCAGCAGTAAAATCAATTCAAAGAGTTAATAAAGATGTAGGAAATGATAAAGTAGTAAAATTTGTTAATAATTTAGGAATAGAATTAGAAGATAACGTAGCCTATGAGGCTTACGCTATAGGTGGATTAAAACGAGGTGTAACAACAGTACAAATGGCAGCAGCATATGCAGCATTTGGCAATGGTGGTTATTACATAGAACCTCATACAGTAAAATCAATTAAATATAGAGATACAGATGAAACAACAGAATTTAACTACAAAAAAAATCAAGCTATGAAAGAATCATCTGCATACCTAATGACAAATATATTAGAACATGCAGCTCACTATGGTTTCTCTGGAGGAACAAACCAATATCAAGGAACAAAAGCCGTAAAAACAGGTACTTCAAACTTTAGTGAAGATGAATTAAGAAAACATGGCCTACCATCATATGCTGTAAAAGATTTATGGTCTGTAGCATATACTTCAAAATTAGCAATTTCCCTTTGGTATGGATATGAAAAAACATCATCAGATTACTATTTAACAGGTGCAAGTGAACCAAAAGATAGATTAATGAGAGCTGTAATGAAAACCATACCAGTAACTACAGAACCATTTAAAGTTCCATCATCAGTTAAATCAGTAACAGTTGAAAACATGACATGGCCACCTCAACTACCAAGTGATAACACACCAAGTGATTTAAAAATAACAGAATATTTTGCCGAAGGCACAGAACCAACTGAAGTATCATCAAGATTTGAAAAATTATCAAATGTTAAAAATTTAAAAGTAACAGATGATAAAAACGGAATAAAAATAACTTGGGATGCCGCAAATGATCCTAACTCAAGCGATAATCTTAAAAAATATTTCTCACAAGATGTGTTTGGTCATAGTACTGATACATTTGTAGATAAAATAAAAGGTATATTAGGTGACTTTGGATATGGCATATACATAAATGGTAAAGAAATTGCATTTACTACCGATAAATCATATACATATAAACCAACAACGACAGGAAGTATAACGGTTACAGTTAAAACAGAGTATAAAAACTTTAAATCAAGCGCTTCAGATGGTGCAACATTAAAAGCAAATGTCAAAGCCTTTGTAGAAGATAAAGATAAATTAAAAATTATAACAAATCAAACACATACAGAATTCAATATTGGTGAATATGTTGAAGACAAAATAACAATCGAATTTGATGAAAAAGACGTAACAGATGAGGCAACAACAACTTATAGTATTAATGGAAAATTAGAATCCAAAACTTACTCAGTAGAAGCAGTAGAAAATGCAGTTAATAAAATAACTGAACCAGGAGATTATACAATTAAATACACAACTAAATATAATAATATTACTGTTACAAATACTAAATCATTTAAATTAAAAGAAAGTTAAATAAATAACTTTCTTTTTATTTACAAGTATATCCTAAATCCTCATAACTAGTTCTAATATTATCAAAATTTCTATCAACATTAAACCTAGTTAAATCAGAATCACTTATCTTATCAAAATCAATTTTATATACAACTCTATATTCTCTATCACTATCAACATCTACATCATAAGAAAACCCTTCAATATTATCAAGAGAACTAAATTGATTCTGATATGAATTTCTAATACCCGCTATATCTAATATAGTATCTTTAACACCATCAACTACACCATCAATAGTATCTCCTACTACACCATCAATAACTTCATCAGAAGTAGTTCTTCCATCATTTTGAACATTATCACTATCAGGAGTAGTTCCATCAGTAGAAGCATCAACACCATCCATAGTATCATCATTAGTAGTATTTTGATCTTGATTATAATCATACGTAATTGTAACATATTTTACATCATTACCACTATACTTTATTACATACTTAGTATCAGTAGTTAAACCATTACTAACACTATTAGAAGTACAAGTTAAAGTATCAGTTCCCATATCACAACCACACATTAAAAATACTATACAAAATATTAATAATAATTTTTTCATTTTTTCCCTCCAATCATTATTAATATACCCAATAATACATATATTAATATTTCCAATTTTTTCCAAAAAAAAAAGATAGTAAAAAACTATCTTAATAATCACAATTACCTGGAGTTCTAGGATAAGGAATAACATCCCTAATATTATCCACACCAGTTAAATAAATAAGTAACCTTTCAAATCCCATTCCATATCCAGAATGTACACAACTACCATATCTTCTCAAATTAATATACCATTCCATATCATTAGTTGACATATCTAGTTCCTTCATTCTATTAACTAACTTATCATAGTTATCTTCTCTTTGAGAACCACCCATTAATTCACCTGCTCCTGGAACTTCTAAATCAACTGCTGCTACTGTCTTACCATCATCATTTTGTTTCATATAAAATGCTTTTATATCCTTAGGCCAATTTTTAATAAATACAGGTCCATTAAAATATTCTGTAATATATTTTTCATGTTCTTTAGCAATATCTTCACCATATTCTGGTTCAAATTCCCATTTAACATCAGCTTTCTTTAAAATAGAAATAACTTCTTCATGATCAATTCTTGTAAATTTACTATCAATAAGTTTATTCAACTTATCTATTAACCCCTTTTCAACAAATTTATCAAAAAACTCCATTTCAGTAGGACAATTATCTAAAACATACTTAACAACATATTTAAGTTGGTCTTCCATAATATCCATATCACCTTCTAAATCGCAAAAAGCAATCTCAGGTTCAATCATCCAAAACTCATTAGCATGTGTCTTAGTATTAGAATTTTCTGCCCTAAAAGTAGGCCCAAAAGTATATATTTTTTTATATGCCATTGCAAACGTTTCACCCTCTAATTGACCAGAAACAGTAAGAGCTGCAGGCTTACCAAAGAAATCCTTATCATAAGAAACTTTTCCATCTTTAGCAACTCTGTCCAAATCTAAAGTAGTTACTTGAAACATTTCTCCTGCACCTTCGCAATCACTAGCAGTTATAATTGGTGCATGAAAATATACATATCCTCTTTCTTGAAAATATTTATGTATTGCATAGGCAGCTACACTTCTAACTCTAAATACAGCTTGAAACAAATTAGTTCTAGGTCTTAAATAAGCCATATCTCTTAAAAATTCTTTAGTATGTCTTTTAGGTTGAATTGGAAAATCACTAGGACAATCTCCTAATAATTTAATATTACTTGCTTTTAACTCAAATTTTTGATTACCCTGTGATTCTACAATTTCACCTTCTACTTCTATCGCAGAACCAACTAAATACTTACTAACATCGTCAAAATTCTTTAACTTATTATCATATACTATTTGTAAATGTTCAAAACAAGTACCATCAGAAAAATCAATAAATCCAAAATCTTTTTGTTTTCTATGATTTCTAATCCAACCTTCTACAGTAACCATTTTACCTAAATAATCATTTTCAAATAATTGTTTAACATCCATTTTTATCACATCCAATTATTATTATACCAAATATTATTAAAAATAATAAGTACTTCTACTTATTATCTCATTTTTTTTACAATTAAACTAACATATCTTTTAACATCTTTTATTAATTTACCATATAAATTTGGATAATGCTTAATTTCATTTATAATATTTATATCATCTCTAGATACCACACCAATAAATTCATTACCATCTTCACTAACAACTGGTACTTCTCTACCTAATAAATAATCAGTTGTAGTTTCAAATATATCAGCAAGAATACAAAAAGTATCTAAACTAGGTGTTCTAGTTCCATTTTCATAACCACATATAGAAACCTTAGTAACACCAATTAAATCTCCTAATTCTTGTTGACTCATTCCCTTTTCTAATCTCATATCCTTAATTCTTTTTCCAATTAACATACAAAATACCTCACTTACAATTACACTTTTGTTAATTTAAATTTAATTAATTTATTAGGTTTTTTTTGCTAATTAAACTAACAAGTAATAGTATGCCATACTTCATTCCATTTTGCAACACTTTTTTTAATTTTTTTTTATTTTTTTAAAAAAGATAACCCATATTAGTTATCTTTTTATCTTAAAAAAAACATGATCCTAAAATTATAGCAAGTAATATATATAAAACAACAATTATCAAGAATCCATTTCCTGATTTACAATTATTATCACAAGAATTATTTGTCATCATAATCACCCCCTATTTATTAAATCCATGCACCTAATATAATTATAAGTAAAATAAATAAAACTAAAACTATCGCTGCTGAAGATCCATAATTATTCACAAGTATCCCTCCTTTTTTATCTATTCAATCATATTTTATGGATTTAATAAAATAATGTTCTTATTTTAACCTAAAGAAAAAGAGATAAATAATTATCTCTTTATAAAATTATATTTATCATTAGCATATCTAAGTAAATAACAATTACCCTTTTCACTAGAATTATCTTTTAAAATAATATCATTATAATTATCATTTCCAACAGACAATACCCATACTAAATCATATGATTTATAATTATCATCTTTACTTAAATAACTAATATCAATATACTTAGAATCAACATAAGCAAATACGGAATAAATATAATTATCTGTATATAATTGATTAGAAACAACATAAATATAATCATTATTCTTATCATTATTTAAATCAACATCATATTTTTTTAATACATTAAACTGACCAGTATAATTATTTTTCTTTGACTTCAAATAATTATTTATTATAACAGTATCATTATCACTTATGCTATCTTCCTTATAATTAACTAATTTAATATTTAAATCAACACCAAAAGCAATAAAAGGATATTCAATTTCATGACTTTTAATTTTATCATCAAAGAAATAAAACTTATTATTAACATTAACAGAGAACTTACCAACATATTCTTGATTAGAGTAAACATTAAACTTAGTCCACTTAATACCATAGTTAGATGCTTTTCTCCAATTTCTATACCTATATTCATAAGTATTATAACCATTAATAATAACTAAACCCTTTGATAATTTTCTATCATCTTGAAAAAAATAAGCTAACGCAAAGAATATTGCAAATACAATTATCAATAAAATAAACACTTTAATATTACTCTTATTCATTAATAATCACCTCAGCTACAATAACTCTTTCCCTGACAACTAATTGACTTATCTCTAGTCCAATCAGAAATAAAACTAAAATGCATTGCATCGTGTCCACCATTATTCCAATCAGATCCATTAATTAAAGTATACTTATGTGCTATTTGAACAACAGGAGATCCCTTATAAATAACTTGATATTTTGCCCTGGTTTCTGGTAACTTTTCCCATTCAGTACTAGACATAGATCTATCATCATATCCATTACCAGTAACACTAGCATTTATATCACAAGCAACACCATAAGAATGTGGAGATAATACCGTACCATTAGTTATTGGTCTATATTCATAGCAACCATCATAACTACCAATAACAAAATCAGGAGCGTTCTCATATACATCTTCAAAAAAAGCCTTCCAAACATTAGCAATTGCCTTATTAACAGTTATCTTTTGCATTACTCTCTCAGTATCAGTTCTAGTATTGTTTCCTGTACCACTCTTCCATTTTCTCATAGGAACCTCTATATCTATAACTCTAGAATTCATTTCAGATTCCGTAATATTAGGATGTCTATCTAAAGTAGCCCTACCAATTAAATATTTCCAAGCAGTTTCTTGGTCCCACTTAATAATAGTAGCAACATCTACATCATCTATATTGGGATCAATATTAGGAACAACTCCACCCTCATCTTTAGCTAACCCAAATACTTCTTTTCTAAAATAAGCCATTACATCAACAAGATAATTAGAATAAGCATCTTGATCATCTTGAGTAGTTACAGCACATGAAGAACCAGAACAATTCTTACCAGTAGCACAAGCTTTCTTAACTCTATCCGGCATATTATTAGGATATATATAAGAAGCATAATAACAACCGCCAGTACCAGAACCACCAGGATTTTCCCAATAATCACCTATATAAGAATACTTACCAATAGCAAACCAATTAAATAAACTATCCCAATTACTAGCACTATCAATTACCTTCTTAGCGCCATCCATAAAAGATGAAAAACTATTACAGTCTTTACCCCCACCAGTATTAGTACATCCATATCCCCAATAATTATGATTACCAACAGTAATATTACCACCATTTTCTTTTAAAGCAACTGTAACAACTAATTCAGGATTAACTTGTACTGAATTAGCATAATCATAATAGTCATCTGAATATTCAGCAAAATCCTTCATTCCAGGATTTTTTTCTGCATATGCACTAACTTTTTCTTTAAACTCCTCCTTAGAAAACGAAGTATAACAAATAGAAAAACCATTTTCACTACATCTAAGTTGAGAAGGATTATAACTTAAGTCACCATTACCACCACTATCAACATCTTCATTATTCGCTCCAATTGCTCCCATAAACAAAGCAGCAAGCATTAAAAATGGCAATGCAATCACGAAGACAACAAATACCATCTTTACAGTAGAAACAGCAGCAATCACTTTTCTAACTTTACCAACTGTAGATTCAGAAGTCCCATCTTCTTTCTTGTCATCTTCCATTTACATCACCACCAATCAAATAACTATAATCCTCCTCCAACACCAAAGGATTCTAATTCTTCCTCACTAACAATAACATTTATTTGCATTCTTCTAGAACCACAAACAAACAACGCATCACCTTGATTATATCTCTTAATACTCTCTTTCTCATTATCGTTCAAATCAACAAGAAGTGCTAAATCATCAACAGATTGCTTTCTTAATCCCATTACTAAATAATAAGACGAATTATCAAATATAGCTTTACCATGCATAAGAATTCCTTCAGCGACAAAATCAGAAGGCTGTTGAGTAATAATAATTGTACCAGTATTATATTTACGAGCTCTTCTTTGTACTTGTGCTAAAAATTCAGCACCTAAAGTATTCTTAGCCCCTAATAACACATGGGCCTCATCAACAGATAAAACAGTATTTACTTCAGGATTTAAACACAATCCCCAAGCAAACTTTAATACATTAAATAATAAAGCATTTCTTATATTAGCATCACTATTCATTAATTCTTTTATATTAAATACTAAAAAATCCCCATTAGCATTAATACTAGTATGACCATTAAAGAAATATTTTAATTCTCTAGTAAAAGGTCTAATCTTAATCTCTAACCTTTCCATAATATCTCTTTCACGAGTTTTTTCAGTCATAGCTCTTAATTTACCAATAATAGTAGCATATACATCTTGCATAATAGGATAATCATTAGAAGTATATCTACTAAAGTCAGAATTAAAATCTATTCCAAACCTAGCATAAGTATCTTGCACAACTTCACTAAACATATTAAGAACATCTTCTTCAATATCAGGAGAATAATACTTCATAAAAGCTTTTAAATTCTGCAAAGTAGTATTTAAAACAGTATAACCTTGTCCATTCTTAATATCTTCATCATCAGCATCCGCTATTATCTCAAGAGGATTGATTAAACCATAAGCTCCACCTTTACCTAAATCAATTACTTCTCCACCGTAATTTCTAGTCATATCACTTATTTCACCCTCAGGATCAATAGCAACAATCTGATATCCATTTCTAATATGACTTCTAAGTATCATTTTAGCAGCAGTACTCTTACCAGAACCAGATGCTCCTAAAATAATCATATTAGCATTATTTCTATTATTTTCTTTTCTTATTTGATATAGGAACTGATTAAATAATACAACACCACCAGAGAAATCTACACCAAGTAAAGTAGATAATCCCTCATCTTTAATACTATCAAAAACAAATGGATACATAGCAGCCATAGTAGATGATGGCATTGGAGTACCAATTCTATCCTCTATAACCTGCTTTTCAAATACAGGCATCATAGATTTAAGAATATTTTCTTGTTCAAATCTTAATGGAACTGCTCTCATTTCCATAGCATCCATATAATTTTTTAAATTTAATTTTCTAGACTCTAACTCATCCTTAGTATCAGCAGTAACTAACAAATGCATCTGAAAATCAAAAGTCTTAGTCTGACTAGCAGTAAATTGTTGAATATAATATTCTAAACTCTCTACATCCTGTCTAATTCTTTCTTGAATAGTAACATCCTTCTCTTGCTGATATCTAGTCTTTAAATCAGCAATTTCCTTATTTAACATCTTAGATAGAACAGAAAAAGGAAGAGGAATATGTTTAACAACCAACTTAACACCAGGAACATTAGTTAAACTAGACAAATATCCAGGTCCTATATATCTAGGATAAGATATAACAGTTAAAATAGTAGCATATTTATCACTAATAGAAAAATCTCCAGCCCTAAATTGAATACCCTTAGGCGCTATCTCACTCTTAAACATTACCAGACACCACCGTTCCAAAATCAGTTCTCATTCCCCCATTTAAGAAACTATCTATAATTACTCTCAAATCATCATTAGAAGTCTGTGCACAATCTAACCCACAATTAGCAAGACCAGTAATTAAAGTCCTAATCTTCTTCTGAATCATATCATTATTCTTTTCTTTAAATAAAATATAGTATTCAGTATCTGTAACATTATTATCCATAAAATTATTAGCTTTCATAATATCTTGACTAATTAATTTCCTAATAACAGGACTCTGAGTCTGATTAAATAATAACTGTAACCTAGCTAAATAACCACTTATATCAACAGGTCTATCAGTACATATTAACCAAAATTCAAAATCAATAGTATTATAAAAATTCTTTAAAGAAATAATAACATTATCTTGAGTAACAGGATCTAATATAAATATATTTCTAGGCCTAATCTTAACACCAGTAACCTTACTCTTATTATCAAGAATAATAGTACCATTTTCAATAGCCTTAATAGGTATCCAATCCTCACTATACTTACTAGTATTACTTACGCTTTTCGTCAATTTGCTCATAAAAACACCAACCCTTCCAATAATAATTCCTTCTACCAGTATAAAAATTATACACACTTATTAATACACATAAAACATTATGATAATTAGGTACAGGTACAACCAATAAACCACATATACATCCAGGGAGAAGCGCTATCAAAGTAGTAATAATATTACTATTAGCAAATATTGCTAACATAAGTAAAGAAGTACCTACCCCAACAAGAAACAATATCAAATCAAAAGGCCTAAATATATTAAATATAAGAGTCCCTCTCTTAGCATTAGCAGGAACCAAATATCCATTATTCACTATATATCACACTCCCTTTAATGGCCATTCTTATGAAATCTATTTGATTCACCTTGTAATCTTTTTCTATCAGTATTAAATGCTTTTCTAGAATCATATTTTTTGCCACTAACTCTCGTAACATTTTCCATACCTGCTTTTATACTAGCATTTTGTCCAGCTTCAGTAATAGCTCTTTCTGACTCTACAATTTCATTACCATTGTGATCAACCCATTTAACTTCTATCTGATTAACATTATGTCCAGTCATATTAGCTTTCCATACAGCCTCTCTAGCAGCGCTTTTTCTAGCATCTGCTTTAGAATATGCATCTTGAGCAACATCTAAAGAAATTTGAGCAGCATCAAGTTGCGCTTGTGTGGCATTTCCTGAAGAAAACGCACTTTTAACTCTATCAAATTCTCTTTGAGCTTTACCAAGATCTTCATTAGCTTTAGTACGTTGAGTCTCATAATCTTTTACTATATCTTCTCCATCAACTAAAGAATTTAAAGAATCATATGCAGATAATTTTGAGTCAACACCAGAATATCCTCCCTGAATACCAAACATTCCTTTGGCAAAATCTCCAGCTCTTTCACTTAATGTAGTACCAGAAGCAATCCTTTGAGCTCTATTTAAATTAGCTTGAGCTTGGTTTTTTCTAGCATTTGCTAAAGATTCACGTAAATTATTACCTTTAGCACCAGCACCAATTCCTCGCCCAGTGCCACCTAAAGCTCCACTTATTGCTCCGGTAAATCTACTAAACCCTTTTCCTCCAGCAAAGCCACCAACTACACCAGTTGCAGCGCCAGCTAAAGCTCCACCCAAAATTCCTAATCCAGCTCTATCTTTAGCTCTAATTCCGAAGCTAAGACCACTTTGCATACTATCAGGAAGTAATTTCTTAAGCAATTCCGGAGCTTTTTTAGCAAATGACAATAATGCCATTATCATAAATACCTTAATCCAAAATTGCATATCCCCAGTCGCTACAATACCACTATCAGAGCTAAGATTTGACACTTCAAGAATCAACCCAGATAATAATACAATAAAATCAATTATAGCTATTCTAATAAACACATCAATATATGTAGAAAAATATATTTTAAGCCATTTGGTAAAGGTATTTTCTTTCTTAGGAGACAAATAACATATTATTGCAGCAGGAGAAACAATTTGCAAAATAATCAATTGTATTACTCTCATACCTACCGAAATACAATACATAACTAACATCCAAGCAACAAAAATACCAACAGGAAGCGACAATAAATTAAAATCTATAAAAAAGTCTTTAACATCTTTACCATTTACTTTAGTCTCATATTTTTCAACAAGACAAATTTTTCCAATTGAAAAATCCCCTCTATCAGCAATATCAGAATGAAGTATTTCTACAAAGTCACTACACTCTTCATAGGTAAAATCATCCATCTCTTTGTTTTCTGTTAATAAAATATTACTATCCACTCGATAAAAATTAGTAAAAAACTGAGCACTTAAAGCGTAACCAAAATTCTGTGTTTCAATATTATACGGTAATATTAATTTTTCAATAATGGATCCTCTTCCATCATCATTAGATAATATTATATTTTGAAAATTATACATTAAATCAAATATATATCTAGAAGTACCTAACAATACTATAACTACTAAAAATTTCTTAATAAT
The DNA here is from genome assembly GCA_017432825.1 of Bacilli bacterium. Taxonomy (GTDB): domain Bacteria; phylum Bacillota_I; class Bacilli_A; order RF39; family UBA660; genus RUG11198. Next base: position 27,970 of record JAFRIJ010000002.1, read on the forward strand.
ATTTAAAGGTCCTTTATCTTTATCAGTTAATTTATCTGGATCTAATAATATTTGTATAAAATCAAAAGATATATAGAAAAACATTACTAAGCCTAATATAAATCCCACTCTAGTAGCTAATTCATTCATAATAGAATTATCAACTATTCTAGCGCCGCATATCCACCTAAAAATATTATATAAATTAATTACAAAGCCATATACAGCACCATCTAAAAAATAGAATAAAGATCTTATACCGCCAACAATCCATAACCATATATCACTCACAAAATCTCACCTCTAATCTAAAATCTCTTTAATGCAAGTATTATCAATAACAGGCCATATTTTATTTGCTATATTTAAAACTAAATTTAATATAGAAGGTATTAAATATATAATAACACCAATTATTAATCTCTTAATAAATTTAGTTTGTGCTTTTTTCATTTCATCTTCTTTACCAGCAAATATAGCTTTAGCAAAATCAATAATTCCAAATACATTTAATATTATAGGTATTAAAATTCTTAATATTTTAACTACATTTTTTAATAAATCAATCATCTTATCTCCAATTAATTCCTTACAATCATATCCAACAATACTTTTATCTTTTGGAAGAATTTCTGAATATATTTTTGGTTTAGAATCAACTCTTTTTATTGGAGAGACATTAAACATAAATGGACCGCCATCAAACTCAGTTACATAATATTGACCTGAAGCCTTCTCTTGAAAGGAAAAAACGCCAAATTTATGTCTCTGCGTCACAGGAATAACACTAGCAACAGAAGTATCAATAGTAGGTCCACCACTAATATAACTAGGGCAATTGCCCTCCTTCATTTTGCTCTTAAATGCGCTTGAGTAAATAGTAGAATTATTTTCAAAAGGATCTACCGACCAAGTATTAACATTTGAATAAACCTTTAAATCATCATTTTTTTTATTATAATTAACCTCTACTATATAGCAACCATAATCAGCAACATGTTTAGAATAAAGACAATAAAAATTTTCTTCTGAAGGATTATCCGGTTCAACTAACCAAGAAATTTCTTTAGGACAACTACTCTTTTCATAATCATTCTTTATTGATTTATACTCCAGTCCAGAAGTTGCCTCATCTAAAGGTGCATATGCATCAATTCCCAATGAAAAGGATGGCATTTCATGTGAAAACATATAATCATCACTACCAGATTGATAAAAAGAAACATATTTAGGACAAGAAGTAAACTTTCCATAATCTCTATTAATATAATTAAGTTGAGTTTGATTGTTTTCCTTCAATATGCACCATCTTTCATCAGTAAAGAAGAAATCAAAAACTTCACCCAATACGCTTCCAGCACATTGAGTATTAACTTCATATTTTTTACCACTATCATCTAAATAAAAAAATTTTGGTTTTTCGTTATTTTGCTGAACAATACCTACTTCTTTTCTTATTGATATAGCATATCCTTTACTAATCTTTTCTTCAATTTCAGGAGAGAAAACAAAATTAGAGTAATGGCATTCTCCCTCTGGAAATACTATTGCACTAACTTTTATATTGTACAAGCAAAAACATAATATAAAAAACATAAAAAATTTAATATTTTTAAACACGACAAAAACACCTCAACTCTCTAATATATTATAACATACAAGTTAATAAAAAAAAAGAAAAAGTTATAATTTATCTTTTCTTTTTCTATATAAATCTCTAAAACTATCTGCTACGTCCTAAATTATCATCTAAATCATCATTCAAATCATCAAAATTCTCTTTATTTTGGTGTTTGTTTGAATTAGCTGCTGCTTGCATAGCAAAGAAAGAAGCAGGATTCATATTCATACTATCACCCATACTTAGAAAAATATTGGCTTTATCAGATTCTTTAACAGCATTAATACCATCCATACGCATATATATACTTGCTAAAAAGGCAATATCACTCTCAGGAAGTCCCATGCCTGAATACATCTCTACCATAGCTTTATATCTTTCTAAATCCGCTTTTGTCTCTTCTCTTCTTACTTTTCTTCTAGCTTTAGCTTGCTCTAGCTTTTGTTTTTCAACAGAAACTTTATTTCTTGCTTCAATTACTTCATCCGTTTCCTTAACACTATTAACACTTATTGCTTCAATTTCCAATCCACATTTATTTTTAAAACCTTTTAATCTATTGTTTTTATCAAAGTCCTCTATCTTATACTTACTAAAATTTGTCATTATTTCAATCTTACTATGTTCAGCAACAAATTCTCTTATAATAGAAACTAACTCTTTAATTAAGTTATTAACAACATTAGCGCTATTAAACAATTGTATTGGATCAACAATTTTCACAAAAGCCTTATAATCAATATACAAGGCATCGTTTTCACCATTAGTATTACCACTTGCAATTCCAGGTATAAAAGTAAAATTTTCTTTTTTATCTTCTTCACTCACTTGATGAGGATCAATTACAATCGAGTTAGCAGGATTAGGTACTCTTATGTATTCCTCTAATCCTGGTTTTAAATAATGTCTACCAGGCCCTTCAACACGATAAAATTCTCGTTTTGGATTAAGCACTCTTCTAATTAGAATTTTTTCATTTTCTGGGACAAAAACCAATGGTGTCTTACTAAAATACATAAACTTTTCCAAATCCTCAGCGCCATAATCATTAGTACACTTTGCTAAATTATAAAAATCATAATATGCTTTTCTTTTATCTCTATTTTTTGCCATATAAATTCCCCTTCCGTTGGCTTAATATATTACCATTTATAAACACATTTGTCAAGAAAACATTATTCCGCAACGATCCTTGTAAATTTATTCAAAAATAATTCTTTCAATTTAATTATGATATCTAAATCAACAACATCCACTAAATAACCATTATCATCTTTAAAATATAATTTTTCATTATCAAACATAGAATCTACATCTCCAGTATATTCTACAGCATAATAATAAGTATCACCATCTACAACATTTTTATCAATTAGATAGTATTCTTTATTATCGTTCAATGTAACTACGCAATCAACATCATATTTCATAGATTATCTCACCCTTCTTACACTATTATTTTCATCTTCAATTAAATTATTATCAAGGTCATCTCCTACTAATACACTATCATTTGACAAATCATTCTCATTATTTAATTCTATATCATCTATACTTCTTCTTCTTTTAAATTTATCAGATAATTTACTAATAAAAGTCTTTACCACAGATTTTTCATTTGAAGAAAGAGCTTTCTTAAGCATAAAAGCACCAAGTATAACAATCAAAGAAGGACCTATAAAAGGAGATATTCCACCAAAAATTACTCCAAATCTCATATACACTAAAGATCTTGATATTAAGTGAGAAATTCCTAATGCTCCAATAGCAAAGCCTCCAATACCTAACGCAAGTTTCTTAACACGAATTACTTTTCTTTTTCGATTCTTAACACCCATCTTATAATCATATTTAAATTTATCTTTAATTATTTCTCTAATTTTTCTAAAGCTATCATTTAAAGTATCAAAATTCTCGCTAGCATTTGTTGCTTTTTTACTTAAACCTTTTAATTCAGCAATATAAACATTTAATTCTCTTGAGTATTTCTCATACAAACTACTATTTCCTTCTATAGCAACATTCAAGATATTACCTCTTTCTGCCTCTATAGCACCTATATAATCATCGATTGTCCCTGATAAAGCAAGATATTTATTATATTCTTCCACACTTAAGTCGTTTGGTCTACTTATATCTTTTTCTTTATTAGTAACATTATCATTAGTATTTTTTGAATTGATTAAATTATCTACTTCATCAGAATTAGAATTTGTATTATCTATAGTAGTTGTTTTGTCATTTAGAACTTTATTTATCTCATTAGTATATTCTTCCAAAAAAGAATTTACATTATCAATTTCTTTTCTCAAAGCATCTGAATTTAAAAATTTATTTTTTGCTCTCTCATTATCTTTCAAGACATTTTCATAAAATTTTGCATCATACCATAAAGATTTGTACTCTTTTGTTAACAAATACAAATCAACATCATTTAGAGAATAAATCCATTTATTATATTTTTGTGAAATAGCGCTTTCTCTATTTCTTATACACTTTTGAAAAAAATCAAAATATTTTCCATAAGTAGCTATTTCCATTCCATATAATTGTTTTTCTTTTCTTAAAAAATATGCTTTTAAATCCTCATCAATATACTTTTCTTTATCCTTATTTAAGACAGAAATAAAATTTTCAAACATTAAATGTAACTCTTCAGGTGATTTACCATTTTTATAAGCATTAGCAAACTGCTGTAATTGTTTGTTAATTCTTACATCAATATCCTTTTTTAAATCACTTATTTTTCTATCATCCATAGCCATAAAAACACCTCTAATCATAAGATGATTATATCATATAATAATAAAAAAAGATAGATTAATTTATAATTAATCTATTTAAAACACAAAAAATATCATAAGTAGTAATAATAATACAATACCTACTAATAAACTAAAGCTAACATTACCTTTATTATCAATATCTGAAGATACTTTTTTAACTCCTTCTTTATCGTTTACTTCTACTATTTTTTCTTCTTTTATTTTTTCTTCTTTTATTTCTCCTTTTTTAATATTTTTATTAACTTCTATATCACTAAGTTCAGAAGTCATTCTCTTTTGTTCATCTTTACTTAAACTCTTATAATATCCAGTTAATTTTTTATCATCAAATAATTGATAACATTCTTTTCTTTCTATAGAATTTAAAGAATTAAATAATATTTTAATATCTTCTATAGACAATCTAGATATTAACCCCTTCTTCTCACTACTAGATAATTTATTCCATAATTCTATCTTATTACTATAATTACTTATTTTCTTAAAAAATAAAGCTTTATCTTTAATATTCTTAAATTCTTCATATATATCCATAGTAACACCTCATTACCTTTTAGTAAATTATAGCATACAAATAATAAAAAAGAAAGAATAAATTACTATTTTATCTTTCTTTTTATACTAATTCATATTTTCTAACAGTAATTCTATCATCAGAACAATACTCAATAACAAATTTATTTTCTCTTTTGCATATAATTATTCCAATTGTATTATTATTAGTAGTTTCCTTAATATTTTTATCTATAAAATTCATATATTTTCTAACTTGCGAAATATATTCTGCTTTAAATTCCGTAACCTTTAATTCAACTACTACATAGCAATTATATTTTATATTAAATAATAATAAATCTATATAGTTATATCTTTCTCCTATTTTTATTTTATATTCACTACCAACATAAGTAAAACCTTTACCTAACTGATTTAAAAAACCATCTAAATTATTAAATATTAATTCTCCTAAAACACATTCATTAAATTTATCTATTTTTTCACTAGATTTAATTAATATTGGATTAGGTATTAAATCTACCATTTCTAATTCTTTAAACTCTATCATTTTCTCTCTTGTTTCTTTTGGTAATCTTTCATATTCTTTATTTTTTATCATCTCTTCTAGTTGCCTTTTTGAAAGATTATATTTATCTGATATATTAATATAATACTTAATTGCCTCAATTGATTTTAATGATAAAGTGATTCGAATATTAGTCCATGTTAATTTGGAACCCATTGGGTTCCAATTTAGTTCTCTAAAAATATCATAAAATTGCCTCATATATCTTAAATTTCTCTCATTATACTTTTCACCAACTTCTATCATTAACCTCTCAGAATATTGCTTAATAATATTTTTACCATATTCTTTTCCAGCTTCGCTTAATAATTTTCCGGTCTCATAATATACTCTAATCTTATTTCTATCTTTTGAATAATCTTTAACTTTATCGTATATCTCACCTTTTATTAATCTTTCTTTTATCTCATTATAATAATCCATAACTTCACCTCTAACCATATTATTCTACATATAATTAGAGAATCCTTTCAATATAACAAAGAGATAGTAATTACTTACTATCTCTATATTTAACAAGTTCTTTATATATACCATCATAACTTAACGTAGCACATTTAATTCTAGCCGGTTGTTTATATATATCATCATATACTATAGCTTCTCCTAAAATATCTTTATCATATTCTTTTTCATCTATCATTTTCTTATAATTATCAATAATCTTTATAGCATCTTCTATACTCTTACCTCTTATTAAGTTAATAAGTATATTAGTACTACTAGTACTAATAACACAAGCTTCTCCTTCAAAACTAATATCTTCTATAATATTATTATTTATCTTAATATACAAATCTATATTATCAATACAAGTATTAATTCTAGTATTAGTCTTAATATAGTTATTATCATTATCATGTCTTATTCTATTAGATTTATCTTGATAATTATCTAATATTATACTTCTCTTTAAATCTTTATCCATATCTTCACCTATAGTATTTCTTTATATATATTATTACTATTTTTAAGTACAGTAATTAATTTATCTATTTCTTCTTTAGTATTATAAAAAGCTAAACTAATTCTACAAGTATTATTAACATTAAATACATTATTTAATATCTTAGCACAATGATTACCTGCTCTTACACATATATTATATTTATCCAAATACATTGCTGTATCCTGACTAAATACATCTTTAATATTAAATGCAACAGTATTACCAATAGTATCTTTATTATAAATAATAATATTATCTAATTTACTTAACTCACTTACTAAGTATTCTTTTAATTCATGCTCATACTTAATAATATTTTTAAGACCAATTTTATTTATATAATCTATAGCATTACCCATACCAATAATACCTGCAATATTCTGAGTACCAGCTTCAAATCTAACAGGCACCTCTCTTAATTCTATATAACCATCTTCTAAAAACATAGCATTCATACCACCACCATATTCTAGTGGAATCATATCATTAAGTAAATCATATTTACCATATAAAAAACCAACACCAGTAGGACCATACATTTTATGAGCACTAGCACATAAAAAATCAATATCATCAACCATCATATCCATCTTTATATGACCAATACTTTGAGCCCCATCTACCAAAACTAAAATATTATTCTTATGAGCATATTCACATATATCCCTAATAGGTCTAATATCGCCAATAACATTAGTAACATACGCTAAAGAAATAACTTTAGTATTATCATTAACAACCTTAGACAAATTATCAACAGTAACTTCATAATTACTATCTAAAGGAATATACTTTACCTTTATACCTATACTTTTCTCCAATATAAACCAAGGTAAAATATTACTAGCATGCTCACTTTCTGTAATTAATACTTCATCCCCAGCTTTTAACTTATATTTAAAATAACCAAATACTACTCTATTAATACCATCAGTACAACCATTAGTAAAAACAATCTCACTAGTTTCCTTAGCATTAATAAAATTTCTTATTTTTTCTCTAACACCCTCATACATACTATCTACTTTTTGACTAATTTTATAATCTCCTCTATGAGCATTAGCACTATAATTAGAATAATAGTCACTAATACTATCTATAACACACTTAGGTTTCAATGTAGTAGCACCATTATCAAAATAAATAATATCTTTATTTAACATAGGAAAATCTTCTCTATTCATAATTCACCTCCTATTTATAATTATTATTAATAATATCTATTACCTCTTTTTTTCTTTCATCATCCAAATTTAAATTAGATAAAATAAATCCTCTAATTAGTAGCATTACAGCATCTTTATAACTAATACCTCTACTCATAATATAAAAAATATCATCATCACTAAATCTACCAATAACAGATCCATGCCTAGCTTCTACATCCTCTTCATCAATATACATATTAGGACGTATCTTAGCATTAACATCACCAAAACACATTATCTTTGTATTTTGATCCATTATACAAGAAGTATTACCTTGCTCTAATATACTATCTATATCAAATACAACTTCCGCTTTATCATTACCAATACACCTATTAAATATATAACTACAAGTTCCATTATTATTATGTAATATTTTCATCTTATAATTATTATTATAACTAGATATAGAAGAAAAATTATATTTAATATATGAATTAATACCATTTAAATAAATATTTTCTATAACATTACAACAATCATTAAAAGAAAATTTATTTACATATAACTTACTATTATCATTTAAATAATAATCTATAGTACCATTATAATTACTATTAATACTATGAATATATATATTACCTATAACATTATCTATAACACTAACTTTTAAATTAAAATCACTAACTATCTCAATATCATAATCATCACTATTATCAACAATTATTTCACTTAACTTATCATTATCTATAATTATCTTATTCATAATTACATAACCTTGTCTATACTATTATCCGTATATTTAGAATATCCATTCTTTTCTATATCATCAATTATATTAGCATCTGCAGTTTTAACTATTTTCTTATTATTAATAATATGAACATAATTAGGTTTTAAATAATTAAGAATCATAGGATAATGCGTAATAATAATTAAAGAAGTTTCTTTATGAGTATTAATATAATCATTAATATTCTTACAAACAATCTTTAAACTATCAACATCAAGACCGCTATCAAGCTCATCTAATATTATAAGTGTTGGTTCTAATAACTTAATTTGTAAAACTTCATTTTTCTTCTTTTCTCCTCCACTAAAACCAACATTTAAACTACGATGTATTAATTCCTTATTCATAGATAAATCATTAATACCAGATTCACATTTTTTAATAAAATCATATAAACCAATTCTTTTATTATCTTTATTACTAATAGCAGTCCTCAAAAAATCTTGATTACTTACACCATCTATTTCTAAAGGATATTGCATTGCAAGAAAAATACCCATTTTACTTCTTTCATTAACAGGTAATTTCAATATACTCTTACCATCAAATAAAATATCTCCTCTAATAACTTTATACCTAGAATCCCCCATAATAACTCTAGACAAAGTACTTTTACCAACACCATTAGGTCCCATTATTGCATGTATTTCAGAATCCCCAATAGAAAGATTAATATTATCAAGTATTATCTTCCCATCTACTTCAACACATAAATTCTTAATTTCTAATTTCATAATATCACCTCTTGGCAATAATATTATAACACTTATAACCAATAAAAGCCAATAAAAAAAGCAACTTAGTGTTAATAAGTTACTTATATATTTATAATTTAGTAGCCGTCCTAACCATTTGAAAAGAATATCCCATCTCATTATCATACCATGCTACTACCTTAACTAGTTGCTTTCCATCTACTTCTAATACATCAGTTAAAGCCCCATCTACCATAGCACCACAATTTGAAGATATAATATCAGAAGATACTATTGGATCATCAGTATAATTTAAAGTTTCATTAACATTGGCTTTAAATAAATTATTAACCTCTTCTACAGTAACATTCTTATTTAATTCTAACACCAAGTCAACTAAAGAACCATCACTAACAGGAACTCTCATAGCATTACCTTGCATTTTTCCTTCCAAAGACGGAATAACTTTCCCTATTGCAGAAGCTGCACCAGTAGAAGTAGGAACAATATTTTGAGCACATGCTCTACCTCTTCTAGAAGAAATACCCTTTTTATGAGAAACATCTAAAGTAACCTGATCATTAGTATAAGCATGAATAGTAGTCATATATCCCTTAACAATACCATAATTATCGTTAAGTACTTTTAATACAGGTGCTAAACAATTAGTAGTACAAGATGCAGCACTAATAATTTGTTCACTACCATCTAAAATATTATCATTAACATTATATACAATAGTTTTTAAATCACCCTTAGCAGGAGCAGAAATAATAACCTTCTTAGCGCCAGCATTAATATGCGCCATAGCTTTATCTTTATCACAAAAAGCACCAGTACATTCAAAAACTATATCTATATTTAAATCTCCCCATGGAAGCTTAGCAGGATCCATTTCACTATAAACATTAACATGTCTTCCAGATACTACTATACCAGTATCATCATAACCAATTTCATTAGTTTTATATACCCTATGATTAGTATCATACTTAAGCAAATAAGCAAGTTGCTCACTATCAGTTAAATCATTTATAGCAACAACCTCTAAATCAGGATTATCTTCCATAATTCTAAAAACCAATCTACCAATTCTACCAAACCCATTTATAGCAATTCTTTTCATATTATCACTCTCCTATTAATAATTTACCAAAAAATAAAAAAATTATCAATATTTATTTAGAACAATAAATAATAATTAGAATAAAATATTATGATTAAGGAGGTTATATGAAAAAAAAGATAACTATATTTATTATTATATTAATAATATTATTAACTAGCTTTATATTTTATTTTGCTAAAATTAACAAAGAAAAAACTACATTAACCAAAGTTAAAGTAGCAGAAGTAGCTCACAGCATATTCTATGCACCTCAATACATTGCAGATTCCCTAGGATACTTTAAGGAAGAAGGATTAGATGTAGAAATAACCCTAACACCAGGAGCAGACGCTGTAATGGCATCAGTTCTATCTAATGAAGTAAACATAGGATTTTGTGGTACAGAAGCAACAATATATGTTGCTAATAAAAAAGAAAAAGAATTATTTCATAAAATATAAAATAATTCCTGAACCAACAAGTAAAAATAAAGAAATTATAAATATAATAACAGGTAAACTAATTATACCAGAATCTTTCTTATCTATACTATTATAATTTAGTTTTCTATTAGGTTTATATACCCTAACTTTACTTTTTCCTTTAACTTTATCCATATCATGAATATCCCCAATTTGTCCAACAACAGTATTATTATATGTAGAAACAAGATTATTATCTTCATTTATTTGATATCCTCCAACACCATTTCTACCAACAAATTTACCATATTGATTATATATTTCATTAGAATCCCCTACATAGTAAACAGGCAAATCATTATCTAAAGAACCTAATTCATTATCATCATCCCAAAAAGAAGAATCAACACCAGTAGTTACAGTATCAACCTTATATTCATCATTATGAACACTTATATTATTAGAAAAAGTTTGAGGTTTTACAACGTTAATCTTTTCTTCTTTCTTTTCTAAAACAGTATACTTATTTTCATTAGTAAGATTATTCTTAATAATACCCAATTCATCATTTACTTTATTATCTTCTTTTCTTGCAATATCATTACTTAATCTTTCAAATTTATTTTCTTTATTACTAACATTATCTTCCATATGATTAACCTTCAAATTATTAGTAACAGCATCAGTAAGCATCTTATCTAATTCTTCTCTAGATATATTATATATATCTTTAGATTTAATAGGATCCTTTCTCCATTCACTTAATAATATCTTTTTCTTATCAGTAATAGAAAGAGTATCATTATCACTATAAATCTTATCTTCATGTATAGTATACTTCTTAATTTCATCATTGTCTTCTTTAACAATCTGATTATCATTACTATTAACTGAAATATTACTTATTGCATCATCTAAATTTTGTGTAAGCTGATTATATTTTTCACTATGAGTAATTTTTCCATCTAATCTAAATTTACTAATAAATTCATTAGCAATATCTTCCTCATCCTTACTATCAACAATAAAATTAAACTTTACCTTAGTAATATCTAAATTTAAACAATCCTTTTTATATACTTCAGTACCAAAAGCAATCATCAACTCATTAAGATTTTCTTTATTGGTAACACCATGAAAAGACAAAAGAATTTGCTTATCATTAATATTAACTACATTATCATTATTAAAAATAACAGTAATATCCCCAAATTCACTAGCATTCTTATTATTCCAAAACAAACATCTTTTACCATCTTCAAGTTTTATCATAAAAATATTATACTTTTGATTTTCTTGCTTTACTACATTATATTTACTACTCATAATATCACCTACAAATAATTACAATCTATAGTATAACATTTAAAAATAAATATGTAAAACAAATTTTAACAATTATTTTAATTATTGACATTAATTATAACTTTAAAAAAACAAGAATAAGAATATATATATATTTCTTCAACATTATACCCATTGCACATAGAATCTAACAAATCCTCTTTTATACTATTACACCCATTACAATAATAATAACTATAAATATTATTCTTATATTTTTTTACTTCATATCTATAACTCTTATTATGAATTCCACATATTACATTATATTTTCTTTTATATCTTTTTTTACTAGAAATAATATTATTAGCCATATCCCATACACCTTCATCTATAATAAAAGGAATGTTTCTATCCTTATATATAATCCATTTACTATTATCTAAATTAATTCTCTTTCCACTTTTATAATTAATAACCCTACTCTTTCTACCACAATAATAACCTTTATATTTATAATTAGTAAGAATCCTTTTAATAGAAGAACTATTAAATCTTTTATCATATTTATTATTAATAATTAAAGATAGCTCTTTATAATTATATTTATTAGTTATAAACAAACTAAATATATCTCTAACTATCACTGCTTCATCTAAATCAATAACTAACTTTCCCTTATCTTTTCTATATCCTAAAATATTGTTATTTCCTAAAACAACACCTCTATTAATAGACTCACTTAAACCAAACTTAACAGATTCACTTAACTTTCTAATCTCATCTTGAGCAATACTTGCCATTAAAGTTAATCTAAATTCACTATCACTATTTAAAGTATAAATATTATCATTAATAAAATATACCCCAACTCCCTTACTCTTTAAAATATCAGTATATTTAATACTATCAATAGTATTTCTAGCGAATCTAGATACACTCTTAGTAAGAATTAAATCAAACTTATTATTAATACCATCATCTATCATTCTAAGAAAATTACTTCTATCTTTTACACTCTTACCACTAATACCCTCATCTATATATCCAGGAAGATATATCCAATTACTTACATTATTAATATAATTAGAGAAAAAATATTTTTGATTAACAATAGAACTATATTGACTATCATTATCTGTACTAACTCTCGCATAATATGTAACTCTTAATTTTAAATCAAATATATTTACATTATCCATACTACTTATTATGAATAAAAATATTAATTATTACTTTTCTTTTTTATTAACAACATATGTATATAATAAAAAAGAAAAAGATTACCCAATAACATTTGCAGGACTAACTAAAAGAGATGGTTCTTTTATTGTATCAAGGAAAAAAATAGATAACTTTACATTAAATGACTTAAAAGGAAAATATATAATTGGTGGAAGAATCGGTGGTATGCCAGAAATGACATTAGAATGGACGTTAAAAGAAAATAATATAGACCCTAAAAAAGATTTAACTATTGACACCTCAATAGCATTTTCTGCTATGGAAGGATCATTTATAGGAGGAACAGGAGATTTCGTATCACTATTTGAACCAAATGCAACAGAAGTAGAAAAACAAAACCTAGGCTATGTAGTAGCATACTTAGGAGAATTAGGAGGAGAAGTTCCATATACAGCATACAATGCAAGAAAAAGCTATATAAAAAACAATCCAAAAGTAATAGAATCATTCTCTAAAGCAATAAACAAAGCACTAAAATATGTAAAAGAACATAAAGCTAAAGACATCGCTAATAACATAATAGATTATTTCCCAGATACAAACATAGAAGATTTAACAAAAATAATAGATAGATACAAAAAAGGAGATGCCTGGAAAGATAATATAAATATAAATGAAAAAGAATGGATACATATTCAAGAAATAGTGAAAGAAGCTGGAGAACTAGAATCATTTGTTCCTTACAAAAATCTAATATATACAGATTATTTTACCAATGAATAACATATTAACTATAAATAACCTATCCAAAAAATATTACACTAAGGAAAAAGAAATATTAGCAATTGATAATATTTCTTTAAATATAGAAGAAAATTCTATAACAGCAATAGTAGGTCCTTCTGGATGTGGAAAATCTACATTACTAAATATAATAGGAAAACTAGATAAGCAAACAAAAGGAACTATAAAATATAATAAAGATAAAATTGGCTATATGTTTCAAACAGATTGTCTATTTCCCTATTTAACAATACTAGATAATTGTTTAATAGGATTAAAAATACAACATAAACTTACAAAAGAAAACATAGATTACGTAAAAAAATTACTATCCGATTACGGTTTAAAAGATTTTATAAATAGTTATCCAAAAAACTTATCTGGAGGTATGAAACAAAGAGTTGCTCTAATAAGAACCTTAGCAACAAAACCAGATATATTATTATTAGATGAACCCTTCTCTGCCCTAGACTATCAAACAAGATTATCTGTATCAGATGATGTATATAAAATAATAAAGAAAGAAAATAAAACTACTATTATTATTACCCATGACATAGCAGAAGCTATATCTATGGCAGAAAAAGTAATAATATTAACTAAAAGACCATCTAAAATAAAGAAAATATATAAAATAGAATTAACAAACGCTACTAGCCCAATAAATAATAGAACATGTAAAGAATTTAACGACTACTATAAAACTATCTGGCAAAGTATTGATCATAATGTCTAAAGAATATATTGATTATTTAAAAAGAGAAAAAATTAACAAATTATTAGTTCTATTATTTCAAATATTATTAATAACATCATTATTAATAATATGGCAATATCTAGCAGATAAAAAATTAATTAATACCTTTATAACATCATCACCAAAGAAAGTTATAAATACTATTATAAAATTATATAAAACAAATAATTTATTTAATCACATATGGATTACTACATATGAAACATTAATAAGTTTCTCACTAGGAACAATAATAGGATTATTAATTGCTATAATACTTTGGTATAACAAATTCATAGCAAAAGTAATTGATCCATATTTAACAGTATTAAACTCATTACCTAAAGTATCCTTAGGACCAATATTAATTATTTGGATAGGCCCCAATATTAAATCAATAATAACTATGTCTATATTAGTATCCGTAATAATAACCATTATAAATATTTATAATGGCTTTAATAATACAGATAAAAACAAAATAAACTTACTTAAATCATTTAACGCTACAAAATACCAAATACTAACAAACCTAATAATACCATCTAATTATAAAATAATAGTAAATAGTCTAAAAATAAATATAAGTATGTCTTTAATAGGAGTAATAATGGGAGAATTACTAGTATCAAAAAAAGGTATAGGTTATTTAATAATGTACGGTTCTCAAGTATTTAACTTAGATTTAGTTATATCTGGAATAATAATACTAATGTTAGTATCTTATATTATGTATATAATAATAAACTATATAGAAAAAATACTAATCAAATCTGATTAGTATTTTTTATACATTTGCTTCTCCGTATCTTTCATAAAACAAAGCCAAAGCCTTATCATATTCTTTATCATCATCTAAAGAAACAATATACTCTTCATCATCATCAATTATTTCTTTTAATATAATAAAGTTTTTAGGATTTGCTTCCTCAGCATAATAAACATAATTATTAATTTCACTAACTAGAAAATAATCTTTACCTTCTAATTCAATTACACTTGTCATAATATCTTCTATCATTTGTTTACTCCTTTACTAAGTTCTTCTGCTTTCATTTCATGATAAGCAGATTCTTTAGTTTTAGAAACATCATCGTCACTAACATCTTTAAAGTAACTATCAAGTGATGTTGGAACAACATTATCTAACACAATCTTCATTTCTACATCAGTAATACCAGGATAATATGAACGCAAACCATCTTTTATACTAGCTAGAAAATAATCTAATGATACTTGCCTTCCATTCATTGTAATAACCAATCCAGAAACAGTACTATCACTAAAACTTACATTAAGATTTGACATGATTTCAGATATAGAATATTTATCACAAATATAAGATTCCCCTTGTCCCCTTTGCCAAGATCCTTTAGCAACAACAGATAAGCCAACACCAGCAATTAAAATACTAGTAGCAGCAATTCTCTTTAGTTTAGTATTTTTCTTAGCAATTCTAATTTTTCTTTCTTTTTCTTTTTTTTCAAATCTAGCTTCTTCTATTTCTCTTGCCTTCCTTATATCAGTAATACTTAAATCAGGAACATCAATCTCTCTTTCCATACAAACCTCCACTATCTTATACAAACATTATAACTATTTATATAAAATATTACAAGTATCTTTACATAAATTTACATATTATTTTAATTCTTTAGCTACTTCTTTAACTATAGCAACTTCATCAAAAGGAGTAATAACACCTTTTATTTCTTGGTATGCTTCATGACCTTTACCTAAAATCATAATAACATCACCTTCTTTAGCATTTAATATACTATATCTTATAGCTTCCTTTCTATTAGGAATAACCTTATAATTATCTCCTTCAAAAGTACTTAATATATCTTTTATAATATCATTAACATCTTCATATCTAGAATTATCTTCTGTAATAATAGAAAAATCTGCATAACGAGAAGCCACTCTACCACAATCATATCTTCTCTGTTTACTTCTATTACCACCACATCCAAATACAACAACTATTCTTTTTGGATTACCTTCTCTAATAGTTTTAATAACATTCTCCATTGCAATACCTTGATATGCATAATCTATTAAAACATTAAATTTATCACTAACATTAACAGATTCTAATCTACCCTTTACAGAAATATGTAATAAAGTTCTTTTTAGTGTATCATTATTTACATTAAGTAATTTACATAAAAGAATAACTCCCATCATATTATAAGCATTAAATACACCTGGAATACTAACTTTAAAGTCATCAGTTAAAACACCTTTAACTTTCATATCTATACCAATAAAACCAGATTCAATTATATTCTTTACACTAACTAATTGTAAATCAGCTTTATCACTTTTACCAAAAGTATACTTTTTTAAATTAGTATCCTTAATCATATATTCATATTCTTTATCATCAACATTAAAAATACCAACACGAGCTTGTTTAAACAATCTACTCTTACATTCTCTATAATCTTCATAGCTATCATGCTCATCTTTTCCAACATGATCTAAACTTAAATTAGTAAATATTGTATAGTCAAATATAATTTCATCCCATCTATGTAACTTTAAAGATTGACTAGACACTTCCATTACTAAATATTTTACTCCATCATCAAGCATTTCCCTCATATGTTTATAAACATCATATGATTCGGGACTAGTATTTACAGTATGATAATATTTATCACCAATAAATATACCTAAAGTACCAATACAACCACACTTCTTATTATCATTATTTAATATATTCATAATGCTAATAGCAGTTGTACTCTTTCCCTTAGTACCAGTAATACCAATAGTAGTTAATTCTAAATCAGGACAGTTAAAAAAGTTTCTAGATATTATTGCCAAACACCTTCTAGAATCTTTAACCTTTATAACTGTAACATCATTATATTTAGTATCAATATCATGTTCAACCATTAACACTTTAGCTCCATTATTAATAGCATCTTCTATATATTTATGACCATCAACCATAAAGCCAGTAAGTGCAACAAACATAAACCCTTCTTTAACATTTTTAGAATTATACGCTATATCTTTAACATCAACTAAAACATCACCAGATATAACTTCGTAATCAATATTATTTAATATATCTTTTAATTTCATAAAAACCTCCCCTATGCTAAATAATTATTAATATCGACAACCACACCTTCACTAGCTAATTCCTTCTTAAATGTTTCACAAAATACAACTAATTCTTTTTTTATTACATCAGGATAAACAGCTTGTGTTTTTCTAACAGCATCATATATATTCTTAAAACATACAGTATTTCTATTTTCATATACAGCATTAGAAAAAGCTTGCCTTAAAATAACCAAAGCAATATCAGGATACCTAGAAGAAACCTCATATACTCTCTTAAATTCACTAGTCATATTAACGATAAACTTCATTATATTTTCTTTTTGAAAATCAGTATACGGTAATTTAACACCAGTTTGATATTCAATTTTAGGTAAAGTTTTTAACAAAATTTGAACACATTGCTCTTGAGTAGGCTCAGATACATCAACTTTCTCAAATCTTCTCATAAAAGCCTTATCTCTCATAATAAAGTGTTCATACTCATAAGTAGTAGTAGCTCCAATAATCTTAATAGATCCTCTACTTAATCCCTCTTTAAACATATTAGCTAAATCTAATCTACCATCACCAATTAAAGTATGAATCTCATCAATAAATAAAATAACTTTATCAATTTTTTTTAATTCCTCAACTAATAACAAAACCCTATTATCACTATTACCATCATTACCAAGTAATGCTGTAGTATTTATTCTAAATATTCTATACCCCTTTAAAGCATTGGGAACCATATTTAATTGTATTCTATATGCTAGCCCCTCAACAATAGCAGTTTTACCAATACCAGGCTTTCCAACCAATATAGCACTCTTCTCAGGAGTAAGTAATACTAATACTAATTTTTTTATTTCACTATCTCTAGCAATTGAAGGATCAGTGATATACTTATTACTAGTCATCTCATCTGCATATTTAGAAAGTACACTCTCATTCATAATAAAACCTCCTACTTACTAACAAGTAATATAATTACCATACCCCACATTAAACAAGTAATCATAATTGCTCCCAAAAATATAGCATCAGCAAATCCACCACTAGTTCTAACCTTATAATCATAAAACATCTTATATGATTTATCCTTATCTTCAGGTAAACTATTATTTTTTATCTCTACAGGTAAATTTTCTTTATCCATATATTTCATCTCCTATAACAACTCCTCTATCTTCTTTTTTATATCATTGGGTACATCATTAATTATTTCTTTAATCTTAATACTCTTACTATATAATTGTAATTTATCCTCATAAAATAATAACTTATCACTAACATTTTTTATTACTTTATGTATAGCATTTCTACTAATACCTATATTATCACCAATCTCACCCAAAGACAAGTTATTAAAATAATAATCCTCAAAATATTCCCTTTGCTTTATACTAAATAATTCCCCATAATAATCATATAATAAAATAATATAATCTCTATTATCCATAATAACACCTATAAATCCTTAAATAACCCATATATATATTTCTCTATATCAAAAGCCTCTAAATCATTAATTCCTTCACCTAAGCCAACATACTTAACAGGAATATTTAAATCCTCCTTAATTGCTAAAACAATCCCACCTTTAGCAGTACCATCCAACTTAGTTAAAACAATACCTGTAATATCAGTTATCTCTTTAAAAGCCTTAGCTTGATTTATACCATTTTGACCAGTAGAAGCATCAATAACAAGTAAAGTTTCATGAGGAGCACTTGGAATAATCTTTTTAATAACTCTATTAATTTTTTCCAACTCTCTCATTAAATTATCTTTATTTTGTAATCTACCAGCAGTATCCACCAAAACAACATCATAATTATCCCTATTAGCAATACCTAAAGCATCATAAATAACAGAAGAAGGATCACTAGAATTATTACTAACAACATTAGTATTTGTCCTTTCTCCCCACTCCTTTAATTGCTCTACAGCACCCGCTCTAAAAGTATCTCCAGCTACTAACATAACTTTCTTACCATCATTTTTTAATTTAGTAGCAAGCTTACCTATTGTAGTAGTCTTACCAACACCATTAACACCAATAAATAATATAACAGTAGGACCATCTACATTAAAATGAATTTTACTATCTATAACATTATCTGATACATACATAATAAATAATTCATCAATAATAACTTCTTTTAAATAATTACTATCAATTATTTTTTCTTTCTTTACTCTATCTCTCAATTTATCAACAAATTTCATAACAGTTGATACACCAATATCAGCCATTATTAAAATATCCTCTAATTCCTCAAAATAATCATCACTAATATTTTTATATTTTTTACTCAAATTAGATAATTGTGTAGTAAACTCTTTTCTAGTTTTCTCTAAACCTTCATCATACTTTTTTACTTCCTCACTCTTATCTTTAACAAAAACACTCTTAATTTTATCAAACAAACCCATAATAAACCTCCATAACTATATACTAATTATAACATAAAATATAATAAAAAGAAATCAAGTAATTACTCAACTTCTTTATCATTAACATCATCATTTTTTTTATTCTTTTTAGTCTTAGAATCCTTCTTTAATGAAATATCATATACTTCTCTAACTTTCTCTTCTATCTCTTCCATCAACGAAGGATTATTTCTTAAATATAGCTTAGTGTTTTCTTTACCTTGACCAATTTTATTATCTCCATATGCAAACCAAGCACCACTTTTATTAATAATATCCGATTCAACTGCTAAATCAACAATTTCCCCTTCATGACTAATACCACTACCATACATAATATCAACAGAAGCAGTCTTAAATGGAGGTGCTACTTTATTTTTAACGACTTTAATCTTAGTATTATTTCCAACAACATCATTACCCATCTTTATTTGTTCACCACGTCTTATATCTAACCTAACAGATGCGTAATACTTTAATGCCTTACCACCAGGAGTTGTCTCAGGATTACCAAACATAACTCCAACCTTTTCTCTTAACTGATTTATAAAAATAACTATAGTTTTAGTTTTATTTATAGAACCAGATAATTTTCTTAATGCTTGAGACATAAGTCTAGCTTGCAAACCAACATGAGTATCACCCATCTCACCATCAATTTCAGCTTGTGGAACCAATGCTGCTACAGAATCAATTACAATAATACTAACAGCTTCACTCTTAACTAAAGTATCACATATTTCCAATGCTTGTTCACCAGTATCTGGTTGAGATAACAACAATTCATCTGTATCAACACCTAAAGCTTCAGCATAAACAGGATCTAACGAATGTTCTGCATCAATAAAAGCAGCTCTTC
Source organism: Bacilli bacterium (assembly GCA_017432825.1). Classification (GTDB taxonomy): domain Bacteria; phylum Bacillota_I; class Bacilli_A; order RF39; family UBA660; genus RUG11198. Next base: position 48,904 of record JAFRIJ010000002.1, read on the forward strand.
CACCACTTTTTTGAACTTCAGCTATGGCATGCAAAGCAAACGTAGTCTTACCTGAAGATTCAGGACCATATATTTCAATAATTCTTCCTTTAGGATAACCTCCAACCCCTAAAGCTATATCCAAAGATAAAGAACCACTACTAGAAACTTCAACCTTTATTTTTTCTTGATCACCTAGTTTCATAATAGCACCTTTACCAAATTGTTTTTCAATATCAGCCATTACTTTCTCTAATGCTTTATCTTTCTCTAATGATTTATTCATACTTAATCTCCTTTACTCACTGTACAAATCAATTATATTATATGAATAAATCTTTGTCAATAGTTTTTCAAACATTTGTTCGTATTATTTTTTAATTCCACCAAATCTTCTATCTCTTTTATTATAAATAAATATTGCTTCATCAAAATCTTTAGCCTTAAAATCAGGAAAATAAACATTAGGAAAATAAAATTCCGCATAACTATTTTCCCACAACAAAAAATTACTTAACCTAAGTTCTCCACTAGTACGTATCATTAAATCAACATCAGGTAAATCTTGATACATATATTTAGAAAATAATTCTTCATCAATATCATCAATAGAAATACCATTACTAATAATTTTTTTAGTAGCATCTACTATTTCAGCTCTTCCACCATAATTTAAACAAATATTAACAATACCGCCTGTATTATTTTTAGTTAGTAAGGCTAATTTATCTCTAGCATCTATTACTTTTTTAGGTAAAGGTTCATCTCTACCAGAAAAAACAACTTTTATATTATTCTTAACAAAGAAATCCTTATCTCTTTTAAACATCAAAACAAACAAATCCATCAAATGATCTACTTCTTTTTTATCTCTTTTAAAATTTTCTGTAGAAAAAACATAAAGACTTAGAATTTTTACACCTTTAGTAAAAATATATTTACTAATTTCTTTTAAATTTTCAAACCCTGCATCATGTCCCTTTAGTCTAGATAAACCTCTTTCTTTAGCCCATCTACCATTACCATCTACTATAATAGCAACATGATTTGGTATTTTTAAATTACTATCCATAAAACCACCTACTTATGATAACTTTCATTATTAATTATTTTAAAGCTTCTATAAATCTGTTCCAATAAAATAATTCTAAACAATTGATGTGGAAAAGTCATTTTAGAAAAAGACAATCTATAATTAGAAATATCTTTAATTCTATCATCTAATCCATTAGATCCACCTATAATAAAAGTAATATTAGAATTATTAATTAAACTCTTATCTATAAAATTAGCTAGTTCTAAAGAGCTCATCATATTACCTTCAATTTCTAAAGTAATAATATAATCTTTAGAATTAATATGCTTTAAAATTAAATCCCCTTCACTCTTTATATCACTATCAATAACTTCATCAACAACAACCTTATGATATTTAGACAATCTCTTCATATATTCATTAATAGCGTCTCTAAAAAAATTTTCTTTTATTTTACCAACACAAATAATCTTAATCATACCTCTAACATCTCCGTTTCAATATCTTGCTTAGCAATAACAATCTTAGAAACTTTTTGTTTATTAGATTCTAATCTTTCTATTAAAGAATCATATGCCAAATCATAAGTATTATTTTCTTCAGATAAATGTGCTAAAACAATACACTTAGTTTTATTACCTATATAACTAGATAAATACCTAGAAGAATCATAATTAGATAAATGCCCTTTATCGCTTAAAATTCTTTGTCTTAACCTAAAAGGATATCTACCATTATTTAACATCTCAATATCATGATTAGATTCCATTACATATAACTCTCTATTAGATAGTATTTCATTATATTTGTTATTAATATAGCCAGTATCAGTAATATAAACAATACTCTTACCATCACCACCAATAACATATCCAACACTACCAGGAGCATCATGAGAAGTTTTAATAACATCTATAGATAAATCTCTAAAAGTAAAACTATTATTCTTAATAACTTTATAATTAGTAATATAATCTAAATCACCAAGCATCTCTTCAGTTACAAAAATTAAAGGATTAAATTTATTAACAAAAACTTTTAACCCCTTAATATGATCAGAATGTGTATGCGTTATAAATATAGCATCTATTTCATTACCTTTAATCCCCATATTCCTTAACTTATCTACTATATATTTACAACAATTACCAGCATCAATTAATATTTTAGTATTACCACATTCAATATATGTAGTATTACCTTTACTACCAGAAGATAAAATTTTTATTCTCATCAATACAACGATAAGGGATCAAAAGGACTACCACTCATACCACCACGAGAAGGATCTCCTCTAGTAGTAGCAAAGTGTAAATGAGTGCCACTATAAGGACTATAACTAGATGGAACAGGATATACCTCTCCAGTATTACCCATTGTACCTATTTTTTGTCCCCTAGCAACTACCTGACCAACTTTAACATAAATACTAGCTAAATGCATATATGTAGTATAATAACCAATATTATGGTTTATTATTATATAATTACCACGTCTACCATTACAACCCAAATAACCTGCTACACATCCACCAGTAGCTGCAACAACCGTACCATTATTTGCAGCATAAACAGCTGAACCATAACCAGGCCCATATATATCAATAGCAGGATGCATAGTTCCCCAACGATAACCATAATAAGTAGTTATAGTATATGGAGTATCCGTAGGCCAAGCCCAATAACTTAAATCAGCAATATGAGGAACAACTTTATCACCTTTAACAACAACTTGATCAACAGCAGGCTTTAATTCAGTAGAATTTAAAGTAATAGTATCAGACAATTGACCATTAATATATAAATATTCACGACTAACTCTATATAATCCCTTTTCTCCAGGAGTTTCCACATATTCAGTTCCTCTTATCATAGATTCGTCATACTTAACAACAACACCATATTTTTTTTCTTCATCTTTAACTGAATTAACTTCAATAGCAATATCCATAACAGGATTAATAAGTCCAATATTAACTTCCTGTCCAGCATAAAGCAATGTATTAGCACTATTAAAACTAGAATTAGCTAACAAAAACTCCTGCACATTTAACTTATTAGCAAGCGCTACCGACTCAACAGTATCACCATCTTTAACAGTATAACTAGCTTGTTTCTCAGTAGTACCAAATAATAAATACTTAGCAAGCTCTCCTGAATCACAAAATATTTCATTATCAATAGAAATATATCCCTTCTTATATGTAACATTCTGATTTAAATCAATACTCTTTATAATACTTCCAGTATCAACAATTTCTTTTTGTGTACTATTAATATAATCATTATATTCCTTATCAGAAACAAAAGATTTAATTAAAGAAACCAAAGCATCATCAAATATTTCTTTTTTAGTAGTATATATATTTTTAGTTTCATATTTATCATCATTCTTAGCAGATACAGTTATAATAATACCCTTAATAGTAAATTGCTTTAAATTAACCATTTTATTATAAATATAATCATTAGAATCAAGCTTATTACTATACGTAACAACCTTCTTAATAGATACACCATTAGGCATATAAACCTTATCCACCTTATATTTTTTCATAACAGAAACTTCTTTATCATTTATATATTTTTCAAAAGAATCTTTATCTTTAATAGTACCTATAACCTCACCATCAACATATACATTATATACTTCATTAGGTACTTTATTATTATAATTAGTAAATCCCAATCCAAATGCTAGTAACCCAACTAGAATTATTATAATATAATAAGAAATTCTAAATTTACTATTTTCCACTAGTACCACCTTCTCTTTTTATAGATAAAAACGTAGATGTTTTCTTCTTAAACAACATATCAATAGTCGCAATAGGTCCATTACGATGTTTTAAAATAATAAGTTGAATAGGGCTAGGTATATTATCATCCAATGGGCTTTCAACATCAGGAGCATGCAAAGCAGCTACTATATCAGCATCTTGTTCAATTGAACCAGATTCCCTCAAATCACTAAGCACCGGTTTCTTATCTTCTCTCTTTTCAACATTTCTAGATAACTGAGACAAAGCAATAACAGGAACTTCTAACTCCAAAGCCATAGTTTTTAATCCCCTAGAAATTTCAGACACTTCTTGTTGTCTACTACCAGCATATTTTGAAGAAGAATCAATAAGCTGTAAATAATCAATTATTACAAGACCTAACCCTTCCCCCATAGTAGAAAGTCTTCTACATTTAGCTTTAATTTCAGAAGCAGTAATTCCTCCAGCATCATGAAAATAAATATTAGTATCAGCAAGCTGACTAATAGCTTCATTAACTCTTCTCCAGTCATCATTTTCTAATTTACCAGTTTGTAACTTTTTATTATCTACCTGTCCCAAAGAACTAATCATTCTCATAACTAATTGTTCAGCAGGCATCTCCAAAGAGAAAATAGCAATATTTTTTTTAGTACTTTTAGCAGCAGCGCACGCTATATTCAAAGCAAAAGCTGTTTTACCAACAGCAGGACGAGCAGCTACTATAACAAGTTGCGTAGGATGAAATCCATTTGTTAAATTATCTAAATCAATCATCCCAGTAGTTAATCCCGTAATTTTACCCTTATTTTTAGAAAGAACCTCTAAATCATTCTGCACCTTATCTAAAACATCAGAAACAGATCTAAAAGAACTTGTTCTAGTATTTTTAGAAACACTAAGTATACTTTTTTCAGCATCATCAACAACATCACTTATTTTTAAAGAAGAATTATTTGCATTACTAATAATATTAGTAGCTACTTCTATCATTCTTCTTAAAGTATAATTACCAACAACACTATCTATATAATAAGATATATTTGCTCCTGTAGCAACACTATTAATAACAGAATTTAAATATTCTACTCCACCAATTTGAACCAAATATCCTTTATCAACAATACGTGCAGTAACAGTTGAAGCATCAACAGGTTCTTTTTCTAAATATAATTCCTGAATTACTTCAAATATCTTACTATGACTATCTAAATAAAAAACTTCTTTAGAAACTTCTTCACAAGCCTTTTGTAAAGAATTATATGACCAAAAAACAGAACCAATCAAGGCCTTCTCAGCCTCAATATTATGTGGTAATCCGTTATTATTCATACCATCACCTACTTCTCAACTAACATAACACTTATATCGCAACTAACACTCTTATGTAAATTAATACATACATTATGAACCCCCAAAGAATTAAGAGAATTATCTAATTTAATCATCTTCTTATCAATAGAATATCCTATTTTATTTAATTCATCACATATTTGCTTACTACTAACAGAACCAAATACTTTACCATTATTAGATTTAACATCAAATTTTAAACTAACATCTTTAAGCTTTTCGGCTAACTTCTTAGCTTTAGCCAAATCATTATCCTCTTTTATCTTAATATTTTTTAAATCTTTATTCAATATATCAGAACTAGTTTTAGTATATTTAACAGCATATCCATTCTTAATTAAATAGTTAGTAGCATATCCATCACTAACTTCTTTAACCTCATTAACACGCCCTTGTTTCTTCAAATCTTTAATAAAAATAACTTTCATAATACCACCCTTCTTAAAAATAATTATACTATAAATATTGTAGTTAGTAAAGAAAAAGAACTATGTTATCATAGTTCTTGATTACTTATTTTATTGTTATTTTTCTTATTTTTAAATACATAAACATATGCTAGAGCTCCAAGAGATACAAAAGCAAATATTGAAATAATAATTATTGGTAACATACCAGTTTTCTTATCTTCAAGAGGTTCATCCTTCATAACAATTTTGTTATTAGCAATACTTTTACCATCTTTATCTGCTAAAGTTCCATCATCTAACATCTTAAATAATATAGCCTCTGATACAGAATATCCTTTAGGAGCAGTCGTTTCAACTAAATAATAAGTACCAGCTGGTAAACCAGATATTTTTTTAGGCTCATTACCAGAAACCCAAGTAGCATCTTCTCCATTAGCAAGTTTTACAGGAATGCAATTACCATAAGCATCAAACCTAAGTACTACTTTAGTATCACCTACTTCAACAGTATCTTCAGTTTCTTCATTAGAATCAGTTTCAGATGAAGTACCCTCGTTGTTGCTATCATCAATATCAGTTCCAGCCTCTGTATTAACTTCTATCTCATTTAAAGTTTTAACAACTTCACAAATTGATAATTTAGCACCAGGTAACTCTTTAGTAGTAACAATATCAGTTTTACTAATAGTAACTTCATTTAATTGATTTCTCAAAACAATAGTATTATCTTGAGCTACAGCGCCACTTCCTTGCTTAACACTACCATCTACATTTACAATAAACTTAGTAGCAGTAGTAACTTCTTTATATCCACTTGGAGGTAAAGTTTCAATCAAATAATATGTACCAGCTTTAATTCCATTAAATTCCCTAGGACTAGTACTAGAAGTCCAACTTAAAGTAACTTCTCCCTCATCACCATTACTAACCGTTTTAGCAGCAGCACACTTTTCCTTATTTGAATTATAAGCAGCTTCAGTACAAATCTTTAAATTTGCACCAAGAACTTCATCATCTCCAGTAGCAGCTTTCTTACTAATCTTTAAAACATTTTTATTATTTTGTACTGTAATAGTAACTTTACCATCTTCAAAATCAACTGATTGATAGTTACTCTTTCCTTCACATATATCCATATTTTTAGCAGTAAAGCTTTGACCATTTAATTTACCACAAACTTTTTCAGCAACAACTTTTGAAGTATTAACATCATCATTGCCAGTACATTCATCATCAATTGTATAACTAGTAGTAGTATGACTTGCATCTGGATCTAATATTCTTGCAGGCTCATTACTTTGAGTAGGTTCAGTAGTGTCATTACTTCCATTACCTGGATCATCAGTTCCTGAATCATCAGTTCCTGGATCATCAGTTCCTGAATCATCTCCACTACTAGGTGCAACATAATTTGGATTGTCTATATATGGTGTAGTAACTTTTTTACATATCTTAACTATATCACTATCACAATAATCATTATTAGCAGCATTGCCATCATTATCAAGACATTGACTGGTTCCTTCTTGACTTCTATTAACTGTTACACAGTAACGAGTATTTCCAGACACATATCCATCAGGAACAGCAGTTTCTTTAAAACAATACTCTTTTCCATAAAATGCATCATCAGCATCAACTACAGGTCCATAAGTAAATTTAAATATTGAACCTTTACTAACAGTTGGTCCATTTAATGATACAGGTGGATTATCAGCAGAAAATTGAGCTCCGCTTAATGGTTCACCATTTTCATCAACCTTTTGTATTTTAATTGTATGACTTGATTGATCAAGTTTATCAATTTCAAAAGTTAAAGTTTTAGAACCTGTAAAAGTAGATTTTTTAGTTTTAGTAATTAATAATGGTTGATACTTATCACTACTACCTTTACAATAAAGCTCTCCAACAGTATAACTAGTAGTAACGCTTCCACTTATTTTAAGATTAAAACTATAATCTCCATCTAAAGCACTAACACCAAGTGATTTAACATAAAATGAATAACTCTCACTTCCACTAGGAATAGCAAATCCATCTGAAGGAATAATATTACAGCTAGAACTAACTCCACTAGATTTAGAACATATATATACACTTTGTCCAGTAGCAAGCCCAGAAACAGTAATTTTATAACTAGGAGTGCCATTTAAATACTGAGTTTTCAATCCACTAATAGTAACCTTTTTAGAAATAAATTGTGAATTATTTTTATTAAGTCTACTCATAGTATTAGACGCAATAGTCATACTAAGATCCTTTTTAAAATCTGAGTTACTTTTGCTTTTTATCTCTTTATATCGTGTAGTTGCTTCACTAGAAATAGAACTAAGAGTAACACTAGAACCTCCAGAAAAAGTACCACTACCAGATAATTTCAACGCATTATTTAATGCAGCAACTTTATAAGCATACGCCTTATCAGTAGTTTTTTCACCAGTTTTAGTAGTAACAGCTTCCACTATTTGACCAGCAAGCAAAAGCTTATCATCCATCTCTGCTTGCGTTTTCCACAAATTACAACTTGTATAAGTACCAGCTTTAAATTCTGCAGAGGATACAACACAATAAGCTAATTGATTAGTAGACTTTACTTTCTTTTTAATTGTAAAGCTACGAGCATTACCACTATATTTTATTCCAAAATTAGAAAAATTAATATGTTCAGTCTTTGCTTCTTCAACTGTAATAGAAGCAGCACTAACACCAACAGGAATAATTAATAATAGTAATATAAAAACAAGAACTCTTTTTAATAGATTTTTTTCCATTTTCACACACCTCTTCTACTATAAAAAAGTATAACATAGTAAAAAAAATATTGCAAGAAAAAAAGAGATTTTTATCTCTTTATTTCAACTATTTCATATGCTTCTATTATATCTTTTTCTTTAATATCGTTATAATTTTCAATAGTAATACCACATTCAATACCACTTTTAACTTCTTTAACTTGATCTTTTTCTCTTGCTATAGTATTTATATTACCATCATAAATAACAACACCATCTCTTATAATTCTTGCTTTAGCATCTCTTTTAATAATACCACTAGTAACCATAGAACCTGCTATTGTACCAACTTTAGAAAATTTAAATAATTTTCTTACCTCTGCTTCTCCTATTATTTTTTCCTCGTATTCTGGATCAAGTTTTCCCTTCATAGCTTGTTCCATCTCTTCTACTAGTTTATAAATAATATTATATAATCTAATATCTACTTCTCTTTCTTTAGCATAATCCATTATCTTATTATCAGGTCTTATATTAAAACCAATAATAATAGCGTCACTTGCTTTTGCCAAAACAATATCAGATTCACTAATTGCACCAATACTACTCCTAATAATATTAATATGAATACCATCAACATCTAATTTTAATAAAGAATTTCTAACAGCTTCTTCACTACCCTTAACATCAGCTTTTAATATAACATTTATTTCCTTAGAACCAGCATTAATTCTATCAAATAAATCATCTAAACTAACAGAATGAGTTACTTTATTATTATTTTCTTTATATTTTAACAATCTATTAGCCGCTATAGCTTTAGCCTTCTTTTCATTATCAAAAACCATAAATTTATCTCCAGCACTAGGGCTTTCAGATAAACCAGTAATACTAACAGGAGTACTAGGACCTGCACTAACTAAAGATTCATTTCTATCATTCTTTAAAGTTCTGACTTTACCAGCATAATTACCAACTACAATAGCATCTCCTAATCTTAAAGTACCATTTTGAATAAGTAAAGTACAACTAACACCAGATGATTTATCAATCTTAGATTCAATAACAGTACCAGAAGCATATCTATTTGGATTAGCTTTCAATTCACTAACTTCACTTATTAATAATATTCTTTCTAACAAATCATCTATACCCATACCAGTTTTAGCAGAAATGTTAACAAACATAACATCTCCGCCCCATTCCTCAGGCATAATTCCAGCTTCAGCCATTTCAGTTAAAACTTTTTCTGGATTTGCTCCAGGTTTATCCATTTTATTAACTGCAACTATAATTGGAACACCAGCAGCTTTAGCATGATCTATAGCTTCTTTAGTTTGAGGCATAACACCATCATCAGCAGCTACTATAATAATAACAATATCCGTTATAGAGGCTCCTCTAGCTCTCATCTCCGTAAATGCAGCATGCCCTGGAGTATCAATAAATGTAATTTTTTTATCATTATATGTAATTTGATAAGCACCTATAGCTTGTGTAATACCACCAGCTTCACCAGATACAACATTAGTTTTTCTAATAGTATCTAATAAAGTAGTTTTACCATGATCAACATGTCCCATAATAGTAACAACAGGAGGTCTTTCTAATAACTCTTCATCATTATCTATTATTTCTAATTCTTCAAAATTAGATTCATCAACAACTTCTTCTCTTTTAATATTCTTATTATAGTCCATAACAATAATAGAAGCAGTATCAAAATCAATAGCTTGATTTAAATTCATCATCATCCCCATAGTCATAAGTTTCTTTATAACTTCAGATGCTGAAACACCTATAGAATTTGCTAAATCGCCAACAGACATACCATCATGATAAATCACATCATTATCATTAATTTCTACAACATTAGATTTAAGCTTATCCTTATGTTTATACATCTCTTTTCTCTTAGACATAAAATCTTCTTTAGAATTAGAAGAAAATTTATTTGTCTTAGACTTCTTAGTAATATTACTTTTATTTTTTTCTACTATAGGAATACTAATTTCCTCTTCAATATCTTCTTCGTCACTATAATCATCACTACTATAATCTCCATTTTGAATTTCATTATCAAGTAATATTATAGCATCATCATCAAGCATATCTTCTTCATTTTTAACATCAATATTTAACTTATTACACAAACTCAATATAACATCAACACTTAAAGAAACATCTAATGCATATTCCATTACACTCATCATGAGTATCACCTCCAAATATTATTTTATTTAACCATATTAATAAGCTCCTCATATATTTCATCAGGAATTGTAATTTCTAACTTCTTATCTAATATTCTATTCTTTTTACACTTTTCTATAACCATAACATCACGTTTTAAATAAGCACCTCTACCATTAGCTTTACCAGTCAAGTCAATAAAAACTTGATTATCTTTGTTTTTTACTACTCTAATTAAATCTTTTTTTTCTAATTTTTCCATAGTTACAATACAACTACGCAATGGTATCTTCTTCATTATTATCAATATCCTCTACATTATTAGAAAACTTTTCTCTATACTCATTAATATTTACTTCAGTATCACATTTAACATCAATTTTATACTTAGTAAGTCTAGAAGCTAATTTAACATTAATACCTTTCTTACCAATTGCTAAAGATAGATTATCTTTATTAACAATTGCTATAGCCTCTTTCTTTTTAGGATTAGTAATAAATACTTCTACATCCTTAGCTGGAGAAAGAGCATTTTTAATAAACGTAACAGCATCTTTATTATATTCAACAACATCAATCTTTTCATCAGCAATTTGTCTTAAAACTCTATTAATTCTACTTCCATTTTGTCCAATAACAGCTCCAACAGCTATAACATTATCGACTTCACTATAAACAGCTATCTTACTTCTAATACCAGCCTCTCTAGCTATAGAATATAAAACAACTGTTCCATCATTAATTTCTGGTATTTCAGTTTCAAGTAATCTCTTTAAAAAGCCATAATGTGTTCTAGATAACAAAATAAATACACCCTTATTACCAATCTCTAATTTAGTAACATACGCCTTAATTTGACTTCCCATTTCTAACTTTTCACCAGGAATAACATCTTTCTTAGGAAGTAATGCAAAAGTTTTACCTAAATCAACATAATAAGTATTAGCATCTTCTCTAGATAAAGTACCAACTACCATCTCATCTTGTTTATCTCCATACATATTTGCAATAATCTCTTTTTCAGCTTCCTTAACACGTTGTACAACAACTTGTTTAGCAGTACCTGCTGCTACTCTACCAAAATCAGTCATCTCAACTGGTTTTTCAATAGTTTCCCCAATTTCAATATCAGGAACTTGTTTTTTAGCCTCTGTTAAAGATATTTGACTCTTCTCATCAACATAATTTTCATCTTCTACAACAGTTCTAACTGAAAATAATTTTATTTCTCCAGTACTTGGATTAACTTCACATCTTGCAGCTCCACCTTTTTTCTTATAAGCTGCTGCCATTGCTTGCTCCATAGCTTCTATAATAACTTTTTTATCTATTCCTTTTTCAGCTACAATAGCATCTACAGCATTCATAAATTCTTTCATTTGTTTTTTATCCATTATAATTCACCTTTCTCCTTTGAAGATATATCTAATATATAACTATCAGATATAATATCATTCTTATCTAGTATTTTATTTACTACATTAGTAACTTCTACAACGGTATCAATATCTATAACCTTATCTCTATCAATAACAATACGTAAAAATTTATTATTACCTTCCTTAACATATTCAATACTATCAATAATTATTCCCATATTATTAATAGGTTCCTCAATTAAATCTTTAACCTTGTTTTCTAACATAAATCCTCCTATATTAAAAAGTGGACTTACATAAGGCCACTTTTCTCTCAAGATAGGCATATTATAACACTATAATAACAAAAAAACAAGACAATTCTTGTTTTTTTATTTAGCTTCAATATATTTACTAGCCATTGTATAATACTTAAATCCACTAATAAGTGCAAATATAGCAGAAATAATTAATAATACATCACTTACTCTAAATCCCCAAAGCTCAAATGGCAAATTATGGAATAATGCAAAAGTTAAACCTACCATCAAAGTAGCAGTCTTACATTTAGCAGTATAAATAGCTGCAACAGCATGACCTTTATTACCTACTATCATCTTCATAGAATCAACTGCAAAATCTCTAACAATAATTATTACAGCAACAGTAACACTAACCATTCCTTGAGCTGCTAAAATAACAAGTAAAGAATTAGTAAGCATTTTATCACTTATAGCATCAACCATTTTTCCAAAATCAGTAACCATATTATATTTTCTAGCAACACGTCCATCAAAGAAATCAGTTAATGATGCTATTATAAATAAAACACCTGCAATTATATACTTAAGATCTACAAGTACCTTACCACCTACAAGAAAACTCGGAAAATTAATATTAACACTTTCAAATGGAAATAATAATAATATCATTATAACTATTGCCAACACAACTCTAGATAAAGTAATTTTATTTGCTAAGTTCATTGTTTTCACCTCCTATATAACTAATCTTACTATTAGAAAAATCATCATTACTACCTTTATTTCTTATAATTAAATAAATACTTACTAACAAAAGAATCAAAATAGTAACAGCAATAAACAATATTTTTCTATTTTTTTTATCCTTTTTAGTAACAGTATATGGAGACAAAATCTTCATATCTCTTTCGCTTTCTTCTTTTTTCTTTCTGGCTTCTTCTATTTCTTCTAAAGAAATTTTAGATGTCTCTTCAAATAAATATTCATTAAAACTATCTAATAATTCTTCACCATCAAGTCCCAAATATTTAGCATAATCTCTAATAAAATATTTTAAAGAAAAAACATCCTTAAAGTCATCTTTTCTTCCTTCTTCAATACTTTCTAACTGACTAACTCGCATTTGAAGATCAGAGGCAGCTTCTTCCAAACTGACACCATTTTCTTCTCTTTTTTCCTTAAGTAGCAAACCAATTTCTTTCATATAATCTCCTTAAATAATAATCAATCTTATAAGCCACGTTCTGTACCTAAAAGGCGGTAAACATTTATCTATAGTAAACTATCCAATCAGAAATTCTAATTCTTTCTTCATGATTCCTCTACCAAAATTTGAGTTTCTTACTTGTGGGGTTTACCTCGTTTCACTATTTATATTTCTATAAATATTCGTCACTGTGGCACTTTTATATTAATTAATTCATAGTATAATACCTTAGAATCAATTAAAGCCGTAAGCATAAGCTCCCTTAGGTTATTTTTTCCCTAAGCACAAACACTACTATCATCACAGATAGTGCAAGCGTGGACTTTCCTCTATATAACAAATTATACAGCGTTTACCCAGATTAATTATTTTCTTTTCCCAAAATTATTTTTTCTAATTGACTTACTCTACGAATTAAATCAACATTAGTAACTTCTTTTTCGGAAGAAAATTTTAAAGTTTCAATTTCATTTTTTAAATTTCTAATTTCCCCTTTTAATTCTTCATTCTCATTTGACAACTTATTATTCATAGTAGCAATTTCTCTTATAATACTATTATATTGATTATAATCTTTAATAATAATATCAAGAAACTTATCTACTTCTTGTAAGTTATAACCCCTTGCATCAATCTTAAAATCCTTTTCTAGAATTTCACCGCTAGTCAAAGTAATTCTATCATTATACATAAGACCACCTCTATAATAATATTGTAATTTATTTGTCACTATTTGTCAATTAATAATGAACATAAAAAAGGTATCTAAAATAATACCACAAAAATACCTTTTAGTCAAATTTATCTCCTTTTACTAGCCTTCTTTTCTTTCTCATATCTTTCAGCAAATAAATCCTCAGCATAGCGGAAATCACTTGTTATTTCCTTAGGAATATTATTTTCATCAAATATATAATCACAATCTAAAATAACTATATCTCCCTTTCTTAATATTTCAGTTCCTCTATATTTGTCAAGGCCTAAAACTTTATCTGAAGGTTTTAAATCAAATCTCCAATCAATAACATTATCCTTAAGTAATCTTCCAACATTTCCCTTATAAATATCAGTCCAAACTAAACCAATATCTCTCAATTTCTTATATAGCTGATACATTTCTTCATCACTAACATAAGATTTAGTATCAACCTTTTCATTAACTTCAATAACCAAAGATAACTTATCATTAATAGGAAAAGATTTTCTAAGCAACGTTGAAACCACATAAGGATTATTATTAAATGACTTTACTCCCCTATCTTTACCAATTTTAATTATCTTATCACCAAGACCAAAAACAGCAGAATAAGCTCCACCACCAACAATAGAAAAACTACTTAAAGGCACTTTTTCATTCCTTGCAATATCCTCTATTATTAAATAAACTACATCTAAAATAGTATTAAATTCATTACTATCCTTAATTCTATTTTTTTCACTATTCGAAAGATAATTAAAATATTTTTCTTTTATTAAATCAATAATATATTTCCTTGGACTACTTTCAATTTTTTTAGATATCTTATTACACAAATCTTGATTATCCTTACATAAACTCTTTAATTTAAATAACCTAATATCCTTCAGTTTTAAAATATTATCCACATTATCATAGATTAAATACTTATATTCTGAAGAACAATAATCTATATAATCCAACATACTATTACAAGTATTATTACAACAAAGAAGTCTATTATATACATCAACTACATCTATATTATTACATTTAACTAAATATAACAAAGAAGTTATCTCCTTATAACTTACTTCTTTATCACTATTTAAAACTTTCTCAAACTCATCCATAATTAACTCTCTCTCTGACATTTATCACAATAATAAGTCCCTCTTCCACCAACCTTAATTTTTTTAATTATACTACCACATACAGGACATTTATCCTTAGTATGCACATTAAGCTCCTGTTGAAACAAGCCATGAACTCCATCAACACTACTATAACTCCTAATAGTAGTACCACCCTTTTTTATAGCCATTTCTAGTTCTAATTTAGTATATTTAATAATATTAGATAATTCTATATTATTTAATTCACATGCCTTCTTCAAAGGATTAATTCTAGATAAAAACAATATCTCATCTGCATATATATTACCAATACCCACAATAATACTTTGATCAAGTAAAACACTCTTAATAGGTAACTTCTTCTTACTATATTTTTCCTTTAAATAATTAGTCGTCAGATTTTTATCCCATGGCTCTAACCCCATATTAATAAAAGGGCCTATAGAATTAATCTTATCTTTATCAATCAAATGCATTTTACCAAATTTTCTAACATCCGTATATCTAAGTTCGCTATCATCATCAAATCTAAATATAACATGCTCATGCTTTAAGACTATATCATTTTTATCTTTAATAAAATACTTACCTTCCATCCTTAAATGAGATAATAAATAATAATTATCTAATACAAATATTAACCATTTACCATATCTATCTATATCATTAATTCTTTGCCCTTTTATATTATCACAAAACTCAGTAATACTAGGATATTCAATAATACCATCATAATTAATAATTACATCTCTAATTACTTTACCAACAACTTTTAATTTCAAACCTTCTTTAACAGTCTCTACCTCAGGTAATTCAGGCATAATATCACCACCTACTTAGCTTCATATAAATCTTTTCCTATAGATATTTCAACTTCTAACGGAACACTTAACTTATATATATTTTCCATTATATCTTTAACTAAACTCTTAATTGTATCCAATTCATCATTATATACATTAAATACAAGTTCATCATGTATTTGAAGTAACATTTTACTCTTTAAATTTCTATTTAATAATTCTTTATCAATTTTTATCATTGCCATCTTCAATATATCAGCACTACTACCTTGTATAGGAGTATTCAAAGCCATTCTTTCACCCATACTCCTAATATTATAATTAGTATTCTTAAGTTCATTAATAATTCTTTTTCTCCCCATAATAGTCTTAACATACCCAAGCTCATATGCATTTTTAATCTCTTCATCCATATAATTCTTAATACCCGGATAAGTCTTAAAATAATTATCAATAAATTCCTTTGCTTCCTTAGGACTAATACCTAAATCTTGAGATAATCCATAACTAGATATTCCATATATAATACCAAAATTAACAGCCTTAGCTCCCCTTCTCATATCCTTAGTAACCTTATCCATTGGAACATGATATATCAAAGAAGCAGTATGAGTATGAATATCAAAATTATTTAAAAAAGCTTCTTTCATACTATCAATATTAGCTAAATGAGAAAACATTCTAAGTTCTATTTGCGAATAATCACTACTCAATAATACACTATCATTATCACTAACAAAACTTTTTCTAATTAACTTACCATATTCATTTCTAATAGGAATATTTTGTAAATTAGGCTCAATAGATGATAATCTACCAGTTCTAGTTAATGTCTGTGTATAAATAGTATGAATTTTACCATCTTCCATAATACTTGATTTTAATCCTTCAATATATGTACTATATAACTTAGTAAGCATCCTATATTCAAGAATTAACCCAATAATAGGATAACTACTTAACTTAGATAAAGTAGCCTCATCAGTAGCATAATTACCACTTTTACCCTTTTTACCATGCGGCATTTCTAATTTATTAAACAATATATCTCCTAATTGTTTAGGGCTCCCAATATTAAATTCACATCCAGCTAAATCATATATACTCTTACTTACATCATTAATCCTAGAAGTAATATCCTTACCCATATCATCCAATATATTACTATCACATCTAATACCAGTATATTCCATTCTACCAAGAACAAAAGATAAAGGCATTTCTATATCATTATATATATCAAGCACTCCTTCATGCTTCATATCATTAATAAGTTTATCTCTAACATCATATATAAACTTAGCTTTCATTACACATCTCTTAGCTCTCATCTCTAATGATAATTCTTCTTTTTTATCATAAAAAGGAATATCAACCCCCATATCATGTGCAACATATGCTATATCATCATTAACATTATAATTAAGTAAATAACAAGAAATCATTACATCATCACTAATATTAGTTAATTCTATATTATTATATTTAAAACTAACATACATTTTTTTAGCATCATAAGTATATATATTTCCATTTATACAAGATATATCATCAAATCCATCAATATAAATACTATTATTTTTATTATATATACCAATTCCTATAATAGTACCCTTATGATAATTAGTATTATCCATATCCACATATACACCAACATCATCATTAATCACTATATTCTTAATACTATTAACTATATTTATATTTAAATTATTAGAATTATCTACAACATCAACTTTCTTAATAAATGAATAAAATTCTAATTCATTAAATAATTTAACCAATTCATTACTAAAATTATTACTATATTTAATATCATCAATAGTAATATCAACTGGAACCTCTTTATATATAGTAGCAATCTCTTTACTCATAAAAGCACTTTCTAAACCATCTCTTAACTTATTACCAGTAGCTCCCTTAATTTCATCTATATGCTTATATAAATTTTCTACACTATCATATTCTTGCAATAACTTCAAAGCTGTTTTCTCACCAATCCCCTTAACACCAGGAATATTATCAGAAGGATCTCCCATTAAACCCTTTAAATCAATCATCCTAATAGGTTCTATACCATAAGTATTAACAAAAGTGTCATGATCCATCATAATATAATCCTTACTCTTTAATAGTTTAACAGAAACATTATCACTTATTAATTGCAATAAATCTTTATCACTACTAACAATTAATCCATTATATTTATCATCATTATCAATCATATTAGCAAATGTCCCTATAATATCATCAGCCTCATAACCAGGTGTTTCTAAATATTTAATACCCATTGCATTAAGTATTTCTTTAGCAACAGGAAACTGCATCTTTAATTCATCTGGAGTTTCTATTCTACCACCCTTATAAGAATCATACTTCTCATGTCTAAACGTTTTACCAATATCAAATGCAACTAACATATACTTAGGATTTTCTTCATTAATTATCTTGTTAATCATATTAACAAAACCATATAATCCATTAGTAGGAAAACCTTTACTATTTCTCATAATATTACCCGTATATGCAGTAGCATAATAACTCCTAAACAATAAATTATTACCATCTACTAATATAACTTTATCCATATAATATCACCTAAAACAATTATAACATAATTAATTAAACAATAATAACAATAAATAATAAGGTAACAAAAAAAGAACATATAAAATGTTCTTCAATAATTACTTGTATATAACATTTGTATCAGTCCAACAACTAATTGCAGTATCATCACCATTAGCATTTTTAGAAACAATACCCATTACAAAACTAACTAAAGTTACAACTAAAAATACTGCTATTGCATAAATAAGTCTCTTAATAAAAGTATTTTGAGCTTTTTTCATTTCATCTTCTTTACCTGCTACAACAGCCTTTGCTAAATCAATAGTACCAAATACTATTAGTAAAATAGGAATACCCCATCTAATAATATTAATAATAGCTTTAATTATACGAATTGCAGGTGCTAAAGTATCACAATAATCTAAAAAAAACATAATCTTTCCTCCTCACATCTATACATAAATAATACACTATATTTAACATAAAGTCAATATTTTAACAAGAATAAATATTTAAGCCATATGTATTAAATTATATTCACTATAAACTATTTATATTTAAAAAGAACAAAATTTTTATCTCTATATATATCATTTCCAACATCTCTAATTAATAATTCATAAAAAATACTATCTTTATTAATTAAAATATATTCTACTTCATATTTATCAAAAACCTTTAAATAGCTAACAGCTTTAATATCAAGAATATCATCAAATAGTGTTACACCCTTATTAAATTCATTTAAATATAAATCACATCTACTATCAATAATAACAGGTATATCATTTAACATTAAATAACTACCATAATTATATGCATTAAACAGTTTAATATTTTTATAATCAAGATTTTCTTTAATATATTTAACCGCATCCACAGGAAATTCCTTTTTATTAACATAAGAAGCATTATTATTAGAATGAATAATCATCACAGCAATAATTATAACAATAAAACCAACATACCATTTTTGAGCAACTTTATTAAGTAAAATTTCAAACTTAGAACTCTTTTTACTATTTAAATATCTAGAAATAATAATTAGAATAAACATAACTCCAATTGAATAGAAAAAAGATAGATGTCTCATTGAAATTAAACTCATTATCATTACACCCAAAATCATAAATAACTCAGATAATTTTATCTTAGCTTTAGTAAAAATCATAAAAATTAATAATATTAAAACAAATATCAAAAACATAGGATATTTAATTACAATTAAAGGAAAGTGTTCTGTAATAAATTTTTGACTATCACCCATCATTATTCTAAAAACATAAGAATAACATATCCTACTTGGAGATAACAATCCCATACCAAATGATAATATAAAAGAAATAATTAAATACTTAAAATTATCATTTTTACTAATAATAAGCTTATCACTTATCTTAAACTTAAATTTCTTACTAAAAAAATAAAAAATTTCTTCCCCAATAAAAGGTAAAAATAACACAAAATAAAATAACCATACAGTACCATGAATATTTGCCAAAAGCAAAGATAAAAAACATAAAATAATAATATATCTTTTTTTACCACCATCAATTAATTTAAAAATATAATATATCTCTAAAATAAATATAATAAGCGAAAACAACTGTGCTCTTGCAGTAGCAGCTCCCAACAAGCAAAAACTAACAATCAATGTAAAAAGAATTGATAAAAACTCATTCTTATTTATCTTCATATTAACATAATAAAAAGTAATTATTAATAATATATAACTAAAAACAGTACTTACATAAATACCATTAAATCCTAAAGAATTATATACATAGTAAATAAAAACATCATATAACCAATGTGGATAAGTATATATTAAATTAGCAACCCAACACCAATGATCTTTTAAATCAATACCATGATGAACAATATAATCACCTAATTTAATCATATAAAAAGTATCATTTTGCATTTCTTTAGTAATACAACAAAAAGAAATAAAAATAACTAATATAAAAAAACATAATCTAATAATATTTCTATTATTATCCATACATATCACCTAAAAACAATATAACATATATATTTTAACCAAACAATAAAGTTAACAAAAAAAATAACTACATAGTAGTTAAAATTTTAAAAATTTATTATTAGATGTATCATTACCTTCATTAGATATCCTTCTATATAAACCTAGCTTACCTAAGAAAGGAAGTAATATTCTAGAATTATCTTCTCTATCATTCATTGGAGGTAAAGCATAGAAAATCTTTGTATTAGCCTCTCTACCAAATAATGATATATCTTTTTCGTTAAGTAAACAATCATTAAGTACAACCTTATAATCTCTTAATTTAATAAAAGAATTAGGTTCTAATCTAGCAATCTTATTTATAGACAAAGTAGAAGGCTCTATTAAATATATAATATCATCACATAAACTCTTAGCATCTTCTTCAGGAAAATCATTTAAATCAACTAAAATAATATTAACATCCCTATACTTATCTATACTATTTCTTAATTCACTAGCAGTAACAGAAATCATACTCTTATCATTAAAGAATAAAAAATCAGACTTATTTACCTCTAAAGAAATAACAGAATAATTCTTCTCTAATTGACGTTTAATCATATATATCAAACTAGTAGCCCCAGCATGATTAGTAAAATTCTTAAACCCAATTACATTAACCTTACTAGAAGACACATTACCTTGCATAACTTGATTACTATTATTAACATTCATAGAGTTAACATTAGCATTAGTATTTACATTATTACTAACATTATCCATATTCTGATATCTAACTACATCCCTATACTGATTAGGATTATTATATAAATATATTAGTTCATTCTCATTACGAGCAAAATTATATATACCCATACTAATCAATTTAGAAATATAAGCATTATTAATAACAGGATCATCATTTAATAATAATATAATTTTACTAACATCAAGTCCAATAGAAAGTTTTTGAATATTATTTATATCTCTGTAATTTTGTATAGAAGTAATATCCAAAAACATTCTATTGAAAAAGAAATTAGAAAATGTTTGTACTAATTCATCAGCAGAAAATTCACCACTAATAGACTTAATAATATCAACATTCAAATTAGTAAACTTATCCCTATTTAAATTAGATACTATAACATTCATACAAACACCTCCTTAATTTGTTTTAATTACAACTGTCTCTCCACTGGCAGTGATAGGCAAGTCCAAGACACTTAATATAGGAAAATTAATTACATGGTATACCTTTACTAAATAATAAGGTTCATCTGAACTAGGATTCTCATTAATAATACATATTCCTAAATCAGAAAAATTAGTATCTCCTCCAGGACAAGCAGATTGAAAAGTTAAATTTCCTTCAAATCTTGTAGTATAAGGAACAGAATGCAAATAATCCTCCAACTTTTGATGAACAATAATACCATTATCTCCATCATATTGATATTGCTCCAATATATTTATAACGTTATTCTTTACTCTATATATCTTAGCAAAATTTAAAGCTACTCCAATAAATGCAACATATATTATAAAAAATACCATAAATAATTTTAACAAAAAACTACCGCCAAACGCCTCTTGCATAATCATCACCACCTAATTCTAACTATTCTATAATAAATAAACTAAGGAGTAGGATTAATGTTATCGATACCTTGATTTGTTTTTTGTGTCATTCCATCCCAAGTACCATTAATATACTCTTTCATTTTTGGAAAAAGGAAAACAGTCAAAATACCTAATATTGCAATAACTGCAATAATAACTACAACAGTCATGCTTAATTCACCTGTAGCTTCTTTCATTCAAAACTCACCTCCTTAATATCAAAATATATTTTTTATCAAATTACATAGCAGCAGCAAGCATCATAAACATTGATACTAATAGTAACAACATTCCCCCGCCACCTGTACAAACTAGCATTATCATAGTCATGCTTTCCATTCTATGAAGTCTATTTTTATACTTTTGTTCTCTTGCTTTTTCTTGTAAACTAGATACACTTTTAGAGAAAGATAATAGCTGTTGATGTTTTCTTTCTTGTTCTCCAAGACCTAATCTATATAATAATCTCATCATTCTCATAGAATCCCTAACAGGATATCTATTAGCAAAATCAGTATAAGGTTGAATACTAGAGTCACCAGCTTCAATCTTAGCAACTAATTCTTTAAGTCCAGGTTTAAATACTGCAGGAGCATCATCTATACTTCTAGCAAGAGCTACTGGAACTGTATAATGTTGAATTAATACTTCTAAACCTTTTAAGTAATAAGGAAGTAAAGAATCAACCTCTAATAAATGCTTTTTATAATAACTTCTTAAACTTATATAATCATATTTAAATACTACAAACGCAGCAATTAAAGATATAACTACATTTAAAAAGTTTAAATTAGTAATAAACACAAATAACATAAGAGCTAAAATAAGAAAAGCATTTCTAAACCTAGTCATATATATCTTTTGAGGATCAACTACTCTGTCACCATATTTTGCATACAATAAAAACTCATAATCACTTTCTTTTAAAGAATTAAATAAATCTTTATTGTCTTCTACAAATCTACCAGTATTAAATCTACCAGTATATATAAACATAAAAATAACTATAACACCAACTATAAATATTTCCATACTATTCAGCCCCCACATTCTCATTATAGAATCTTTCACCTTTTACTAAGAAAAAAGTATTTATAAAAACTAATCCATGCAAGGCAATTACAATAAATATATTATCTAGCATTGAAATATAAGTATCTATTTGAACAAGAAATTGAAGTAATATTACTATTCCATACAAAGCAAATCCAAACAATAAAAACTGTCTATGGAAATTAGCTCTATCCATTCTATCTCTATATACACCTTCAACTAATATATCTATATCTGATAACATATTTTCAAAAGTCTCAGCAGTATCTTTAGCACCTTCTTTAGTTACTTGTAAAAATAATTGATGCATATTCTTTACCATAAAGAAAGGATATTTAGCGTTCATATATTCAATAGATGCATATACATCTCCTTTTTCATAAGATAAAGCTATCATTGTTTTTACATCAGATAATACCGGATCTTCTAATATACCAGACTCAACTACACCTTCTAATGATTTAACAAAAGCTTGAGTAGTAGCAAATTCCATAATAGTATTTGTAACATATACTTGAATTTGTTCAAATATAAACTCACTATATTGTCTTTTAGACCTTAAATATGTTAAATAAGGAATAAAAGCAATAGCAATAATACCATATACTATAGCCCAAATTAAACTATAAAAGTATAAATAACCTACTCCAGCAGCAAAACCACCAATTAGTACAATCTGAGTAACATATTGCTTAGTAGTATAATCTATTCCCAAAGATTTAATCTTTGATCTCATTTCTTTATAAGAATAAGGTGCATATTTATCATATAATTCAGTTGCTTTAGCAGATACGAATTTATATACACCATCACCCGTACTTGCTCTATAAGTAACTATAAAGATAATTATCACACATATTATAAAAATCTCTAGCACATAACCACCTCTATTCTTTTACTAAACATTACTACCATTAACATTAGTATATAATATATTACTATTTTTTTCAACAGAATTCTGCAACTTACTATATTGATTATTATTAACATTATAACTAGAATTTACATTACTAGTAACAGTAGAATTATTAATCTTACCAATGTTATCACCAACATTATTAATATTTAAATTACTAATATTGCTATTATTAACACCTCTAGATTCATTAATAATTTCATAATTAAGCATAGGATTAATACTACTATTTATAGAATTATTTTGTAAAACAGTTGTATTAGCTACATTATTACTTAATACTTGATTATTATTTTGAACAATATTTTCATTATTATTTTGAGCAATATTAGATTGCTTATCCAAAATATTTACTTTTTCATTATTATAATTTAAAGAATTATCATTTGCCTCATGAAAACTCTCTTTAACAAGTATATCAGGTTGCATTATAACACCCTGACTTTCTAAATATCCCAATAAATATTTAGAAGGATTTTGTAAAGTAAATTTACCATCAGGAGTTCTTTTATATAAAATTTTATATTTAGGATTATTATCTTCATCTACATAAAATTCTACTACCTCTGCTACTTCTCTTTTAAATCTTTGTAATTCTTTACTATAATAGCCCCTAATATGTACACCAAGTTGTACATATCTATGTATACTTCTTAAAAACTGATCCATATCTATACTAGACTCTAATAAACTATATAGACGACTTGGTATAGATTCAGCCTTTTCAGCATGTATTGTTGATAAAATATTATGACCAGAAGAAATAGAATCACGAACAGCCATAACTGCCTCAGCACTTCTAACTTCAGATAACAATATCCATCTAGGATTTTGTCTCATACAAGTAACAAGTACATCAGCATAACTAGCTATATTATTAGTTTTCATTGCAACTATATCTCTTTGAGGAAATATCTTATCTAAGTGTAATTCCAAAGTATCTTCAATTGTAATTATTTTTTCATCAGGCTTAGTATGAGCAGCTAAGTATTTAATAAACTCAGTTTTACCACTACCGGTTTCACCACTTACCAAAATATTACAATGTCCTTCAACACACTTTAGTAAAAAATCATGAATATCTAATCTAATATAATCTTCTTTTAATATTTTGTCTTTTTCAAGTCTTATCTTAGCAGGAGTCTTACGAATAAGAACAGCTATACCATTTCTTGCAATAGAATCATGAACAAAGTTCATACGAAGTTCATCTGATTCAGCATCCAAGAAAGGATTAGCCATATTAAATGATTTACCCATAGTATTAGCACACTGAAAAGCCATTTTTTCCATAAAAGCATTATTTACAGCAGGATTTTCTACTCTAAATACACCTTTAGATAAAGTCTTTAACCAAACTTGACCACCATTACTATAAGATATATCTGTAACATCATCATTATCCAAATAAACTTGAATTGGCCCAAAATCAACTTGAGAAAATTCATTCATGAATTTCACCTCCTATTGATTAATTATTCTTTTTTGTATCTTCATTTTTCTTATTTTCTTCAACTACTTCTTTAGTAGAAGATAAAATTTCATCAACAGAAACCATCTTAGTCTTATCATTAATAAATTTTTGAATATCTTCACTACTTACCATAACAGAATCTTTATCAGTAAGTTCTTGAGTATTAGGAACTAATATAAGTTCAACACTATATTGACTAGCTAAATAAATTGCTTTTCTAAATAATAAATGCATATCTTCAGGTAAAGCAAATAACATATAAGCAGGAGTTCTAGCTTCATCAGTATTATCAAATACATGTTGTCCAGAACTATCTTTAACATCTAATATTTCAACATTACTAATAAATTTACCAAACATAATAGTACCATCATCATTAGTACCCTTAAAATAGATATTAATATAATCCTTAGGCATCATACTATTAGCATAAGTAGTATCCATATTAACCTTATAATTAATAACTGTATATCCATCTTTAACATTAACAAATGATGAATTAGGTAAATTCTTTTCATCTATAACTAAATCAGTATAGAACAAACTACCTTGAGCAATCATAGTATTATAATTAGAATACTTTCCAGCAATATCATTACCATTTCTATAGTAACTACCAACTAAGAAAGATGCAGGAACATTCATATAACTAATCATATCAACAGTAATCTTCGTTCTAGGTTGAATAGTTTGATTAGCATATGGTACTCTAGTTAAAGCAACCTTTTGATTAATCCTAAAATTATAACCCAACCACAAAACCACCACACACAAAACAACCCCTAAAATAGTAACTGTGTTCTTATTTCCTAAGAACTTCTTCAACGAACTAGATAAATTATTCATTTTTTCACCCTTTCTTACTTTTTATCTATCTACAATCATCACCATTACATTCTTCATCATCAGAATCATACTCATCATCTTCTTCTTCAACTATTTTTTGAACATCAGTTGAAATATTATTAAATTCAAGTATTTCTTCTGAAGAAGCAGAACTGCCTTCAGAAGAATTATCTAAAATCAAATCATCTTCAGCAACAACATCTTTAGAATCTTCAACTACTTCAAAACTATTACTCCTTAATTTTAATATTTTATTTTGTTCTAAAATACCAGTCAAAGAATTAGTAATTTTTAATGATTGATAATCAGAAACAACGCCATAATCATCAGTTATTCCTTCAATTACAACTGATGCTTTGGGAGGAGATTCAATAATATCATAAAATTTTATCGTATAATTCTTAGCATCGCCACCAACAGTAGCAACAAACCTTCTAGTAAAATTTTCAACAAATTTAGTTTCAGACATTTTTAGTTTTCCAGAACCACACATATCATTTAAACCATTTTGACTTGTCCTTCTTACTCTTTGGTCTATTCTATAACATGTCATATCAACAGATTCAATCATAGCAGCTTTCATAGCTTCTTTTAAATTATAATATTCAGAATCATTATTAATAGTAATAGATTGAAGCATTACAATTAATACTAATCCTATACTACCAAAAAGCAACATTCCAAAACCATAATAAGCATATTTCAATTACCACACCTCCTATTTATCGCACGATTCATTAAATTCACCAATGTTACAATAACTATTTTGATTATTTATAGTCTTAAATCCATTACCACTATTTATAAAATTATTTGAACCATTGTCATTAATACCTGTCCAACTTGTATACACTTTATCATTAGAACTTATTTTCAAAATATCACTATCGGATAATTCAGCTTTATACACTATTTTCCCATTAGGATATAAAGCAAAAGTATTATTCATTCTACTTTTATTATTAGAATTATCCCACCATGTCACCCAATTAGTAGGAATTTTCTTAGGAAAGGGATCAGAAACATCAATTGTCCTATAAGAAACATCGTATTTAAATTCATTGACATCAATTCCACACTCCGCTTTATAATAAAATTTAAACCATCCAGTCATACTTAAATTAGATGTAGCTATATTATATGGAAAAGATTTATTAATATCATAATTCAACGGCGTATAATATTTATTTCCACCAGAGACAGAATAACCTTTTTTCCCCTTTTCATAAGAAACTTCACCATTGCTATTAAAGAAAGCTTCTTTCATCTCCACGTTTGTATCATTGGCAATAAAAACGCCAACTTTTTTACCTTTATTATCGCTTGAAGTATATTTATGGTACTCTATATCAGAATCAGGAATAATATTTAATTCGGTTTTATAATCATTTTTAGAGTAATTATTTGAATCCTTAGTAACAACATTAAGAGCAAGTAAAGATTCTTTATCTTTCATCTTATCCAACAATTCATTTTTTAATTTATCCCTTACTACATTTTCAATACTTACCTTCTCACTTGATGAACTAGCAATCTTACCACTACCAGACTGATAATAATATGGATTATCTAAAGAATCGTGATCTGCAAAATACCATTCTAAATTAGAAATATAATTTGTAGCATCATTACCAGAATTAACTAAACCAAAGCCACCACCTGAATAAGTATTTTTTAAATCGAAAGCTCCAAATTTAAATTTAACATTTTCTATCAATATAACACTTACATAAATAGTATTTTGTCCACTACCAATTTGCAAAGGATGACAACTACATCCATTAAAATTAACTACATAATTCTTATCATCAGTTGCCTGATCATCAGTTAAACTAGATTTACAAGTTTTGGTAACTGGATCCGATTCATTATGCTCGCCATAAACATTTTTTAGAACAGAATCAGAAACAATCGGACACACTTCATGTTGAATTACTCTTTGAGTAACATTTATTTTTCTTGTTTCTTTGTGATTTATAGTAATCTTATTATTTGCATTTTTTTCTTCAGCTACTAACATATTCTGTGCAATTTCTCCATCTACCTTACATTCAACTTCATCTTTAGCAGAATTATAACAAATTGGCTTATACATTTTAGTATTGTAATAATCAACACTAGAATTTTTTATTTCTTTAAAATCAGCAGTTATACTTAAAGTAATTTTATTAATATTATTTCTCTTAGTATATAAATATAATTTTAAATTATCTCCTGAGTTCAATGAAATATTCATATCTTCTTCAGTACAATCTTGAGTAGATCCAGAAGTATAACGACAAATTTGAACTCCCTTCCAGTTATTTGCAATCGAAATATTAATAGCTTTACTTTCGTTGTTCTTAATTATAATATCATTTGTTTTATAATACCCCGATGTATTACACGTTGTATCATTGGATCCGGATGCAATAAAAT
Source organism: Bacilli bacterium (assembly GCA_017432825.1). Taxonomy (GTDB): domain Bacteria; phylum Bacillota_I; class Bacilli_A; order RF39; family UBA660; genus RUG11198. Next base: position 77,678 of record JAFRIJ010000002.1, read on the forward strand.
CAAATACAGCATTTAAAGTATTTAACTCAAAATTTATTTTACTACTTTTTGTACTGCTTACATTACCATTAGCGTTTTTAAAATCAGTATATGCTTTCCACGCATCTTCTAATATTTTTTTTGTACGTGCATAATCACTTAGATTGTACAATTCATTATTTGCATCTTTACTATTATTAACATAATATGGATAAGGAGCATAATTTCTTAAATAAACCCACAATGAAGTTTGAGCATTAAACCATGATTGTTTTTTTCCACCTTTAGAAGTGTTAGTATCAGCTAATCCTCTATTTATAACAAATCCCGCAATTATACTGCAATCACCATCACTTTTTAGTTCTCCAGTTCCACCAACTTTATACTTACAGTTACTATTACTACGCCACTCAGAATCTTCTTGATATTTTTTACTTTCTTTATCAAACTTATTACGACGAGTTGCACAGTATGCAAGAGTATCTTTTTTACCATTATTTACCCATTTACGATGGTCATGAGAAGAATTACAATTAGTATAACTATTTGATAAATATGTGAACTTATCCCTATTGTAACAAATTTCATCACTACTACCATAATGAGTAAAAGATATAGCGTTAACATTAAAACAAAAAGAGAAAAATAAAATATAAAATATAAATAATAAACTAATTATTCTGTTTTTCACAATATTCACCTCAATCTAATCTGTTCTTCTTCACATTATGTATAACTAAATAAATGCATCCTATAAAAACTATAAAAGCGCCAATAGAAATAATAAGTATATTATTCATAATAAATGATATCAAATCATTTTTTTTAGTTTTTTTATTAATAGTTTTTTCTTTATATTCGTTTACCTCTTTTAAAAAACTATTATAGGATAATTTATCACTATTATAAAATCTACTGCACACATCTATTTCATCCTGTATATCACTACATTCACTACTATCATAATATAAATTTAACTTTTTTAAGTCTAAATCTATTGACTTTAACACTTGATTAGGGCAAGAATTTGAAAAAATATTTAATTTACCAAAATCAGAACTCACAGTTTCAGAAACGCTACCATCTATAGAATCAGAATAATTAAATATTACAGTTTGTTCTCTATTTGTAGCATAAAAGCCATCTATTAAACCATATATAGTAATTATATTATATCCATAATTACCAACCTTAGCATTTTCTTCATCATATTGACTTACAGCAGTTATATTATCTGCAATTTTTTTTAAATCATTTATTTTTTCAGCACTACATTCAGCTTTAACCTTATATGGAAGTATTAAAAAAGTAATAATTAATACCAATATTATTCTTCTTCTCACATATACCCTCTCCACATACTATCCTATTTAAAATAATAATACCATTTTTTTTAACAAAAATAAAGAATATTTTGTATTTTTTTAAAAAAAGTGGTATTATATTACTACATATCCAAGGAGGAATATATGAAAAAAAGAAACAATAATTTATTTGTAGGATTAATAATACTATTAATTATTATAGTAGCATCGCTATTAATAATAAAAATACTTAATCCAAATAAAGGAGAATTAATTGCAATAAACTACAAAGAATATCAAAATAAAATTAAAAACAAAGATTCTTTTATCTTAATAGTAAGTCAAAGTACATGTTCACATTGTGCTGAATATAAACCAAAATTAATAAAAATAGCTAAGAAAAATAAAATAGATATTTATTACATTGATTATGATTTAGAAACAAGTACAGATCAAAAAGAATTTCTAGATAACAATAATTTAACAGGTTCTACTCCAATTACATTATTTATTAAACATGGAAAGCAAACAAGCCTATTTGATAGAATTGAAGGAGACGTATCTATAGAAAAAGTTACAGATAAATTTAAAAAATTAGGGTTTATTAAATAATAAATCCTAATTTTTATTGATTTTTCTATACTTTTATTATATAATTATATGCGTATTCAAAAAAGCGCCCATAGCTCAACTGGATAGAGCGTTTGGCTACGGACCAAAAGGTTTGGGGTTCGAATCCCTATGGGCGCACCATTATAGAGTTTAAAAGAAAGTCTTATAATTAAAGACTTTCTTTTATTTTTTTCATTTAAAAGTTACAAGCAAAAAATCGCTACCTAAAATTTTTAGTAGGTTTTTTATTAAAAATACTTTTTTAATTAACTCTTTTTTGCAACAATATAAATATTCCTACTATACTTAATCCCAACAAAGATACATAAATAATTACATTATCAGAAGTAGGTGGATTTATACTTGAACCATCCATAACTGTCATACTACCATCAACAGAACCATCACTATACACAAATGTAATAGTATAATCTCCAGCACTTAAATTATTTAAAAATGTATGCTTTAACGTAAGAATTGTGCTTCCACTCTCAATAACATAATTATCCCTATCAACTAATGAATTATTTAATTTTATTCCAACTAATTTATCTAATGATCCACTAGCCTTTATAACAATATCTGTTGTATCACCTAACTTAAATATTTGTTTATTGCCATCTTCTATCGTATATACATATTTCCATTTTGCATATATAGTTATATTCTTCTCTATAACTGTATTAAAATTATATTCTACAGTAAGTTCTTTATCCTCATACCAACCATCAAATACATACCCATCTTTTGTAGGATTAGTAGTAGGATTGATAGCTTTATCTCCATAATAAACTGTTTGATTACCAACAGCAGTACCACCATTAGTATCAAATTTTACAGTATTATAAATCATTCCACTTTCTCCACTAGAATCAAGTATATCATAATCACCATCATCATTTATAACAATTTTACCTAAATACGCATCCGGATAAACTACAAAATCATCATCCGTCCATAAATAAAGATAATATTCATAATTCTCATTAAGAGGTAAATTAACTTGTAATGATTGCTCAATATAACGATTATCTTCTCCAAATGAAGCAAAACCTTCATCGCTATCAGGAGCTATTTCCTTAATTCCATACAAATTTAAAAAAGAACTATTATTCTTTACATCAGATAAACTTCTAAATCCATATGTTTCACTAACTGCACCAAAATCAGTTAAATCACCTTCTTGAAACTTCTCTGTTTGAACAAAAACCCAACTATGTGCCTCTCCATAATAACGTGGCAAATTAAACGAAATATCAAAAGACACAACATTATTATTATTAACCTCTACATTAGATAAAACTATATCTGTAGCTTCCCATGCCTTAACACTAGGTATGAACATAACAACAGCCATTATAACTACTAAAAAACTTTTAAAAAAATTATTTTTCAATACAATCACACCCAATTATTATATCTATTTTAATAAAAGTATTCTATCATATTTTTTAAAACTTAACAATAATTTTTTTAAAATTTACTTTACTTTCAATTAAAACGTACTTTAAAATAATATCATAGAATTTACCTAAAATTTTTTAGTGAATTTTTAGTGGATTTTTTATTTTTTTAGGTAAATCTATTTATATTTATTTAACTCTATTTAGTCTTTATAAATCAAAAAGATAAACTCGATATATCAATAAATATAGGGGATTATAAACAAAATAATAAAAAATTAAGTTGAGACACTTTTTACCTACGGACCAAAAGGTTTGGGGTTCGAATCCCTATGGGTGCGCCATAATAATAAATAAAAACTCTTGAATAATTCAAGAGTTTTTTATTTACTATATTAAAGTTGTTATTATAAGAACAACAAAAATTAATATAAACATATAAAGAATAAATCTCCAAATATATTTTAACCATTTTGAATAAGGAACTTCCAAATAAGACAACGTTACAATTAGTAAAATACTAGTTGGTCCGCAAATTTGAAGAAGTCCATAAAAACTTTGAAATAAAACTGCATAAACATTTAAATTAGCATTATCAGTTAAACTTGTAACAATTGGAGATACAACACCTGCTACAATATAGAATAAATCAACATTAATTATTGTACCAAAAATTGTAAGAAGTGAAGCCATAATTACATTATCTCCAAAACTATCAGCAGACTTAGTAATTAAAGTTTCAATAAATCCATTATTATATGCTGCAACCAAAATAGAATAAGCAAGAATTAAAACCATAATAGCAGGAACCATTTTCTTTACACCATAAATAAATCCTTTACTAAATTCACTAAATTTAACATGATAAAAACATTTTACTAATAATAGGAATAAAGTGATACATATGATAGCCATCATATAACTACCAATATCTCCCCATCTACCTAAAGCAGTAATATTTCTAGAAATTAAACTTGTATATACAACATAATTTCCAATTTTCAAACCAGTAAGCCAAGTATGGAATTTATCAAAGCAATCAAATCCAAACAAACTATTCCATGGCATAAATCCTAAAATTAATACCACTAATAGTAAACTACCTAAAACAACAATAGGCCATGACTTAACTTTTTCTTCTTTCTTACTACTATCTTTCTCTTCAACATAGAAGACATCTTTATTACTTACTTCCCCACTATTTCTAGTATTCTTAATACGCTTAACAATAAAGAATACCAATAAACCAGTACCCAAAACAAGTAATACTAATTTAGGAATAATATTATCCCAAAGTCCATTAAGACCTGCTACTTTATCAAAAGTAGTAAATGAAGATGCATATTGATTAGTTCCATCTCTAAATGATAAGAAAATACCACCAATAACACCAACACAAGTAGCAACTACAGTAGAACTTAATGCAACAAACTTATCATATCCAAGTAGTAATATAATAGATATTACAAACGGAATAAATAAGAATGCTAATAAATTAAATCCACCAACAGCAGTAAGCAACACAAATATAATTGTAGTAATTATAACAAATAAATCTTTTTTACCTTCTACCTTAGAAGCAATTTTATTTAATAATTTTTTATATCCAGAAACTTTATTTAGTGCACCATATAATCCACCTACAGCAAAAATAAATAAAATTGTATCAAAGAAATAATAAAAAGATTGTACATAGTTAATTACTAAATCTCCTAAAGCTACATAACTAATGCCACTTCTTCCTTCAACAAAATAGCTTAAAATTACAACCAACAATAATACAATTAAAAGTGGTGTAACAAAACCAAATTTCTTATTTTTCTTCATAACTTACCTCCAAATTCATTATAGCACACTAAATATTAATTACTATATTTTTACCTATTTGTTTACTAAAAACACTAAAAAAGTACCAAATAATTAACTTTAAGTAAAAAAAAAGATAATTTTTATTATCTTTTTTTAATATAACTTAGCACCTGCTGGAATACTATCATCTAACATTAATAAATGTAAAGATTCCTCACCATCTTCATTATGAATAGCACTAAGTAACATACCTTCTGAATCAATTCCCATCATATTTCTAGGAGGCAAATTACAAATAGCAACACAAGTCTTACCAATTAATTCTTCTGGTTCATAATAAGCATGAATACCACTTAATATTATACGCTTATTAGAAGTTCCATCATTTAAAACAAATTTTAATAACTTCTTAGATTTAGGAACTGCTTCACATTCTAACACCTTAACTACTCTAAAATCAGATTTAGAAAAAGTATCAAAATCTACCATATCTTTAAATAATGGCTCTATAACAACATTAGAAAAATCTATTTTTTTAGTTTCTTCTTTTCTTAATACACTATGACTCTTATCTGTTGGTTTCATTGTAGGAAATAATATAACATCTTGAATAGATTCTTGTTCCGTAAGTAACATAACAAATCTATCAATACCATACCCTATTCCACCAGCTGGAGGCATACCATATTCAAGTGCTTCAATAAAATCCATATCTATATCATTAGCTTCTTCATTACCTAATTCTCTTTCTTTAAGCTGTTCTCTAAATCTATCTAATTGATCAATAGGATCATTTAATTCCGTATATGCATTAGCAAATTCTTTACCACCAATAAATAATTCAAATCTATCCACAAATCTAGGATCATCAGGATTTTTCTTAGTAAGAGGACTTATCTCAATAGGATGTCCATATAAAAATGTAGGTTGAATTAAACTATCCTCAACATATTTTTCAAAAAACTTATTAATAATATGTCCATAAGATTTTTCATGTTCTTCTAAAACAATATCATGATCACTTGCTAATTTTAAACATTCATCCAAACTATCAATAGCCTTAAAATCTATACCAGTCTTCTCCCTAATAGACTCAGTCATACTAATCTTATTAAAAGGCTTAGATAAATCAATCTCATTACCATACCAATTAAATACACTTTTACCCATAGCTTTATTTGCTACAAACTTAAACATTCTCTCAGTTTGATCCATCATACCTTCTAAATTAGAATATGCCTTATAAGCTTCCATTAAAGTAAATTCTGGATTATGTTTAGGATCCATACCCTCATTTCTAAAAGTTCTACCTATCTCATAAACAGATTCCATTCCACCAACTAAAAGTCTCTTTAATGGAAGTTCTAGCGCAATTCTCAAATACATATCAATATCTAATGTATTATGATGAGTAATAAAAGGTCTAGCACTAGCTCCCGTAAGTAAATTAGTTAAAATAGGAGTCTCTACTTCAACATAGCCTTCATTATCCATAAATTCTTGAATAGCCCTAATAATTTTAGGTCTAACAAAAGCAATTTTTTTTGCTTCTTCATTACATATTAAATCAAGATATCTCTTTCTTAACCTATCTTCTATATTAGTAAGTCCATGAAATTTTTCTGGTAAAACTCTTAAAGATTTAACTAAATGAGTATATTCTAAACATTTAACAGTCATTTCTCCAGTCTTAGTTTTCATAACCTTACCAGTTACACCAACTATATCTCCAATATCAGCACTCTTAAATAAATTATAAATATCTTCTCCTACATCATTAATAGATATATAAACTTGCATTTTTCCCATCTTATCTTGAATACTAAAGAAAGATGCCTTACCCATTTTTCTAATAAACATAATCCTACCAGCAATAGTAACCATAATATCTTTCTCTTCTAATTCATCATGAGAAATATCACCATATAATTCTCTAATTTCAGAAGATAAATGAGTTCTATTAAAAACATGGCCAAAAGGATCTATTCCCATTTCTTTAATCTTATTAGCTTTATCTCTTCTTACTAATTCTTGATCAGTTCTTACAACATCATCCATATCTTTCACCTTCCTATTTACTCTCTATAACAATACATCCACTCATTATATCATTTAGAGCTAATTTATCTTTTCTATTTTTTATCATAAATAAAGATATAATCATAAATAAAAAACAACTAAAATTAATTAATCCACTTAATATTAAATAATTAAATCCCTTAGTTATATATAACAATATTAAACAAAACACTATAGGTATTATCTCATAAATAACACCTGAATGAATAAATAATTTAAATATATTAGCACTACTATTATCTTTAGAAACAATTCTAATACCCATAATCTTCTTACCAATAGATGCTCCATTATTTAAATATTGAAACAAAACAAAATATCCAACACAAATAACAACATATAAAGTATTACTAACCATATTAGCTTTACTCATATCATATCCTATAGAAGAAACCCTATCAACATATTCTGAATTACTTATTTCTTCATTTATATAACTAGACATAACATCATTTAATTCCTTATTCAAGTTATCTATCTTAGAAGAATTATATCCAGAAGATATAATTGATACAAATAAACTAACAATTAGAATATCTATAGCAAACGCTATAAATCTCTTTCTTAATCCAGCATGTTTCATAAAATCACATCCACAAAAATATTATACACTAACTAGTTAATTTATTCAAATAATTTTTTAATATATTCCTTACCTCTAAAGCAGTAGTAGCTTTAAATATTTCATTCTTAACTATAATACAATTAGGTAGCCCCTTAATATACCAAGCAATATGACTTCTCATTTCTAAAACAGCCACTTTCTCTGGTTTAATCTTTAATAAATAATCTAAATGATGAAAACACATATTAATTCTATCTTCATAACTTACTTCTTCGTCTATAACACCATTTTCAAAATAATTAACTAACTTATGAATAAGCCAAGGATTTCCTAAACAACCTCTACCTATCATAATAGCATCTACACCAGTATCAAACATCTTCTTAGCACTATCTATATCTACAATATCACCATTACCTATAACAGGAATACTAACACTTTCTTTTACTTTCTTAATAATATCATAATTAACCTTACCACTATATCCCTGACTTCTAGTTCTTCCATGAATTACTATAGCACTAGCACCAGCTTTTTCACATATCTTAGCAACTTCTACTGCGTTAATATTCTTATCATCCCACCCACTTCTCATCTTAACAGTAACAGGAATAGGAACTGTATCTACTACCGCCTTAACAATATCAAATATTTTTGAAGGATTCTTTAAAAGAGCAGAACCTGCTTGTGATTTTATAGCAACCTTAGGAACAGGACACCCCATATTAATATCAATAATATCAGGTTTCATAGTTTCATACACATACTTACTAGCTTCAACAAAAGTATCTTTATCACTACCAAATATCTGCTGAGCAATAGGTCTCTCAACACTTTCCATATATAACATATCTTTAGTTTTTTTACTATTATAGACTAAAGCCTTATCACTAACCATTTCTGAATATATAAGTCCTACTCCCATCTCTTTAATAATTTTTCTAAATGCACTATTACATATTCCAGCCATAGGAGCTAAAACAATATTATTCTTAATTTCTACATTCCCTATTTTAAACATAATACCACCAACAAAAGTATTTTATCATATATTTAGCAAAATAAAAAGCACGTAATAACGTACTATAATTTCTTTATACTATCATCAATCCTACGAACTCTTTGATAACTATTATTATTAACTATTCCCCAACTATCAACATTATCATTATTTCGATCAAAAAACATAGGATATCCACCCATTAAATACCATTCATCTAAATTTTTAATACTATCATCAATCAATATATCATTAAAATTAGGCCTAACTACTTGTGTCTTATTAGCAGGATAAGGAACTAGAATAACATTTTGTTTAACACTATTATTTCTTAAATAAAACACTTTTTCATACCCCTCTTCTAAAGAATGAATCTTAGTTAATATAGCAGATTTATTAACATCCATATTTTTTAATTTATAAATAGAATCATTAATAACAGGAGAATTATTAATTATCTCTCTCCAATCACTATTCTTAATATATATAACTTTATCTTCATCAGGTAAAAAATGATGGTTAGGATTCTTCCTCCATTCATGAAAAAGCAATTCTTCAGTATCTAATATAACTCCATCAAAATCAATATACCTCATACAAAACCTCCAAAATAATATAGTATATTATATCATACTATACAAAAAAAGAAAGAAAAAATTCTTTCTATTTAAAACAACAACAAGATCCACATTGAACATTTGTACAAGTATTCTCTTCGCAACAAGTATATCTAGGTTGATAAGTATGTTTATAAACATGATTATTTATTATTCTAGTATTAATAGGACATATATGTGGAACTTCATGAACAAAAGTTCTATTAACTACTCTTTCTCTACCAGGCTCTACTACAGGACTCATAACATCTCCCATAGACATACTTCCCATTTGATAATTATAATTCATGTTTTCATTCATATTAGTATTAACATTTTGATTAGTATTAGTAATATTAATATCTACATCCTCTTGTCTAAAACCATTATTAAACATTTATAATACCTCCTATCTATCTTATAATATGAGATTATAGAAGATATACCCATTATAAATATCATAGATAATATAATTAAATTACAAAAACCAATAAATAATAAACAGCAAAAACCAAAAGCATTAAAGCTCCCTCTAATCTAGTAATAGTTCTCCTAGATTCAGAAAAAATAAATAATAAGAAAGCAGAACCAATTAACATTATCAAATCAACATAATTAAAACTAGATGGAGTAATAGTACCATATAACGCTACTGGAATACCTAAAACTACACAAGCATTAAAAATATTACTACCAATTATATTACCAAGAAGTAAATCCTGTTCTCCTTTTCTAGAAGAAACAATAGTAGTAACTAACTCAGGTAAAGACGTACCAAATGCTATAATAGTAAGTGCTATAACTCTTTCACTTAATCCCAATGCTTTAGCAATAGAAGAAGCATTATTTACAACTAAATTACTACCTAATATTATTCCACCTAAACCAATTAATACAAACAATAAAGATTTTTCTAATTTAAATTTAGGTTCCTCGTCATCTTCTTTTTTCTTTTGTCTAGCTAAACTAATTAAATAATATAAGAATATTGTAAAAAACAATATAATAACTATAGCATCAGATCTAGTAATCTGATTAACAAGACCATTAGCTAACCTAATATCCAAAAACAATACTACTAATAAAGTAGAAATTAACAAACATAAAGGTAATTCTTTCTTAACAGTATTATCCTTTATCTTAATAGGATGAATTATAGCAGCAACGCCCAATATTAATAATATATTTAAAATATTACTACCAATAACATTACCAAGAAGCATATCAGTACTTCCTTTAGCTAAAGATTGCATAGATACAGCAAATTCAGGAGCACTTGTACCAAATGCAATAATAGTTAATCCAATAAGCATCTTAGAAACCTTAAAATTCTGAGCTGTAGAACTAGCCCCATCAACAAAAAAATCAGCACCCTTAATTAACAACACAAAACCAACAACTAACAATAAAATATTAATAAACATAATTAATCTCCTTTAGAAGTAGCTCTTCTACTACTATTATAAATATTTTTACTTATAACACTACTATTCTTTCTGTTTATTTCTCTATCAAAATAACTATAATAAGTACCAGGAGTAACAATTCCATTTAAAGATAAAATATCCATACCACTTTTACCCAATATATCATCAACTAAATAACAACAATTACTTCCAAGAACAAAATAGGTTTTATACTTACCACCCTTAAACTTATAAAATTTAGCTTTAGTCTTTTTATACAACTTAGAAGCATAACTTTCACCATTATTATATAATTTATCATCTTTATAGTTCCAACTATAAACGTTACCCATTAGTTCTTTAATTCTACTATTAACCTTATCCTTCTGTTCCTCCGTTAACTTAATACCAAATACAAACATAGTCTTTTTACTATTATCTATACAAAAATTAATATACTTATTTATATCATTACATAAAAATAACACTCCATCTCCTAAAGCCTTTTTCAATATTCTAGAACCTTCATCGTAATTTCCATAAGAATAAACAATCCCCTCATAACAAATATCTAAATGCCCCATCTTATTAACACCATTATTAGAAGTATGTATTATTACTTCAATATCAGGATTATCTTCATTACCAATAAAATAATTATATTCTTGCTTTACTTCTAACACCTTATTAATATCTTTCATAACAGAATAAGGAATAAAAGATTCTAATAATTTAGGTAAAGTAATTCTAATCCTTCTTTTTAATTTATTCTTAGTTTTAATAGGAATAATATTAATAATAAAATCAATAATACCATTAAAACCTAATAATATTAAATAAATAGATAAACATATAATAAATGTCCTACTATTATATATAGGTCTTATCATAATAGGTATTGCTATAACTAAATATATAATAAAATTAAATAAAAATCCAAACTTATGATTACTCTTATTAATTAAAAATAAAATATACATAATTAAATTAGAAATACTAATGAGAATTAAATACAAAGAAAACATAAAAGGAATAATTCCCAAAGGAATATTAGGTATTATTACAAACACCAAAGATACACCCAAATTAAATAAACAACTAACTAAAGATCTATTATCATCTTTCTTAGTTATAAATCTTAAAAGATTAAATAACGATATAATTAAAAATACATATACCAACAATTTAACAATATCATTATATAACCTATCCATTCCCATTAAGATAATAATTCCTAATATAATAAAAATACATCCCATCAATAATGATGAATAATAACTATATTTCTTATTACTCATAAACACCTCAATCAATAATACCAATATTTTTCATCAAATATTTAGCATTAGTACTAACACATTTACCTTCTCTAATTTTATAATCAAAATTTATACTATTTCCTTCATAATATTCCCTAAAATAATAATTATTTATATTTTTAACATCACACAATTCAAAATCATGAGTAGTAACAAATACAATAGTCTTATTATCATTAAGTTTATTAATAACACTCTTAGCTCCATATATTCTATCATTATAATTAGTTCCCTTAAATATCTCATCTATTAATACTAATCTATTACCACTATTATATTTAATAGCTTCTTTAATCCTTAATAGCTCACCATAAAAAGTTGAAATACCTCTACTAATATCATCATTAACGATAATAGAACTAAATATATTAAAATAACTACTATTAAATTCAGACGCGCAAACAAAAGTACCAGCATTCATTAAAACAATATTAATTCCTACAGACCTAATAAAAGTAGTTTTACCTCCCATATTAGATCCAGTAATAATATTTACACCAGCTTTACAATTAAAATCATTACCAATACAATTACTAATAAGAGGATGTTTCATATCCTTAAAACTAATACTAACATTATCATTTATATTAGGTATACACACATCATCATTAACTATACCAACACTAGCCAAACTAATAAACATTTCCAAATCTTCAATACTATTTATACCACTCTTTAATTTATCTACCTCATTAATTTGATAGTTAGAATATAGATACATAGTAATAATATTAACACTAAATAAACCATTAAAAATAAAACTAGATAAAATATTATTCTTTAAATTATTTAAATTATCTATAAACTCTATTTTCTTAATAACATCATAACTATTACTAATATTATTAAATATCTTAATCATATTACTAGATTTAAAACTATTACTAAGAATAGAATTATATACATCTTTTAATCCTCCATATAAAGAACTAACATTAGTAATATTATTAAATTCGTTTATGTATATATAAGAATACATATAATTAATTAAAAAATTAAATATAAACATTCCATAAAAATAATTAATACTAATTATCTTAAAATATCCTAATACCAACAATAATAAACATATAAAAGAAAATAACATCCCAATTACCAAATCAATATTTCTATTACTTTCTTTATTATCAAAACATTTAAATCCATCTGATAAATTAATATTCTTACCCCTAAAATCATATATTTTTACTTGAAAATCTATATCAAAAATTATATTATCTCTTAACTCTTTAACAGTATTATAACTATCTTCTAACATTTTTCTATTATACTTATTGTTAGACAACCTCTTTATAAGCTTTTTCCTAGCACCTATCGTTTTACATATAGATATATATTGAAACAAACTATTATCACCAACAATATTTAAATCATTAAATAAATCAGTATTAAATTCTTTCCCATTATCAATAAAATTCTTCCAAGAACCATCAATTCTATCTTTATATTCATCAAGAATACTAAGATATTTCTTATAATAATCTAACTTTTTATACAAACTATCATGAATAAATATAAGTATAATAAAAACAATAAATAAAAAAATACCGCTATAAAAAAAAGTTTTATAACTACTACTTATAAAAAAAGAAAATACCATCAGCATAAAGACAATTAATCTAATTATAGATACAATATTAACTTTTTTACTATATATATTATATAATTTTAAATATTTATCATAATTAAATTTATTCATAACAATCCTCCTTATAAAATTATATCATAAATAAAAAAAATAACAAAGCATAGTATTCCTACTTCCTTATTATTTTTTTATATTCCAAATATCCCCCATCAACACTAATTATATTATATCCTAATTTATTAAGTCTTTTTGCTAGTTCACTACTCTTTTCACCAAAATCACAATAAAAATAATATTTATTATTCTTATCTAAATAATGACTATAATTATTTAACAAATTATAATAAGGAATATTTATAGCACCAGCAATATGATCAATATTATAATAATAAATATTTCTAATATCTACAATAATAGGATTCTCTAAATAAAGTAAATCATCCACACTTATAGTATACATAGAACCACCCCTACTTTAATATATTAACTATATAAAATAAGGAATGTATAATAAACTAAAAAAAGCCAATTTACATTGGCATTTTTTATTCATCGTCACTGAAAAAATCATCAAAGAAATTTTCGCTACTAGTTCCATCCTCATACATAGAACTATCTTCTTTAGTAACTTCATTAGAAGAAACATCAATAACATCTTTACTTTCTTGGGCCTCTTTTTCTCTTCTCTCTTCTTCTTCTAATTCAGCTATCTTAGCATCTATCTTTTTAACAAGATCATCTACATTAAACGATTCATTATCAACACTAGATGAAGGACTATTACCAAGTAAAGAATTCAATCCTCCATTAGTAGGAATACCTCCGAAAGGATTTCCGCCAAAAGGATTAGCAAAAGGATTATCCATTCCCATAGATGGATCTATATCAGAAGAACTCATCATTTCTTCCATCTTTTGTTTTTTTCTTTCCTTTACAAATTCTCTTATATCAAATAATTGTACTTCCTTCTTTTCACGTTCAGGAAATACACCCTTACCATAAGATTCTCCCCACATACCTTCAATATTCATTTTCCAGTTAGGTATTAATTTAGTTTTATATGGCATCATTCTAAGACGCAAAGATATAGCTTCATTCTGAACCATTCTTTGTAAATCACTAACTGTAACCAAAGGAGTTGAAGAAGTTTTTTCCTTTTCCTTAGATTTAACTTCACCACACAACTTAGATAATTCTTCAAGTGCTTGTAATTCAGCACTTATCAAATATAAAATATTACAGTTACCTTTAATAGTTTCTGCATTTTCTTTACCATAAACTTGTGTTAACTGTGCAAAGTTTTGAATAATAAATGTAAACCTAATATGTCTACTACGTGCAGCCGTAACCATTGTTGTAACGTCCTTTAAAGGAGGCATATTAGCAAACTCATCAAGAATAAAATTAGTTCTATATGGTAAATGACCACCAGATTCTTGAGCAACATCAATTAAAGTTTCGTAACATTGTTTAATAAATATAGTAGCAAGAGGATGTAAAGTCTTTTTTTCATCTTGAACAACCATAAATACAGCTGTCTTCTTTCTACCAATCTCTTTCATATCAAAATCACTATATGATAACATTTCAGATAAATTATCACGCGAAGAAAATAATTTTACCTTTTGTTTAAAAGTTGATAATACACCACCCTTAGTCTCTTCAGGGGCAAACACAGTACCAGAAGCATTAATATAAGCAGGCCTAGAAGGATCTTTATCTTTAAAGTATTCCTTAATATAATTATTATTAGGACCTCCATATCTTTCTTCACCTAAATTAGACATAAGATTCATACTATTTAAATTAACTTGTTCTTCAGAAGCATCTTCAAATAATCCCAAAGCCAATCCTGTAAAATAATCAGCTGCTGTTTTTTCCCAGAAAGGATCCCCAGTATTCTTTTCATCATATAAAATATTTAAAGCCAAATCATCTAATAATTCAACAGATTTATCCGTATTACCTTCTTGATATAATTTATAAGGAAGTCCCATAGGATTCCAAGCATTCCCCTTTTGTGGATCACGAAAATTAAGAACAATAACATTATAACCATATGCTCTTAACATCTCACTAGTTTCTTCATATAATTCTCCCTTTGGATCAGTAAGAATCATTGATTCTCCAGCTTTTGCTAAAACCTTTATCATAGGAAAAACAACAATCTGTGTTTTACCACTACCAGTAGCACCCATAACCAAATTATGCGCTTCTCCATCATCAACCCATATCTTTTTACCATTATTAATAACAACAATTCCACCATGCTCGAATTTCTTTTCTCTAGGATTAACAACTGATAATGTTTTTTTCATTTCCTTATCTGTACACCATCTAGAATATCCCTTATCTTTCTTTTTATCTATACCGAATCCTTTATCTCTATCAAAGAAATAAGATTTAACAGAAACAAAAGCCGTAACCAATACAGCAAAAAATAAAAATAAAGTATATAGTATATTTCCTGGTAAAAATCCCTTAAATGGAAGAATACCAGCAAATACGCCTTCAGTAGCTAAAGATCTAACATTAGCAACTGCAACAGCACATAAATATAATAAAAATATACAAAAACCAATAAAAATTTTAATATCTTTTTCATCAGCTCTAAATTTCATGCTTATTCCTCCTAAAAAACATAATAATCTCAAGAAAAATTATATCACATTACATGAAAACTATCAATTAATTTTTATATAATTTGTTAATTATAAGTTATAAAAAGCTTATTTTTTTCCCTTATTTATAAATAAATGTTGTTTTTTATTAATAATTTTGCTATTATATGTATGTGCTTTAGAAGGGAGAGGATACTAATGAGTAAAGAAACTAATACAAAGAAAACTTCAACTAAAAAAAATGAAAAAGAAGTAAAAAATAAAAATACTAAATCTAAAGACACAAAAAAAGATACAAAAAAGAAAGAAGTAAAAAAAGAAGAAAAAGTAGTAACAGAAAAAAAGGTTGAAATCGTAGATGAATACGATGAAGACTTAGATGATTACTTTGCAAAAGACGAAGAAATAGTAGTAGAAGTTAAAAACAAAAAAGAAGATAATAAAAACAAGGAAGACAGCAAAAAGATAAAAGAAGAAGCAAAAAAAATAAAAAAAGAAGCTAAAGCTAAAAAGAAAGAAGAAAAAGAATTAAAAAAACAAGCAAAATTAGCTAAAAAAGAAGAAAAATTAAAATTAAAAGAAAACGTACAAAAAAAATCTAAAGTAAAAAATAAGAAAAACAGCAAATTAATAAAATATGGTGAATTTTTAGAAAAGAACAGATTTATTATAGCAAGCTTCATCATAGGAGTAATAGTAACTGCTTTAATAGCAATGCTACTATGGCCAGAAAGAATTGCAACTTTAAAAAATGGTGAAGAACCAATAGTTAAAGTAGGAAAAAATACTTATACTGCTGACTCCTTATACACAAGAATGAAAAATCATTACAACGTATCTCAATTATTAGATCAAATAGATAGCGATTTATTAACAAAATTATATCCAGAAGATAAAGAAATGACTGATGAAGTAAAACAAAATGCAGAATACTATATTAATATGTATAAACAGTATTATAACTATACAGAAGAACAATTCCTATCATCTAATGGTTTTGCAAGTTATAACGATTTCTTAGAATATTTAAAATTAGAAAATCGTCGCAAAAAATATTTAGATAAATATGTTAAAGATAATTTAACAGATAAAGAAATTGAAAATTATTATAATAAAAATGTATATGGTGATATCAACTGCCAACATATTTTAGTAGAAACAACTTCTGATACATCTTCTGATTCATCAAACAAGAAATTAAGTGATGAAGAAGGAAAAAAATTAGCAGAAGAAATAATAACAAAAATTAATGATGGAACTTCATGGGATGACATCAAAAAAGAATATAAAGACAAAACAACATTTGAAGATTTAGGATATCAATCATGGGATTCAGATTTAGAAACACCATTTAAAACAGCATTAAAAGAAATGGATGATAAAAGTTTTTCTAAAGAACCAGTTAAAACTTCTTATGGTTATCATGTAATATATCGTATAGACCAAAAGAAAGTTGAATCATTAAAGAAAACAAAAGATAAAATCGTAACAAAATTAGTTGAAGAAAAGAAAGCAGCTGATTCAAATTTACAACAAAAAGCTTTAATTAGTTTAAGACAAGAAAAAGACATTAAATTCTATGATACAGATATGGGAACTAAATACGAAGCATTTAAAAAACAATATAAATAAAAAAGAACTTCATAATTGAAGTTCTTTTATTTTAAATTAATAATTAATATTATTGATAAAACAATAACTATAATACCGACTATAATCAAATATATAGAAGGTCTATTATTTTTACTAAAGTAACTAACACTCTTTTCCTTTACAACAACAGTACTCTTACTAGTATTAACTTTAAAATTATAAAAATTAATACACTCTTCTATCAAATCTTTATTAAAAGTAGTTACATAACAATTAGTTACACTAAATCTATTAATATCGTCAAATACTATATCATCACTAAAGCTAACTCCACTTTCTTTTAATTTATCTAAAGAATCTTTATTTAATATAGAATTAACTACATCATCCATAGCTTCCTTCTCTCCAGGAGAAAAATTATTATCCATAACATAACCATAACTATTTTTAACTATTTTAGATATAAATAAATTATCAGTATCATTATCTCTTTTTATTGAATATAAAACATATAAGTTATTTCCATAATTAATACCAGTAATTATAGTAGCCATAAACTTAATATTTCCATCAATATCTATTAATTCAATCATATATCCTCCTATTTTACTGCTATAACATAAGGACTATCATAAGAACCATCCCCACTAACAACATATACACTATCTTTAAGTCTTATAACAACTCTTAATCCATAATCCTTAACATAAGTATCTGATTTTATTACTCTTCCAACTGGATCCCACGAAAAAATCTTATTACCAGCACTATCATAATTAGAAGAAAACCAATAATATCCACCATTATCAATTAAATCATTATTATATCCACAAAACTTATTAGAACTATTATTTAAACAATCATAAATATTCATATCTAAATATTTATCATAATCAAAATCACTAATAGACCTAACACTATTATTATTACATTCTCCATTATAAGCAAACTCTTTATTGCAATAATTTAATGCCCTAGCATTAAGTTCATTTAAATAAAGCAAAGAATTAGTAGAACTATCACTTCTTTTAACACATTCCAATGCCCCAGCACTTACTAAATAAACCGAATCATTATCAACATAAAATATTCTATAACCATTAGTTATATATTTATTATCAGCACTAAAACAATATCCCATATCATCATCATTCTTATAATTAGCATTATAACCATAACAAGAATTACCCATACATCCATTATTTCCAATATATTTAACATAACTGCCACTACTCATTAATGACAACCTAGGCTTAGATTCAAAAGTTAAATTACAAGCAATACCACCAACACTACTACCATTAGTAATATTAAGTTCATAACTAGAATTATCCCACTCAATTTTAGTACCACTATTACCACATTTATATCTAGTTAAATAATAAGTACCTTCACTAGGTAATTTATTACTACTTACACCATCAATACTTACCATCAAATTAGTACCATTATAATTAATAACTTTATCAGAATAATTATTATCTCTATAGAATAAAGAAAATAATAAAACAAAAAGAATTAAACTACTAATCCAATATTTCATGAAAGTACCTCCTATTCTCTATTTAACATCTATAACATAAGGATCATTATAAGTACCATTACCACTAACTGCCATAACATTACTACTAAGTCTAATAACAGGTCTTAATCCTTTGTATCCATTATTATCACTATCAATAGTTCTATTAACAGGATTCCATCCAAATAAAGAGCCATTAGACATATACCAATAATACCCACCATTATCAATTAAATCATTATTATATCCACAATACCTATTACTCTTAATACCATTACAATAACTTAAATCATTTTTAACTATTTTATTAAAATCATACTCATTAATAGACCTAACACTATTAACATCACAAGTATTATTATATACATAATCACTATTACAATATTTTAAAGCCAAATTATTCAAATTATTTCCATCAACACATTCTAAACTACCTGCACTAACTAAATAAACACTACCATCTTCTACATACATAACCCTATAACCATTAGTTATATATTTATTATTAAAATTAGCACAATATCCCATATTAGTATTGTCTACATAATTTATATTATTTCCCTCACAAGAAGATCCAACACATCCATTATTACCAGTATATTTTACATAATCACCAGTTTTAACAACACTATAAAGTCTATCATATAAATCACTGGTTTTAAATACTAAACTACACCTATCATTAATAAAACTACCACCAGACATCTTTATAGTTTTAGTTAAAGAATCCCATCTAACAATACTACCATTATCACAAGTAGCTTCCATATTATACCTACCAGTATTAGGTATTTGATTACTCTCTTTACCATCTACAATAATTTCTTTAACCAAAAAATCAATATCTTGATTATCCAAAGTAACATTAACCCTAGAAACAACATTAACATTAATAATAGCCTTAAAAGTCTTATTCATCAAATTATTTTGATTACTACCATCATCTAATAAATATAACCTTAATTCAAAATTATTAACTCCCAAATTATTTAAAATAACACCATCTACTAAAGTTAACCTATTAGAAGAAAAATTATTAAAATCTCCCTCTCCTACTATATTTCCATTATATAATAATTGATACTTAAAATTACCATTCTTCAAAGCATTATCTATCTCAATACCAACCAAATTAACAGAAACAGATAAAGCTTCATCTACTTTATCATTATCAACATCAATACTAAAATTATTTTTTTCAGATAACTTATCTATATCTTTATCACTAATAGGAACAGCAGTAACAGTACTAATAAACCTACTACTCTTATATAAAACCCTAATATCTTCTTTACTAGTTAATGTATCAAAAGTAGTACTAGCATTATTAAAAGAATACCATGCATAACTACTAGAAAGCATTAAAATAACCATAGACATAACAAACAAAGTAATTAAACTCAATGTTTTTCTAAAACTCATTATGCACACCTCTATTCTTTTATCCCATTCTATTATAAATAATAACACATTTATTAAAATTATTCAATAAAAAAACTATTCCATAGAATAGTTTTAATATTATTTATAGTAACTTCTAATATCATTTAAAAGATTATTATTAAATTTTTTATTTCTTATCATATCAATTTCAAATCTATAAGGAGGATATATTTTATTCTTGTCTTCATCATATTCCCCTATATAAGGAGTCTCTAATATCATAGGAATACCCTCAAGTCTCTTATTATATATAACACCAATTATATTATCAAAACCAATAGTACCATATCCAATATTAGCATGTCTATCCTTATGACTACCCAATTCATTCTTACTATCATTAATATGAATACATTTTAAATAAGATAGACCAATAATTTTATCAAAAGAATCTAACACATCATCTATCTTACTAACATCATAACCGGCATCATTAATATGACAAGTATCCAAACATACAGCAATTCTTTTCTTATTCTTAATACCAGCAATAATAGTTTTAATCTCTTCAAAAGTCTTGCCAACTTCAGTTCCCTTTCCTGACATAGTCTCTAAACAAATACAAACATTATGATCATCATCCAATACAATATTAAGCCCTTTAATAATATTTGCAATAGCATGATTTCTCTCTAATCCCACACTACTACCAGGATGTAAAACCAACTTAGTAACTCCAAGTTGTTCACACCTAATAACTTCCTGTTTTAAAAAAGAAACACTAAAATCAAAATTATCATCATTACATAAATTAATAATATAAGGAGCATGACATATAACATTTTCTAAAGCCATATCATTTTCTTTCATTAATTCATAAGCCTTATAAGTAAGTTCATCACTAATACTACCTCTTTTAGTATTTTGAGGAGCCCCAGTATAAAACATAAATGTATTAGCTTTATATCTTACTGCTTCATAAACACTACCTAATAATTGAGTATCATTCTTATATGATACATGACTACCAATAACTAAACCCATAATTACCTCCTAATTAAATTTAATAGAAGAAATAACTCTATCATATTCACTATAACATACTTTATTACTAGAATTACTATCCCCTCTCATATAGTCACTAATACTATATTCTAATTCATATCCAACATCATCCTTAACAGTAGCATAATAATAACTAATCTTATCCCCACTATCTACCTTCATATAATACCATTTATAATTATTAATATCTACTTCTTCTATATCACTAACCTCATCATTTAATGTAAACATAATCCTCTTTCTTAAATATTCTTCACCATTATTAATATCAAAAGTACTAAAATAACTAATATCAAAATTACAACTTATATCATCTTCATAGTAATGATAATATCTACTACTATCATATATACTAGCATCAAACCTATCACTAATATCATAACTAATATCAATTAAATAATCCTTATCACCATAATAACGATAATTATCTTTAACATAATAATATAATAACATTATAATTAAAATAATAATACCAATAACAATTAATACTTTCTTATTCATATTTACATCACATAACAATTATACCACAAAAAAAGACTTCCTAAGAAGTCTATTTTCTACTCTCTGCAAATACCCTAAGTTCTTTATAGTAAAAATAACTACCAATACAAAAAATATTCATACATAAGAAAGCTATAGCAATAAGTACATAATTAGCTTCACCCTTAACAAGTAAACCTAAAAACATACCCATAGTAACCATAAATGTAATAAAAGGAACAGCATAACAAATAACATAAATACTCTTACCATACCTAGTACTATAAAAATCATGTAGTAATTTCTTCATCTCTTTACCATTCATCTTATATATCACAATATCACCCTTTCACTCTAATAAGAAAAGATTTCATAAAGAAATCTTAATACTATGTCCAACTATGTTCATCATTGCTGCAAGCCCACATATCAGTAGCAGCCAAAGCTTGCCCAACAGGTGATTCTGCAGCTGTCTTTGATTTACCTACAGCAGTAGCTAAATAGTAACTACCAGAAGGATTAGCAACTAAACAAACAGCAAAAGTTGAAGTGGTTGGATCAAAATATACATAAGATTTTTCTAAATCATAGTTACTACTTGTAATTCCTAAAGAAGTTGCAGCATTAGTTAAAGCAACAGATGTAGCAGTACTTTTAATTAAATCAGTTGAAGTAATGCCTAAAATCTTATCAGAACGAGTAAGTTGATATTCAGCATAAGCAGTTCTAAAAGAATCAGCAGCTGATTTAGCACTACTTTGCAAAGTGTTTCTTCTTGAATCATTCATAACATTAAGTACAGCATTTGCAGCTACACCCATAACGATAGCTAATATAACGATAACTGCTAATAGTTCTATTAAAGTAAAACCTTTATTATTTAATTTTTTCATTTTTTTCCTCCTCTATTTTATACATAAATAATACCAAAAAAACAATTGTTAGTCAATTGTTTTTTGTAAAATATATATATATTTATCACCATACTTTTTATTCTTCTTTATTTTAAATATCTTTTCATCTATATCTATTTTATCACTTCTAAACTCCAACACTAATAAACCATTCTTGTTTAAAATATTATATTCTAATATTTTTCTTATACATTTATTAATATTGTTATAATCATATGGAGGATCTACAAAAATAATATCAAATTTTATATTATTTTCACTAAAATATTTTATTCCCTTATTATAGTCCATATTTAATACACTAGCTTTATCTTTAATATTAAAATTATTAATATTTTTATTAATAATATTTATACATTTAACATTATTATCTATAAAATAACAATATTTACTTCCATTACTTATAGCTTCTATACCTAAATTACCA
>JAFRIJ010000003.1 GCA_017432825.1 Bacilli bacterium
AGATATATAAGGGAACCAAGTACCATGTTATGTGTCGAATACTTACTTCGTAGGGATCCTAAGTGGCATGTGAGGTTTACCGCCATGTGGTATACGCGCATGGTTTTATCTTTTCGTGAACCGGCTTTCTGGTCTTTTTTTGTTTGTAAATATATGTTATAATTTTTTTGAAAACGTTTGCTTTTTATGATGAATAATTAGGAGGATTTATGTTTGATAGAATTATAAAGTTTATTGGAGAAGATAGTTTTAATAAAATAAATAATAGTAGTGTTTTAGTTATAGGTTTAGGTGGTGTTGGTGGAACTTGTGTTGAAGCTTTAATTAGAAGTGGCATATCTAATATTATTATTGTTGATTATGATAAGGTAGATATTTCTAATTTAAATAGGCAAGTTATTACTAATTTAGATAATATTGGTTTATATAAAACTGATGTTATGGAAAAATATATATTATCTATTAATAAAGATTGTAATGTTATTAAAGTTAATAAAAGAATAGATTTAAATAATATAGAGGATTTATTTAGTTATGATTTTGATTATTTAATTGATTGTTGTGATAGTATAAATATAAAATGTGAGTTAATAAGATTGTGTTTAGGGAATAATATTACTTTTATTTCTTCAATGGGTACTGGTAATAAGATTGATCCTACTATGTTAAAGATTATGGATATTAGAGATACTTCTTATGATCCTGTTGCTAAGAGAATTAGAAAATATGTTAGTGATAATAAGATTAGGGGGAATATTCCTGTTGTATGTTCTTGTGAACAAAATGATAGGTTTGATGGAAGTATTCCTTCTATGATATTTGTTCCTTCTTATAGTGGCTTGTTATGTGCTAATTATATTATTAGAAAAATAATTGAGAAATAGATAAATATCTATTTCTTTTTTTTGTTATTTATAGTATACTAATTATGTATGATAAGAGGGATTGAGATGGAGAATAGGAGATTAGTTGTTACAATTTATATAACTGTTTTTTTAATATTTATTCTTTTTCTAAGTAATACTTATTCTATATTTACATCTGAGAATGCAGACCCTAATACTAATGTATATACTACTGGTAATTTAGATATTACTTATGAGATAGATGATGATAATGTTAAATTTACTGATGCTAAACCTATTAGTGATAAAGATGCTGTTAGTATTAATCCTTATCGATTAAAGGTTACTAATTCTGGTAATGTTGATTATAAATTTAATGTTATATTAGAGGATACTACTGCTACTTCAGTTATTAATTATAAATATATTATGGTTAAAGTTGGTAAGTACGATGCTGTTCCTTTAAGTAATACGAAGAATAATATTATTAGAGAAGGTGTTGTTGTTAAGGCTAATAATAGTGTTATTGTTGATGTTAAGATATATATTAGTGATACTATATCTAATAGTGAAGTTGGTAAGAATTTTTCTGCTAAATTATCTGTTAATGGTATTGCTATAGCGTCTTCTCTAGATGAGGTTGATAATAGTAAGTTAATTTCTGAATATCAGTTGTTATCTAGGGTTGATAGTGGTAGTTATATAGTATTTTCTGATAGTAATATTAATACTAATAATGTTAATTATGTTAGTGATGATAATATGGGATATTGTTTTAATGTTAATAATAAATATAATTATAATGGTTTTAGATTATTATATGTTAAGGATGATATTCCATATATTGTTAGCGCTGGATCTAATTATTGTTTTGATAATATAGAAAATGATAATGTTAGTTCTATTATTAATGATATTAATAGTAAAATTAGTGATTATTGTGATGTTAAATATATATATGATGGTAAATGTATTAATGATAATATTCATGTATTTAATAGTGATGATTTTAAATTAGTTATTAATAATGATATTAGTAATTGTGATAATAAACATGATTTATATTGTGGATATGGTAATGATTTAATTAATAATGGTGGTTATTATTGGATAACAGATAATAGTAATTTAAAACAGTATTATTGGGATCCAGTTAATGGTGTTATTAGTAATACTTCTAAGTTTAATCAAGGATTTGGAATGAGATTGGTACTTAAACTAAATAAAAATGTTTATATTGAGAGAGGAATAGGTACTTATGATAATCCTTATGTTATAAAAATATAGATAAATTAAGATTAAATGCTTGTTTATCTTTTTTTTTTATGTTAATATATATATGGCTTTTCAAAAATATTCACAAATACTGATTTATCTTTCTAGTGCCTTAGGGTGGAAGATAGAGTTGAGGTGTTTGGAAGCAAAACAAAAGGAGATGATAAAATATGGCAGTAGTATCTATGAGCTACTTGTTAGAAGCTGGAGTTCATTTTGGTCATCAGACTAAGAGATGGAATCCTAAGATGAAAGAGTATATCTACAACTCTCGTGATGATATATATATTATTGATTTACAAAAAACTGTAGATAAATTAGAAGAGGCATATGCAGCACTTACTAAAATTGTTAGTGATGGTGGTAAGGTTTTATATGTTGGTACTAAGAAACAAGCTAGTGAAGTATGTCGTGAGGAAGCTGCGAGAAGTGGCATGTATTATATGACAGAAAGATGGCTTGGTGGAACATTAACTAATTTCAAGACTATTAGAAAGAGAATCAAGAGATTAGAAGAAATTGAAAATATGGAAAAAGATGGTACTTTTGATAAGTTACCTAAGAAAGAAGTAATTGGTTTAAAGAAGGAATATGATAAGTTAAATAAAAATTTATGTGGTATTCGTGAAATGACTAAGTTACCTCAAGCTGTTATTATAGTTGACTCTATTAAAGAAGAAAATGCTATTAAGGAAGCTAATAAATTAGGTATTCCTGTATTTGGAATTATTGATACTAATTGTGATCCTGATAGGGTTGATTATGTTATTCCTGGTAATGATGATGCTGTTAGAGCAATTAAAGTTGTTTTAGGTGCTTTAACTAATGCAATTGTTGAAGTAAATGGTGGAACAATTGTTGATTATGTTACTGAGGATGATAGTAAGAAAAATGCTAGATTTGAAAAGAAAGAAAATAAGAAGGAAGTTAAGAAAGAAAATAAGACTACTGAAAAGGTAGAAAAGAAAGTTAAAAAAGAAGAAAAAGTTGAAGAGCCAAGTGTTTTAGAGATGACTTCACCTAAGTTAGATTTAAGTATTTTAACTGTAGCTGAATTAAGAGATTTAGCTAAGAAAAAGGGTGTTAAGGGATATTCTAAAATGAAAAAAGATGAATTAATTGAAAGTTTAAAATAGAAAGTGGGATATGTATGATAACTGCAAGTATGGTTAAAGAGTTAAGAGAATCAACTGGTGCTGGAATGCTTGATTGTAAGAAAGCATTAGAAGCTTGTAATGGTAATTTTGATGAAGCTGTTGATTGGCTAAGAGAAAAGGGTATTTCTAAAGCTCAAAAGAAGGCTTCTAGAATTGCTGCTGAAGGTTTAGCTGTTTCTAAAATAGATGGTAATAAGGCTGTTATTGTGGAAGTTAATTCTGAAACAGATTTTGTTGCTAAAAATGAAGAGTTTAAGGGATTAGTTAATTTAATAGCAGATACTTTAATTAATAGTGATGTAACTTCTACTGAAGATGCTTTAAAGCTTACTAGTGATGGTAAGACTATTGAAGAAATTATTACTGAAAAAACTGCTACTATTGGAGAAAAGCTTACTTTAAGAAGATTTGAAATAGTTAATAAAGAAGATTCACAAATATTTGGTACATATTCTCATATGGGTGGAAAGATTGTTACTTTAACAGTTATGGATGGTGATGATAGTGAGCTTGCTAAGGATATTGCTATGCAAGCAGCAGCTATGAGACCTGAATATTTGGATAAGGATGAAGTTCCTAGTGATAGGGTTGATAAGGAAAGAGCTATTCTTACTGAACAAGCTGAAAATGAGGGAATGGATCCTAATAAGATTCCTATGATTGTTAATGGTAGATTAAATAAATTTTATGAAGAAGTATGTTTAGTTGATCAAGCATTTATTAAAGAAAATAAGATGAAGGTTTCTAAATATGTTGAATCTAAAAATAGTAAAATAATTAGTTTTGTACGTTATGAAGTTGGCGAAGGAATGGAAAAAAGAGAAGAAAATTTTGCTGATGAAGTAATGAAGCAAATTAATGGATAAAAGAAACATTATTGTTTCTTTTTTATTTTCTATGTTTATGTTATAATTTTTATGTAAGGTTGGTGATGATATGATTCCTGTTAAACCTAAAGATGTTACTTGGACTGATGATCAATGGGAAGCTATATATGATGATAATAAGAATATTATTGTATCTGCGGGAGCTGGTTCTGGTAAGACTGCTGTTTTAACAGAAAGAGTTATTCGTAAACTAAGGGATGGTGTTCATATTAATGAATTACTTATTCTTACATTTACTAAAGCTGCTTCTTTGGAAATGGCTGATAGAATTAGAAAAAAGATAAAAAAGATTCCTGAATTATCGAAAGAACTTAATTTACTTAATTCTTCTTATATTACTACTTTTGATAGTTTTGCTTTATCTGTTGTTAAAAAGTATCATTACCTTTTAAATCTTAGTGATAATATTAATATTATTGATGATGGTATTATTAATATTAAAAAAAATAATGTAATGGATGAATTGTTTTTAGAATTATATGATAGTAAAGATTCTAAGTTTTTAAATTTTATAAAATCTTTTTGTGTTAAAGATGATTCTGATATTAGAGGGTATTTAATAAATATTAATAATAAATTAGATTTATTATCTGATAAGTATATTTATTTAAATAATTATATTGATAATTTTTATAGTGATTCTTATATTGATAAATGTATTAATAATTATTTAAATATTATTAATGATAAGATTATTTATATTAAGGAATTGGTTAAGGGTATTAGTTATATTGATAGTGATTTTGCTAATAAGATTAGTGATTCTTTATATATGTTATATAATTATAATAGTTATGATGATTTGGTTACTAAACTTAATATTAGACTTCCTGTAGTTCCTCGTGGTAGTGATGAAGAACTAAAGAATTTGAAATCTACTATTAGTGATATTATTAAAGAGATAAAGAAATTATGTTGTTATGATAATGCTAATGCTATTAAGAGTTGTATTTTATGCACTAAAGAAAATATTAGTGTTATTATTGATATTTTAATAGAATTTTCTAAGAGAATAGATTTGTATAAAAGAAAACTTAATTCTTATGAGTTTAGTGATATTGCTATTATGGCTATTAATTTATTAAAAGAAAATGATGATGTTAGGGAAGAATTATTTAATAGTTTTAAGGAAATAATGATTGATGAATATCAAGATACTAATGATTTGCAAGAAGAATTTATTTCTATGATAAGTAATCATAATGTATATATGGTTGGTGATATTAAACAGTCTATTTATAGATTTAGAAATGCTAATCCTTATTTGTTTAAAAATAAGTATGATGATTATAGTAGTAGTGATATTGATAGAAAGATTGATTTGAAGAATAATTTTAGATCTAGATGTGAAGTTATTAATGATATTAATACTATATTTAATTTGATAATGAGTGATATGATTGGTGGAGCATCTTATTTAGATAGTCATCAAATGATATTTGGAAATGATTTGTATAATAAAAATATAATTAAAGATTCTTGTGATATGGATATATATTGTTATAATTATGATAAGAATAGTAAATATAGTAGAGATGAAATAGAGGCTTTCTTTATAGCAAGAGATATAATTGATAAATATAATAATAAATATCAAGTATTAGATAAGGAAACAAATTCTTTAAGAGATGTTAAATATAGTGATTTTGCTATTATTATGGATAGAGCTACTAATTTTGATTTGTATAAAAGAATTTTTTCTTATTTAGGTATTCCAATTAATATATTTAAGTCTGATAAATTAAATGATAGTGATGATATTAATGTTATTAGGAATTTAATTGGTTTAATTTTAAAGATTAAAGATAAGAAATATGATACTGAATTTAAATATTTATTTGTAAGTGTTGCTAGAAGTTTTTTGATTAATTATAATGATGAAGTTATTTTTGATTATTTTTATAATAGTAATTTTAAAGATTCTAATTTATATGGTATATGTTTAAATATTTCTAAAAAAATTGATTATATTACTATACACGAACTATTAGATATTATTGTTAATGAATTTAATTATTATGATAATTTGATTACTATTGGTAATATTGAAAGTAATATAATTAAATTAGATAAATTATATGATGTTAGTTATAATTTGGAAAGTATTGGATATGATGTTAGAGATTTTTATATGTATTTAACTGATATTTCTTCTTTTGGTTATTCTATTGAATATGATAATAATTCTTCATTACTTGATGGTGTAAGAATAATGACTATTCATAAATCTAAGGGGTTAGAATATCCTATATGTTATTTTAGTGGATTATATAAAAAGTTTAATATTAGTGATTTGAGAGAAAAGTTTTTATATGATAAAGAATATGGTATTGTGATTCCTTATTTTGACTGTAATTATGGAATAGGAGAAACTATTTATAAGGAATTAATTAAAGATAGATACTTGATTGAAGAAATTAGTGAAAAGATAAGATTATTTTATGTAGCACTTACTAGGGCTAGAGAAAAAATAATTATGGTTAAGCCGTATAGTGATAAAGTTATAGATAATTGTAATATTAGTGTGTTAGAAGATAGTATTAAGAAAAATTATAGGTCTTTTGATGATATATTAAATTCTATTTATTTTAGGATTAATAATAATTATAAATATATTGATTTAGATAAGTTAAATCTTAATTCTGATTATAAATTAATTAAAGTTGGTAATTTTAGAGATAATATTAAAAATAGTAATATTGTGTTAGATGTTAAGGAACTTAATATTGATAATAATATTATAAGTAATAATACTTTTTCTAAGGTTTCTAATGAACTTATTAGTAAGAATGAATATAATAATATGAATATGGGTACTAAAATACATGAAATATTAGAATTAATTGATTTAAAAAATCCTAATTTAGATTTAATAGATAATAAGTATTATAAGGATATTGTTTATGATTTTTTAAATCAAGATATTGTTAAGAATATTAATAGCGCTAAAATATATAAAGAATATGAATTTATATATTATGAAGATGATAATAAATATCATGGTATTATTGATTTAATGCTTGAATATGATGATTATATTGATATTATTGATTATAAATTAAAAAATGTTACTGATAGTAATTATATTAAACAGCTTAATGGTTATAAGGATTATATAAGTAATAAGAGTAATAAGGATGTTAATATTTATTTGTATTCTTTAATGGATAGGAAAATTATTAAGTTGGATTGACGAACAAATGTATTTGTTAATTAATTTATTGTTAATTAACTATACATTTGTTTTTTTATGGATATAATGATATTGATATTTAAAGCAATGCAACTGGGGAGGATTTATGTCTAAGGTTGTATTAGAATGCTGTAATTTATATAAGAGAATAAGTGGTAAGGAATTGGTTAGTGATGTATCTTTTTCTTTAAAAGAGGGAGAGATAATGGGGTTAATTGGACCTAATGGTGCTGGTAAGACTACTACTATTAAGTTGATACTTGGTCTTTATAAGCTTAATTCTGGTTCTATTAAGATATGTGGATATGATATATCTAGAGATTATGTTAAAGCTATTGGTAATGTTGGGGCTATTATAGAAAGTCCTGATATGTATATGTATATGTCTGGTTATGATAATTTAATGATTACTTCAAAGATTTATAATATTAGTAAAGATAGAGTAATGGAAGTAATTAATTTAGTTAATTTGGGGAAAAGAATATATGATAAAGTAAGTAAGTATTCTTTAGGTATGAGGCAAAGATTAGGGATAGCGCAAGCAATACTTCATAATCCTAAGTTACTTATTTTAGATGAACCTACTAATGGATTAGATCCTGAGGGTATTGTTGAATTAAAAAGATTACTTAAGAAGTTAGCGAGTAAAGGTATTGGAATTATTGTATCTAGTCATATATTAAGTGAGTTAGAATCTTTTTGCAGTAATGTATGTATTATTAATAAGGGTAGAGTTATTAATTGTGGTAGTATTAATAAATTAATTAATTTATCTAGTAATAATTATATTATTGAATTAAGTGAAATTAATATTTCTAAATGTATTAGTAATTATAATATTATTGACAATACTCATATTAGAGTAAAGACTAATTCTTTAAATGATGTTATTAGAAAATTATTAAATAATAATATTAATATTTATGAAATAAAGAGGGAAGTATTATCTTTAGAAGATATATTTATGTCTTTGGTGGGAGGTAATACTATTGATTAGGTTAATTGTTATTGAATTAAAGAAGATTTTTAAACATAAGAGTATTTATTTTATATTTTTATTTATGTTTTTATTTTGTTTCTTTAATAATTTATTATTTAAATTAGATTATGATTATGATGGAAGGTATAAGTATACTGATGATATTAATATTGGTAAGGAAATTATTAGGTTAGATAAGGAAATTGATAGTTATGATGTAACTAATGATAAAGATAAGAATATATATGTTTCTACTAAAAGTCTTAGAGATGTATATAAAGATATGATTAAATATAATAAGAATTCATGGCAGTATATTAAATATAATGATTATATGTATGATACTATTTATAATATTAATTATTATACTTATGTTATAAAAGATAGTGATAAATTAAAAATATATACAAATAAGTATAATAAATATTTAGAGTATTTTAAAAGTAATAATTATAAATATTTTATTAAAGAAGAGAAGGATACGTTAGTTAATAAGATAGATGATATAAGGAATAATATTAAAAGTATTAATGATAAAGAGTTATATAATAGTTTAGATAGAGAACTTACAAAATATAATAATGAGTTGTTTCTTTTAAATTATAGGATTAATAATAATATTGATTATGGTAATAATTATTTAAATAGAGCTTTAATTGAATATGGAAATGCTGTTAGGGATAAGGATATTTATAAAAATAGAAAGTTATCTTTTAATGATAGAATTAAGTATAATAATCTTATTAATAGAATTTATATTAATAAATATATTGTTGATAATAGAGTTAATTTATTTAAGAATAATAGTTTAAATAGTGGACTTAGAAATATTACTTTAGATTATGAATTGTTTATTATAATTGTTATTTTGGTTTCTATTGGAATATTAATTGGTGATGAATTTAGTAGTGGTACTATTAAGTTATTGATTATTAAACCTTATAAAAGAAGTACTATATTATATAGTAAATTTATAGCAGGATTTTTGATGATATTAATTACTATTTTGTTTTTGATAATATGTGAATTAATTATTGGTGGATTTTTTTTAGGTTTTGATAGTTTAAAAGATATAGTTGCTATTTATGATTATAATGTTAATAGCATTAAAGAATACAATGTTATTATTTATATGTTAATAAATATACTATCTAGACTTCCTATTTTTATATTTGTTTTATTGTTTGGTGTTTTAATTAATATTATTAGTAGTAATAATATAATTAGTTTTGCTTCTACATTTATTGTTTTTTCTTTTTCAACTGTTATTAATAATTTAATAGTTAATAATAATATAAAGATCTTAAAATATCTATTTACAATGAATTGGGATTTTAGTAGTTATTTATTTGGTGGAATAGGTAATTTTAAATATCTTTCTTTAAAAAGTTCTATCTTTATATATATAATTTATGTTATAATATTATTAGTTATTATGACTATTTATTTTAATAGAAAAGACATTAAAAATGTTTAGGTTGGTGAATAATATGATTGATACTATTAGAACAATGATTACTGGTGTTTTGCCTGATATATGGCCTGTTATAATTATTATTACTGTTATAGCTTGTACACTTCGTATAGCGTATATAGTTAATAATGAGAAGGAATTTTGTTTTTATAGGGAATTATTTATGCTTCTATTTATTCTTTATGTAATGTGTTTGTTTGAAGTAGTTACAATACAAGATTATAATTATGGTTTATCTAATTTTATTCCTTTTCATGAAATATTTAGATATGATATTGGTTCTAGATTATTTATAAAAAATATTTTGGGTAATATATTGTTATTCTTACCATATGGATATTTTGCTACTAGTTATGTTAATAATAAGAAGGTATGGCCTGTAGTAATATTAACTGTTATTATTTCTATTACTATAGAATTAGTACAATTAAATATTGGTAGGACATTTGATATAGATGATGTTATTTTGAATACTTGTGGTGGTGTTTTGGGATTTTATTTATATAGATTTATGGACGCTATTAGTAATCGTTTGCCTAAGATATTTAAGACAGAGGGATTTATTAATTTTTTTGTTATTGTTATATTAATATTTATTATTATATTTTTATTTAATATAAATATATTTGAACTTATTCAATAGAAGGGAGTATATATGTTTGAAATAATTAATGATACTGATAAGAATATTTTGGAATTAGATTTTTTAAATAACTATATTAAATATGTTGTTAATAAGTTAGATATAAATGATGCTATTTTTAATATTATTTTTGTTAGTGATGAGAAAATTCATGAGATTAATAAAACATATCGTGGTGTTGATAGAGTTACTGATGTTATTAGTTTTGCATTAGAGGATGGAGAAGATATAAAAAATAACCCTATTAGGGTTTTGGGTGATATTTATATTGCTATTGATGTAGCTTATTTACAAGCAGAAGAGTATGGACATTCTAAAATTAGAGAGGTATGTTTTTTAGCAACACATGGACTACTTCATTTGTTAGGATATGATCATATGAATGAAGATGATGAAAAAATAATGTTTGATAAACAAAGGGAGATATTAGATGGATATGAAGTTTTTAGGTAATTTATTTAAGAAAAGAAAAAATATATTTTTAACTACTCAGGGTAAATCAAAGTTTTCTGTTAGTGTTTTTCATGCTTTAAATGGTATTGAATATGCTGTTAATCATGAAAGAAATGTTAAGATAGAAATATTATTTGGGATTATGGTTTCAATAGCAGGTTTTATTTTTCATATTTCTATTTTTGAATGGCTTATTATTGTTTTAACTATTGCTATGGTTATTACTTTAGAGTTCGTTAATACTGCTATTGAGAGGGTAGTAGATTTAGTTACAACTGATTATAAGGAATTAGCTAAGGTTAGTAAGGATGTCGCAGCGGGAGCAGTTTTATTTATGAGTATGTTTTCTGTTATTATTGGTATTGTTATATTTTTACCTAAGATAATTGATTTATTTAAGTAGGAGGAAGTTATGGAAGAAAAATTAAGAAGTTTATTAAATAATTCATATACACCTTATTATAAGTATCCTGTTGCTAGTGTTATAGTGATGAAGGATGGATGTGAGTTTTATGGGGTTAATGTGGAGACTTCCAGTCCACAAGCTGGTATATGCGCTGAAAGAAATGCTTTATTTAGTGCTATAGCAAGTGGTTATGGTAAAGGTGATGTTAAAGAGATTCATATTATGAGTAAGACAGATATGGATTGTTTTCCTTGTTTTATATGTAGACATGCTATTAATGATTTGTGTGATAAAGATGTAATGGTTTATTCACATACATATAATAATAAAATTGTTAGTCATACTGTTAGTGAATTGTGCCCATATCCTTTTAGTGAGGATAATTTGTAATGAAGAGTGGTTTTGTTAGTATAATAGGTAGGCCTAATGTAGGTAAGAGTACTTTACTTAATGCTATTATTGGTAAAAAGATTGCTATTACATCTGATACTGCACAAACTACTAGAAATATGATACAGGGAATATATAATGATAAGGATTTGCAAATTGTTTTTGTAGATACCCCGGGAATACATAAGCCTAAGCATAAATTGGGTACTATGTTAAATGAGCAAGCATATTTTTCTATGAATGATGTAGATGTTATATTATTTTTAGTCTCTGCTAATGAAAAATTTGGGACTGGTGATAAGTTTGTTTTAGATAAGCTAAAGGAAGTTAATAAGCCGATTATTCTTGTTATTAATAAGATTGATAAAATAAAATATGATGAATTACTTCCTATGATTAATGAATATAAGGATTATTATCCTTTTAAAGAAATTGTTCCTATTTCTGCTATTAACAATAAGAATATTAAAGAACTTATAGATTGTATTTCTAATTATTTAACTGATAATATTAAGTATTATGATGATAATATTATTACTAATGTTAGTACTGATTTTTCTATATCAGAACTTATTAGAGAGAAAGTTTTATATTTTACGTATGAAGAGATTCCTCATTCTGTTAGTTGTATTGTTGATAATATTGAAGAGGATAAAAATAATGTTAGTATTGGAGCTTCTTTAATTGTTGATAGAGATAATTTGAAGAAGATTTTAATTGGTAAAAATGGTAGTATGATTAAGAAGATAGGTATTAATGCTAGGGAAGATATTGAAAAACTATTAAATAAGAAAGTTTATTTAGATTTAAGAGTTAAGGTAATAGAGAATTGGCGAGATAAGGAATCTTTTTTAAGTAAAGAGTTGGGTTTAAATAATTTTAATGAATAAATAATAATATTCTTGTACATTATTTTATTGGTGATACTATGAATGCTAAAGATATATGGTTATTATTTATGAAAACTGGAAAAATTGAATATTATTTAAAATATAAGGAATTGGAAAGATTAGATGATAAAGAAAGTAGAAGGTATTATCGTTAGTACTGTTGATTATAAAGAAAGTAGTAAGATTCTTAATGTTTTTACTAGTGATGATGGTATAATTGGGGTTCTTTCTCGTGGATGTAAAAAGATTAATAGTAAACTAAATGCTTCTTCTAATATGCTTACTTATGGTGTTTTTTATTTAAATATTAGTAATAAGGGACTTCCTAGTTTAATGGAAGTTGATATTTTAGATAGTTTTAGAGTAATTAGAAAAGACTTGGTTAAGACTAATTTTTCTATTTATTTGTTAGAATTATGTAGAGAAGTATATAAGAGTGATCATGATAATGAAATATATAAATTACTTATTAATAGTTTATTAAAGATTAATGAGGGTTATGATGCGAATGTGATTATTGATATTGTGTCTTTAAAGTTACTTGATTATTTAGGAATAAAGCCTATTGTTGATAGATGTGTTAGTTGTGGAAGTAATGATTCTATTGTTACTATTTCAAGTTATAAGGGTGGATATTTGTGTAAGAATTGTGTGGGTAATGAACAAATATTTAATGTTAAGACTTTAAAACTTATTAGGATGTTTTATTATGTTGATATCAGTAAGATTAGTAAGATAGATATAAGTGATAATATTATTAAAGAAATCAATATGTTTATTGATGATTATTATGATAGATATTCTGGTTTATATTTAAAGAGTAAAGAAATGTTATATAATATAATAAAATAACATAATCTTATTTGTAAGATTATGTTAACAAAATAGTACAAAGAATATTAGACCTATAAAAATTAAATATTCTATTAATAATATCATTATATTATAAAAACATGGTATAAATAGACTTATTATTAATTGATATAAAATTATTATAGGTATTACTATTGTGAATGCGATAGCAGCAACTAGTTTAATTCCAATGCAATTTCTTATAAATCTATTAAAGTTGTTTCCCATAATATCACCTATAATATTTTATGTAATTATTATTTTGGTGTTATTAGTCTTTTGTTTTTGATTGTTTTGGTTTATAATATTAATGATGAAAAGGTGATAGTATGAATAAGAAAAAGAAAAAAATTAGTTTGGGATATATGATTTTATTATTTGTTATTATATTTATTATATTAATTGTTTTCTTAGCTTATTCTTTTAAAAGTGAGAAGAAACTTAATACTTTTGAATCTATTATTAAAGATAGTGTTTTAGAAATTCAAAAGATAGTTTATATTCCTTTTATGGGATTAGATAATATGATTAATGATTATAATAGATTAAGAGATGTGTTAAAGGAGAATAAAATTCTTAAATCTAATGTTGATAAAATTGAGTCTACTCAAGCTGAAAATGAAGAATTAAGACAGGAAATAAAGAAATTAAAAGAGGAATTAAAGATTGAACATGTTTTATCTGATTATGATTATTTGAATGCTACTGTTGTTAATAGAAATTCTATTTCTTGGTATAATGTTTTAAGTATAGATAAGGGTAGTAATAATGGTGTTGAGGAAGGTATGGTAGTTATTAATTCTTCTGGAGTTATTGGTAAAACTACTAATGTTTCTGCTTTTTCTTGTGATGTTAGGTTAATTACTACTACAGATACTAATAATAAGATATCTGTTAGTATTGTATCAGGTGATAAGAGATTAACAGGTGTTATTAATAGGTATGATTATAAAACGGGATTTTTTGAAGTTGAAGGTATTAGTAATACTGATAAGGTTAGTGTTGGAGATGTTGTTTATACTTCTGGATTAGGTGGCGTTTTTCCTAGTGGTATTCTAATAGGTAAGGTAAGTGACATTACTACTGATAATTATGATTTAGCTAAGATTATTAAGGTTACTCCTTCTGCAATTTTTGATGATATTAATTATGTTACTATTTTAAAAAGGAAGGATAAATGATGATAATTTTAAGTATTATAAGTTTAATTTTTTCTTTTTTATTGCAGGGAATTATTACTAATTTTATTTCTTTTAATGTTAATAGCTTATCTATTTTTAGTTCTGTTTTTGTTCTTGTTAATTTAGTTGTTTTACAAGAATATTTTGAAAGCGATAAGAAATTTATTATATTATTTCTTGTTTTTGGATTATTTATGGATATTGTATATAATAGTACTGTTTTAATATCTTGTTTTATATTTTTTGCTGTTTTTTATATTAATAAGGGTCTTAATTTTTTTCTTCCTTATAATCTTTTAACTGTTAATTTGTTTTCTGTTGTTTCTATGATAGTTTATCATTTTATAACATTTTTATTTTTAATTATAATTAGGTATGATGTTTTTCCTTTTGTATATTTGTTTAAGATTATAGGTTGTAATTTGCTTATGACTGTTATTTATACTAGTATAATGTATAGTCTTATTAAATATATAGTTAAGAAGTTTGAGTTAAGAGTTGTTAGGTAGTTATATTCTTTACTATTAGTAATATATTTGTTATAATTTTTTGTGGTTGGTGATATTATGAATTATATTAATAGAAATCCTTTAATTATTTGTATTTGTGGTAAAGCAGGTTCTGGTAAGAGTACTGTTGGTGATTACTTTTTTAATTTATTTAATGAATATGGAAGTAAGGTAATAGTTTCTCCTTATACAAAATATTTGAAAAAATATATTAGTGATATTACTGGTAATATAGTTGATAATAATTATAAACCACGTGATTTGTTACAAAATTTAAGTAATGAGCTTATTAAAAATATTATGCATGATAAAGATTTTTTTGTTAGAAGAGAAATAGAAGATATTAATTTTTATTCTTATTTTTTTGATGTTATTATTATTGATGATGTTAGATTTCCTAGGGAAATTGAGATACTAAAAGAAAAATTTTCTAATGTTATTTCTGTTGGTATTTATAGAAATAATTATGATAATAATTTGACATTAAAGCAGAAGAATGATATTACAGAAACTTCTTTAGATAATTATAATAAATATGATTATATTATTAATAATGATAATATTAATGAATTAAAAAATAGAGTTAAAGATATTGTTTTAGATATTAAAAGGAGTGAAAATAATGGGTAAAGTTATTGCTATAGATGGTCCTGCTGGTGCTGGTAAGGGGACTTTAGCTAAGGAATTAGCTAAAAAGTTAGGCTATGTTAATATTGATACTGGAGCAACTTATAGA
Source organism: Bacilli bacterium (assembly GCA_017432825.1). Taxonomy (GTDB): domain Bacteria; phylum Bacillota_I; class Bacilli_A; order RF39; family UBA660; genus RUG11198. The sequence goes on from JAFRIJ010000003.1 coordinate 15,871, forward strand.
TGTGTTGCTTTAGAGGTATTAAGAAAGGGTATATCTATAGATGATACTTCTAAGATTATTGATATTTCTTCTAATATTAAAATTGATTTATTAGAAGATGGTACTGTATTATTAAATGGAGAAGATGTTACTAAGGATATTAGAAGTAAAGATGTTACTAATATTGTTTCACCAATATCTTCTATTGTTAAGGTTAGGGAAAATATGGTTAATATTCAACGTAATATTGCTTTAGATAAAGATGTTGTTATGGAGGGTAGAGATATTACTACTGTGGTATTTCCTAATGCTCAATATAAGTTTTATTTGGATGCTTCTATAGATGAGAGAGCTAGAAGAAGATTTGAAGAGAATAAAGAAAAGGGTATTAATATGACTTATGAAGAAGTTTATAATAATATTAAGGATAGAGATTATAATGATATGCATAAGGAAGTTGGGGCTTTAACAAGAACTGATGAACAAGTATATATTGATTGTACTAATATGACTGTTGAAGAAGAAATTGAAATTATTTTGAAAGAGATAAATAAATAATTGGAGTGATAATATGAAAAAAATGACTGGCGAAGAGATTATTAATACTTATATTAATTTTTTTGTAGAAAGAGGGCATTTGAAATTAGAAAGTGCTTCTTTAATACCTAAAGATGATCCTAGTATTTTATGGATTAATGCAGGAGTTACTCCTTTAAAAAAATATTTTGATGGTAGTGAAGTTCCTGTTTGTAGAAGACTAACTAGTGTTCAAAAGTGTATTAGAACTGGTGATATTGAGAGTGTTGGTATTACGGCTAGACATCATACTTTTTTCCAAATGTTAGGTAATTTTTCTATTGGAGATTATTTTAAAACAGAAGCTTTAACTTGGGCTTATGAATTATTAACTTCTCCTAAGTATTTTGGCTTTCCAAAAGAAAAATTATATGTTACTGTTTATACTAATGATGATGAGGCTTATAATTTATGGATTAAGTTAGGAATAGATAGTTCTCATATTGTTAAATTAGAGAGTAACTATTGGGAGATAGGTGAAGGTCCAAGTGGTCCTGATAGTGAAATATTTTTTGATAGAGGAGAGAAGTACGATAAAGATAAACAGGGAATAAAGTTGTTAGAGAATGAAATAGAAAATGATAGATATATAGAAATTTGGAATAATGTATTTAGTCAATTTAATGCTAAAGAGGGTATTCCAAGAACTGAATATGAAGAGTTACCTAGTAAAAATATAGATACTGGTATGGGCGTAGAACGTATGGCTTGTATTTTACAAGGGACAGAAACTAATTATGAAACTGATTTATTTATGCCTATTATAAAGAAATTGGAAGAAATTAGTAGTATTTCTTATGTTGGTCAAAAGGAATTTAAAGTTATTGTAGATCATGTTAGAAGTCTTACTTTTGCTTTATCTGATGGAGCTACTTTTGAAAATTATGGTAGGGGATATGTACTTAGAAGGCTTCTTAGAAGGTCTGTAATGATGGGAAGAAAATTAAATATTAATCATTCTTTTATGTCTTTATTAGTTGATGTAGTTATTTCAAAATATGGTAATATATACCCTGATATTGTTTCTAATAAAGATATTATTAAGGAATTAATTTTAAAAGAAGAAGAGTTATTTGAAAAGACTTTAATTTCTGGAGAAAAGAGATTAGAGGAATTATTAAGTAGTAATGATAAAATTATAAGTGGTAAGGATGCTTTTAAGTTATATGATACTTATGGTTTTCCTATTGAACTTACTATTGAATATGCTTCTGAACATGGAGTTTCTGTTGATAGAGATAGTTTTGATAAATATATGAATATGCAAAAAGAAATGGCTAGAAAAAATAGAAAAAATGTTAATAGTATGAATTTACAGAATGAGTTACTTCTTAATTATAAAAAGGAAAGTATTTTTGTTGGATATGAAACATTAGGGAATAAGACTATAGTGATGGATATTATTAAGGATGATTCTTTTGTTGATAGTACAAGTGATTATGGTTATATATTTATTAAGGATAATCCTTTCTATGCTGAATCTGGTGGTCAAATATATGATACAGGTTATATAAAAAATGATGATTGTAAGGTTGAGGTTTTAGATGTTATTAAAGCACCTAATGGACAGCATTTATTACATATTAATGTGTTGGAAGGTACTTTATTTAAAGATAGTGAGGTTCTTACTCATGTATTAGGCGATAGACGTTCTGAGATTGCTAAGAATCATAGTTCTACTCATTTACTTCAAAAGACATTACAGGATTTGCTTGGTGATAATGTTCATCAGGCTGGTAGTAGGGTTGATGATAAGAGTTTTAGGTTTGATTTTACTTATCATGGTAGAATTAATGATGATATGATTAAGGCTTTAGAAGAAAATGTTAATAAAAGAGTAAAGGCTTCTTACGAAACTAAAATTGAGTTTTTATCTTTAGCAGAGGCTAAGGAACGTGGAGCTATGGCATTGTTTTCTGAAAAATATGGTGATGTTGTTAGAATGGTAACTATGGGAGATTCTATTGAATTGTGTGCAGGGACTCATGTTAAAAATACTAAGGATATTGGTAAAATTGCTATTATAGGTTTGGAGAATAAGGGTGCTGATACATATAGAATTGAAGGAGCAACAACTAATAATATAGATTCTATGTTACATAATGCTGTTAAGCCTTATTATGATGAAATATTAAAATTATTAAATAAAGCTAAGGGAATTATAAATGATGCTAAAGATATTGATATAGATTTGAAGTTTGATTTTGATTTAGAAGATCGTGTTTTGAGTAGTTATAGTGATATTATTTTTTATAAGAATTATTTGAATGAATTAAAAGATAGAATAAAAATATTAGAAAAAGATTTTAAGAATGCTAAGATTAATAAATCTATTAGTGATTTATCTGCTTTTACTGCTAATATGGAAGAGATAAATAATATTAAGACTTGTATTATTATTTTAAATGATTATGAAATTGATGTTATTAAACAAATAGCAGATAATATATGTAATATGTTTGATAATTGTTTTGTATTACTTGCTAATGTTAATGATAATAATGTTAATATTATTGCTAAAAGTAATTGTGATTTAATTAATTGTGGTGCTATTGTTAAGGAACTTTCTATTAAATGTTCTGGTAATGGTGGAGGTAGTAAATCTTTTGCTCAGGGTGGTGGAAGTGACGCTATGGATATTTCTAAGTATTTAGATGAGGTTAAGAAAAAATTGTTGGAGTTGTAATATGAAAAAGAAATATTTGTTGTTATTAGTTTTGTTATTATTTCTTTTTGGTTGTGATAATTGGGAAGAAGATGTTAAGAATGATTATTTATCTATGAAGAGTGATTTGATTAAAGAAACATCTTTTTCTTCTTTAGAGGAAATTAATTGTGATGTATCGGTATTTATTGATAGAATTGATGAGGAAAAAGTATCATATGAAATGATTGTTGAAAATCCTTCTATTAATATGAATAATATTAAAGCTATTTTAATTCACAATTATTATACGGAACAATTATTTCCTAGTGTAGGTATTTTTGATGATCCTGTTGATTTAATAGTTAATAGTGGTAATAAAATAACTCTTAAGGGAGAAATTGAAACTGATAACGATATAGATAGTTTAAATTTAGTATTAAAATTATATATAAGATACGTTGATGATAATGGTAATGAAAAAGATATTTATTATAAAGCGACAAAATAAATATCTTTTTTTGTTTATTATTATTATGGTGATAATATGAAAGTAAAGTTATTTGATGAATCACATGAGAGTGATTTGGAAGATGATATTAATAAATTTATTAAGGATGAGGAACCTGAAATAATTGATATTAAGTTTAGCGTTTCTAATAGTGTTTATTCTGAAGAACAATTATATTGTTTTTCTGCTATGATAATATATAATGAAAACTAAAAAATCACTAATTAATTAGTGATCTAAATCTTTAGTTAATATTCCTAATTGAATTATTCCAGATATTGCTACTAAAATATATACTAATCTTGTTATTAGTGTTCCATTTCCAAATAGAAATTCTACTAAATTGAAATCAAATATTCCTACTAAACCCCAATTTATACATCCTACTGTGGCTAAAACAAGACATGTTTTATATAATATATTCATTATTTTTCCTCCTTTATCTATTTATACTTTATCCAAATTTTGATAAATTATTCATAAACTTAAAATATTTATATATAATTTATTGAAGGAGATAAGTGATATGAAAAAATTTATTTTTTATGTTGGTTTTATTTTTCTTTTTTCTTTTTTCTTAATTGGTTGCGGAACAGATAATTCTAAAGATATTTTAAAAAAATTAAATAGTAAATTTAATAATGCTAATAGTTATTATGTTAATGGAGTTATGGAAATATTTAATAATGAAGATACTTATACATATAATGTTGATGTTTCCTATAAAAAAGATAATTATTATAAGGTTTCTCTTGTTAATACTTTGAATAATCATGAACAGGTAATTCTGAGAAATGATAATGGTGTTTATGTTGTTACTCCTTCTTTAAATAAGAGTTTTAAATTTCAAAGTGATTGGCCATATAATAATTCACAAATTTATTTATTAAATTCTATTATTGATGATTTGTCTTCTGATGATAAACTTTTATTTAAGAATGATAATAAGGGTTATGTTTTTACTTCTTCAGTTAATTATCCTAATAATAAATCGTTAATGAAACAAAATGTATATGTTGATGATAAATTAAATATTAATAAAGTAGAAGTAACTGATAAGAATAATAAAGTTCAAATATCTATGAAATTTGATAAGGTTAAATTAAATAAAGATTTTGATAAAGATTATTTTGAATTATCTAATTTAATTAAAATTAATAATAATACTGATGGTAAAGAGAAAGAGAAAAATGATAATAATTCTGAAGATGAAAAAACTACTAAGGAGACTGCTACTATTAAGGATGTAATATATCCAATGTATTTACCAAGTAATACTTCTTTAGCTAATAAAGAAATTATTGATACTGATGATGGTCAAAGACTAATCCTTACTTTTGATGGTGATAATCCTTTTGTATTAATTGAAGAAACTGTTAGTTATCAAAAAGATGGTTTAGTTATTCCTGTTAATGGTGATTTGGATTTTCTTACTGATGTTATTGGAGTTGTTAGTGATAATTCTTTGACTTGGGAAAGTAATGGAACATCTTATTATTTAGTTAGTGATACTATGGAAACTTCTGAGTTAATTGATATAGCTAAATCTATTAGTGTTCTTCCTGTATCGAAGTAATAAAAGATAATATTATTGTTATCTTTTTTTATTTTATTTATACTTGTAAATTATTTTTTTTGGTGATATACTATTAATATAGGAGGAGAGTAATATGGGGAATGAAGTTAATAATAAGGAGAAATTAAGTATTCCTGTAATGATTTTTTCTATTGTTGGTATAGTTTTAATTGTTTTGGGATTTATGTTATGTAAAAATAATAATTTTAGATTGCAAGTTATTAGTTCTGATGGTATTGTGTCTGGTATACAGACTTCTACTGATGCTGATGGGAATATAGTTAATAAGGTTATTACTATTAATTATAGAGCTGGTAAAAGTGATTATTCTGCAACTCTTAATGGTACTAATTTAGATTTAAAAATGGGAGATAGATATACTTTATATTATGATTTTTTTGAACCTTCTAGTGTTAGTGACAGGAGATCTGGATACTATGGTTATATTGCATTTATTTTAGGATTAATTATGGTGTTAAAGAATTTTCCAAGATTTGTTAGAATTGTTAAAGATAATTATTTATGAGCTTTTAGCTCTTTTTTTTTCTTTTATTTTTTAGTATAATTATAGTGTTTTGAGAGGTGTATTATGAATAAGAGAGTTGTAGATATTTTTAATGAAGCTGATAAGAATTTAAAAGATATATTTAAAGATATAGATAAAAGAGAAGAAGTTAATAGTTTGAAAGTAATTAAAGCATTTAAAGATTGTAATGTTACAGAGGATTGCTTTAATATGACAACAGGATATGGGTATAATGACATTGGTAGAGATACTATTGAGAATGTTTTCGCTAGTATTTTTAAGGCTGAGGATGCTTTGGTTAGATGTCAATTTATATCTGGTACTCATGCTATATCTACTTGTTTATGGGCTTGTTTAAGGCCTAATGATATTATGTTATCTATTAGTGGTAAACCTTATGATACTTTAGATGAAGTAATTGGTATTTCTAGTAATGATAGTTCTCTTATGTCTTTTGGTATTAAATATATGCAGGTTGATTTAATTAATAATGATTTTGATTATGATAGTATAAAAGACGTTATTACTAATAATAAAATTAAACTAATAGAGATCCAGCGTAGTAAGGGATATTCTACTAGAAAGAGTATTGATATTGATAAATTAGAAAGAGTTATTAAATTTATTAAAGATATAGATAAAGATATTATTATTATGATTGATAATTGTTATTGTGAATTTGTTTGTGAGAGAGAACCTATAGAAGTAGGTGCAGATATAGTAGTAGGTTCACTTATTAAAAATTTAGGTGGTGGCCTTGCTCCTAATGGTGGATATATAGTTGGTAGAAGTGATTTAATATCTTTATGTGCTTCTAGATTAAATGTTGCTGGCGAAGGTAGAGAGGTTGGTCCTACTTTAGGGATTAATAAGTCTATTTTACAAGGTTTATTTATGGCTCCTAGTGTTGTTGCTAGTTCTTTAAAGGTTGCTGTTTTAACTAGTTATGTTTTTGAAAAATTAGGATATGATGTTGAACCTAAGTATAATGATTTGAGATCAGATATTGTTCAGAATATTATTTTTAAAGATAAAAATAAACTTATTAAGTATTGTCAATCTATACAAAGTTATAGTCCTATTGATTCTTGTGTTAAACCTATTCCTTCACCTATGCCTGGTTATAGTGATGATGTTATTATGGCAGCAGGTACTTTTGTTCAGGGGTCATCTATTGAATTATCTTGTGATGGTCCTTTAAGATATCCTTTTATTGCTTATCAGCAAGGTTCACTTACTTATTATTATGGTAAAATTGCTGTTATGAATGCTGCTAGCGAATTATTAGAATATACTTGCAATTAATTAATTTATATTATAAAATATATTTAGAATAGAATTATGGTGATATTATGAATATGTTCTTTTTATCTTTGATTACGTCTAATCCTTGTGAGGATATTGGAGTATTAAGAGTAATTTTATTTATTAAGAGTCTGTTGAGTTATGCTTTAACATTAATACCTTTTGGTATTATGTTAATGATATCTATTGATTTTTTTAAGAATGTTGTTTCTTCTTCTGAAGAACAGAAAAAGAATTTTATTATATTTATTAGAAGATGTATTTATTTAATTATAATATTTTTAATTCCTACTATTGTATCTACTGTTGTTAATTTTTTTGATGAAGATCTTGAAGATACAATTGGTTCATATTCTAAATGTTTAGCTGTTACTTCTGAAAGTATTGATTTGTTAGTTAATGAACAAAAAAAAGAGTGTATTGATGGTTATGAGTGGGATGATTTAAATAATATTTGTGTTTATGTTGGTAAAGATTGGGATGTTATTGATGGGTCTCAATTAAATAGAAGAAATACTAATACTATACCTAAAAATACCAGTACGATTCCATCATCAAATGGTAATTTAATGAAAGCATATTCACAAAGTGATCCTAGTTGGAAAAATTATTCATATTGTTATGGTAAAAATAAAAAAGGTAAGGATAGTACTATTGGAACTTCTGGATGTGGCGCTACTGCTATTGCTTCAGTTGTAACTGGCTATGGAAATGATCATAATGCTACTCCTAAAACGGTTAGAGATTTTTTATGTAATAATAATCTTCATGGTAGTGGAGGGCTTGCTCATGATGTTCCAGTAAATAGCAAATTACTTAATTATTTTGGATTAACTGGGTTTAGAAAAAATATTTATACTGGTTCTAATTATAGCGAAAGTACTGCTAATTTAATAAAAAGTTATATTGATAGTAATCATGGTATTGTTATGTTGATTCCTGGCCATTATATTGCTTTGGGTAAGGGCGGTTGTGGTTCTGATGAAGTTCGTTTTTATTCTGGATCTAGTTCTATTAATAATTCTTGTGTTACGATGAAAGAGTTATGGAATAAAACTTACAACTGGAGAAATAGATGTTCTGATAATGGTAGATGTGGTTGGGATATTATATATGTTTATAATTCAAAATAAGGAGGAAATTATGAAAAAAGTTTTATTAATAAGTATTTGTTTATTATTATTAACGGGTTGTGGTTCTTCTAAATTAGAAGAGTATTCTGTTAATTATGATTTGAAAATTACTAATATTTTTGAAGAAAATATTACTGTTTCTTTACCAAAGAATGCATATTCTTTAATAGAAAAAGATAAGGATGTTGATGATTCTCCTGTTCCTATTGAATATACTTTATTAAAAGAAGATATATATCCTATATTCTCTAATCAGAAAATAAAGTATAAAAAGAATATTAAAAAATATAATAATGCAGTTGACGTTACATTAGCTTATAATTATCCTGAGAAATATTTTGTTTATAATAATTTAATTACTGCTTGTTTTGAGAATTATGATTTAATTAGTGGTGATGATTCTTTTGAGGTTAAATTATCTGGTCGTTATTCTTGCGGTGATCAAATTAAAAAGCTTAATGTTAATATAGATTCTAAATATAAAGTAATAGAATCTAATGGTAAAAAGAATGGTTCTTCATATTCTTGGAGTTTTGATAGTAAAGATTTTTCTAATATTTCTATTAATTACAAAATTGCTAGAGATTATAAGAAGATGGCATTGGAAGCTAGTAATTCTTCTAAAGGTAATAATCGTAATACTGTTATTAGAAATCTGAGAATTGCTATTATTGCTATTATGGTTTTTGTAGTTATTGGTTTTGTAATTAGATTTTATTTTATGAGAAAGGAAGAGTATTAAGAGGTTGAATAAGTTTAACTTATTCAATTTTTCTTGATAATAATTATTTAGTAGATTATAATAAATACTATAGAAAAGGTGATATTATGACTGATATTGAAATTCAGGAAAGAAGTAGTAAATTAAATATTGTTGATGTTGCTAAAAAGATTGGTGTTGAAAATAATATTGAACTATATGGTAGCGATAAAGCTAAGATTAATTATAATTTGATTGATGGTAAATCTAATGGTAGATTAATATTAGTTACTTCTATTAATCCTACTCCTTATGGCGAAGGTAAAACTACTGTTAGTATTGGATTAAATGATGGATTAAATAAAATTGATAAAAAGAGTATTGCTGTATTAAGAGAGCCTTCTTTGGGACCTGTATTTGGTGTTAAAGGTGGAGCTACTGGTGGAGGATATTCTCAAGTTATGCCTATTTCTGATATTAATCTTCATTTTACGGGAGATTTACATGCTATAACTAGTGCTAATGATTTGATAAGTGCTGCTATTGATAATCATATTTATTATGGTAATGAGCTTAATATTGATATTAATAATATTTGTTTTAGAAGATGTTTAGATGTTAATGACAGGGCTTTAAGAAGTGTTAATTTAAGTAATAGAGAAGAACATTTTAATATTACTGCTGCTAGTGAAGTTATGAGTGTTTTATGTTTAAGTAATGATTTAATGGATTTAAAGAAAAATCTTGGTAATATATTGGTTGCTTATAATGTTAAGGGAGAACCTATTTATGTTTCTGATTTAAAATTAGAAGGAGCTTTAACTGTTATTCTTAAGGATGCTATTAAACCTAATTTGGTTCAGTCTTTAGAGAATAATCCTGTTATTATTCATGGTGGTCCTTTTGCAAATATAGCACATGGATGTAATAGTATTATTGCTACTAAATTAGGATTGAAGATAGCAGATTATGTTGTTACAGAAGCTGGTTTTGGTTCCGATTTAGGTGCTTCTAAATTTTTTGATATTAAGTGTAGATATGCAAATTTAAAACCTAGTTGTGTTGTTATAGTAGCGACTACTAAGGCTTTAAAGTATAATGCTGGTATATCAAAAGAAGATATTTTAAAACCTGATGTAAATGCTTTAAAGAGAGGTATATGTAATTTAGATGCTCATATAGATAATATGCTTAAATATACTAATAATATTATTGTTGCTTTAAATAAATATGATACTGATACTACAGAAGAGATTAATTATATTAAGGATTATGTATTAAGAAGAGGAATTGACTTTGAAATAAATGATTCTTATTTAAATGGTGGAGATGGTGCTATTTTATTAGCAAATAAGGTAGTAGATATATGTGATAGAGCTAATGATTTTAAATTATTATATGATACAAATTTAAGTATTAAGGAAAAGATTGATATTATATGTAAGAATATATTTCATGCTGGTATTATTAATTATAGTGATATTAGTAATAAGAAGATAAGAATGATAGAGAGTATTGGAAAAGATAAATTACCAGTATGTGTTGCTAAGACACAGTATTCTATATCTGATGATCCTAAAAAATTAGGATATCCTAAAGATTATGATATAACTGTTAAAGATATAAATGTTTATACAGGAGCAGGTTTTATTGTTGTATATTTAGGTGATATTATGACTATGCCTGGTTTATCTAGACATTCTAATTATGAAAATATAGATATAGATAATAATTATAATATAAAAGGAATATTTTAATGTATATATACATTCATATTCCTTTTTGTACTTCTATTTGTTCTTATTGTGATTTTCCTAAGTTATTGTATTGTAATAAATATATAGATAAGTATTTAGATTCTTTAGAAAAAGAAATTAAATCTAGATATAATAATGAATTAGTTAAATCTATTTATATAGGTGGGGGGACACCTACTAGTTTAAGTTATAATGAATTAGAAAGATTACTTATTATTATTAATAATTTTAATATAGATAATGATATAGAGTATACAATTGAGTCTAATGTAGAGAGTTTAGATATAGATAAGATTAAATTACTTAATAAATATAATGTTAATAGAGTTAGTTTAGGTGTGCAATCTTTTGATGATAATGTTTTAAAAGAATTAAATAGACATCATACTAAGGATGATGTTTATAGAGTTATTAATGAATTAAAGAAGAATAATATTACTAATATTAATATTGATTTAATATATGGTGTTAATGATAATCTAGATATATTAAAGAAAGATATAGAATACTTTTTAGAATTGAATATTCCTCATATATCTTGTTATAGTTTGATTATAGAGAATAATACTTTGTTTGGTATTAATAATAGAGAATATATTGATGATAATATAGATTTTGATATGTATAAATATATAGAAGATAAACTTACTAATAATAATTATATTCATTATGAAGTTAGTAATTATTCTAAGAATGGATATCAATCTATTCATAATCTTAATTATTGGAATAATCTTTGTTATTATGGTTTTGGCATGGGAGCTGTTAGTTATATAGATAATTATAGAATTAGTAATACTAAAAACTTATCTAAATATTTAAATGGTGAATATATAGATAATACTATTTATGAAGATGAAGATATACAAAAATCTAATACATTAATACTAGGGTTAAGAAAAGTTGGTGGTATTAATGTATTAGAGTTTAAAAATAGATATAATAAAGATATTAGAGATTGTTATAATATTAAGGAATTAATTAAAGATAATAAACTTATTCTTAAAGATAATTATTTGTATATTAATCCTAAATATTTTTATTTATCTAATGATATATTAATTAATTTTATTTAATTTAGTGTTAATTTATGATATAATGTTTTTTTAGAGAGAAGGGTTATTATGACTAATAAAAATTTAGCAGATTTAATATTACCTAATATTACTAAAACTATTGATGATTTAAGACGTGAGTATCCTAAGAGAGAAGTAGAGGGGGAAGTAACTAGAGTTGCTCCATCTCCTACAGGGTATTTTCATATTGGTGGTATGTATCAGACTTTAATAGATAATATGATTGCTAGAAATAGTAATGGTGTTTTTTATGTTAGAATTGAAGACACTGATAGTAAGAGAAAAGTAGATGACGCTGTTGAGTTAATATATGACACATTAAAAAATTATGATTTAATGCCTAATGAATATCAAGAAAAAGATAGAATTGTTGGTAATTATGGACCTTATGTACAAAGTGAAAGAAAAGAAATATATCAAGTGTTTATTAAATATTTAATTGAAATAGGTAGAGCATATCCTTGTTTTTGTAGTAAAGACAAGTTAGATGAAGTAAGAGAAAGACAAGAAAGATATAAGCAAAGGACTGGTTATTATGGACCTTATTCAACTTGTAGGAAGTTATCTATAGATGAAGCTTATGAAAGGGTTAAGAATGGAGAAAACTATATAATTAGATTTAAATCTAAGGGTAATTTTGATGAAAAGTTTAGATTTGATGATTTAGTTAAGGGTAGATTGTTACTTCCAGAAAATGATGAGGATTTTGTTATTATGAAGGCTGATGGACTTCCTACTTATCATTTTGCTCATTTAGTCGATGATTATTTAATGGGTACTACTATTGTTGTTAGAGGAGAGGAATGGATTAGTTCTCTTCCTAAGCATGTTGAATTATTCAATACTTTTGGTTTTGATTTACCTAAGTATATTCATACTCCTAATATTATGAAGAAAGATGAAGAGACTGGTAAATTAAGAAAGATTAGTAAAAGAAAAGATCCTGAAGCTTCTATGAGTTATTATAAGGAACATGGATATCCTACACTTGCTGTTATAGAATCTTTAATGACTATTATTAATACTAATTATGAACAGTGGCATACTAATAATCCAGAAAAGAGTTATTTAGATTTTGTATATGATCCTAAGAAAATGAGTGCATCTGGTGGTTTATATGATTTAGATAAGTTAATTAATATTTCTAAGACTGTTATATCTAAGATGACTAAAGAAGAATTATGTGAGAAAGCTTATGATTGGGCTTGTAGTTACAATGAAGATTTAAAGGAATTAATAGATAGAGATAGAGACTATTTTATGAATATTATTAATATAGAGAGATGCCAAAAGAAACCTAGAAAAGATATTGCTAAGTATGAAGATATTGTTGATAATATTTGGTTTATGTATGATGATTTATATGAATCTAGAGATAAAGATTTTGATTGGCAAGTAATTAATGATAAGGAAGAAATTAAGAATATTTTAGATACATATATGGATAAATATTTTAATATTGATGATAAGGATAGTTGGTTTAATGGTGTTAGAGATTTAACTAATGAACTTGGTTATTGTGCTAATATGAAAGAATATAAGGAAGATCCTTCTAAGTATAAGGGTAGTGTTGCAGATATTTCTACTGTATTAAGAGTTGGTTTAACTAGTAAATCTATGAGTCCTGATTTATATGAAATTATGAGATTACTTGGTAAGGATAGAATACTTAAAAGATATAAAAATATATAGGAGGAGTTATGAATAAGAATATACCTATTACTTTACTTACTGGTTATTTGGGTAGTGGTAAGACTACTTTAATTAATTATATTCTTAAAAACAATGATAATAAAAAGATTGCAATTATTGTTAATGATATTGGTAGTGTTAATATAGATGCTTCTTTAATAGAGAAAGATGGTATTGTATCTAAGAAGGATGAATCTTTAGTTGCATTATCTAATGGATGTATTTGTTGTAATTTAAAGATGGATTTAGTTGAACAAATATTTGAAATAATAAAGCAAGATAAATTTGATCATATTATAATAGAAGCTAGTGGAATATGTGAACCTATTCCTATTGCTCAAACTATTTCTATGATAAATGAAATGTATAGGGCTAATTTATGTCATATTGATAGTATTGTTACTATTACTGATGCTTTAAGATTAGCTTCTGAATTTGGTTGTGGGGAATATTTAATTAAAGATGATATTAAAGATGATGATTTAGAAAAATTAATTATTGAGCAATTAGAATTTTGTAATGTTATTATATTAAATAAAGTTAGTGAATTAGATGATGAATCTAGGAATGAAGTTAAGGGTATTATTAGACAGATTCAACCTAATGCTAAGATGATTGAAGCTAATTATGCTGAGGTTGATATTAATGAAATATTAGATACTAAATTATTTGATTTTAATGAAGCTTCTATGTCTGCTGGTTGGATTAGTGCTTTAGATAATCATGAGGAAGAAGAGGAATCATCTGAGATATTAGAATATGGAATAGAAACTTTTGTATATTATAGAAGAGGTCCTTTTAATAGAAGTAAGTTCTATAAATTTGTAGATAGTATTTGGGATAAGTCTATTATTAGAACTAAAGGTGTAGTATATTTTAGTGATGAAGTTAATATGGCTTATATGTTTGAATCTGCTGGTAATAGTAAAAATTTAGTTCCTACTGGTCCTTGGATATCTGATTTAAGTAAAGAGGAACAACAATCTATAATTATTGCTAATCCTGATATTATGGATGATTGGGATCCTGAATATGGTGATAAGATGATAAAAATTGTTATTATTGGTAAGAATATTGATAAAGAAAGTCTTGTTTCTAAATTAGATAGTTTTTTAGATAAATAAATGGATTAAATAATCCATTTAATGTCCTCGTAGCTCAGTAGGATAGAGCGATCGCCTCCTAAGCGATAGGTCATGAGTTCGAATCTCATCGAGGACGCCATTATATTTGTAATTAAAGAATAATTTATTTTATTCTTTTTTTATGTTTGTTTTTAGTTAATTATACTGATTTTTAATTATTCTTTTTTATATAATTATAATAGGAGTAGAGTGATAAGATGTATAATATTGTACCTGTTAAAGAGAATAAAGATGGTTGTGATTATTTAGTTACTGTTAAGGTTCCTATGGATATGGGGTGGATTCATTGTGTATCTTTTAATATTGATGGGATGAATTTTTCTTTGAGTCATATTAGGAATGATGATAGATATAGTTATTTTTCTAGTGTAGTTAGTTTATCTACTAAAGCTGTATATCATTATTATTTTTCTTTTATTTCTAATAATAAGAAATATTATATTGGTAAAGATAATTCTATTTTAGATAATATTTCTTTTGAAAATATGGATAAGATTAGTGTTAATTTTGAAGTTCCTTCTTGGGTAAAGGGAAAGATTATGTATCATATTTTTGTTGATAGATTTAGAAAGAGTAATAATAATTTATTAGTACCTATATCTAATAGAAATATTCATTATAGTTTTGATGAAGATATGATTATTGGACCTGATTCTAAAGGTATATGGAATAATGATTTTTATGGTGGTAATTTAGAAGGTATTATGGAGTCTTTACCATATATTAAGTCTTTAGGTGTTAGTATTATTTATTTAAGTCCTATAGTACTTAGTCAATCTAATCATAGATATGATGCTTCTGATTATAGTGTAGTTGATACTTATGTTGGAAGTAATGATGATTTAAAAAGATTATGTGATAAGGCTCATTCTATGGATATTAAAATTGTGTTAGATGCTGTATTTAATCATACTGGTAATGATAGTAAGTATTTTAATCAATATGGTAATTTTAATGAGTTAGGTGCATATCAGAGTGATAAATCTAAATATTATTCTTTTTATCGTAAGCATTATTATAATAATAATACTTATTTTGATTATTGGTGGGGTATGAAGAATTTACCTGTATGTGATTCTAATTCTTTAGAATGGCAAGAGTATATATGTGGTACTGGTGGTATTATCGATTTGTGGTTTAGTTTAGGCATTGATGGGTTAAGGTTAGATGTAGCTGATGAATTATCTGATGATTTTATTTATGAGATTAGAAATGCTGTTAAGAGGAATAAATCTGATGGATTTATATTAGGAGAGGTATGGAAGAATCCTATGAGAATGAATAGGGGTTATTTGTCTTCTGGTAGGGGAATGGATTCTGTTATGAATTATCCTTTAGCAGATTCTTTAATTAGATATTTTAAGTATTCTGATGTATATAAATTATCAGATGTATTAAAGCAAATTGTTAATGAATATCCTGATGATACTATTAATTCTTTAATGAATTTTACTTCTACGCATGATATTAGTAGAGCTATTAATATATTTTCTTCTAATGAATTTAATTATTATGGTGAATGGGCATGGGATTTGAATAATAATGATAGAAATTGGCAAAAGGAATATAAATTAACTGATAAACAATATAAATATGGTAAGAGTATGTATAAGGCTTATGTTTATTCTTTAGTATTTTTACCTGGTATTTTATCTATATTTTATGGTGATGAAGCTGGTTTGCAGGGTATGGGTAATTTAGCTAATAGAAAGCCTTTTCCTTGGAATAGTTATGATTATGATATGTTAGATTATTTTAAATATATTGGTAATGTTAGAAATAAGGAAACATTTTTATGTGATGCTAAATTAAATGTTATCGATATAAATAATAATTATTTTATGTTTGAAAGATATAGTAAAGATGAGAGTGCACTTATTACTATTAATAGATCTTATAATAGTTTAAATGTTAAATATCCAAATGTTTATTGTAATTATGATGGTATTTATTCTTTAAATAATTCTTCTTTGGATGAATTAAGACCACATGGTGGGTTAGTTTTAAAAAAGAAAAAATAATTTATTAATTTAAATATTTATGTTATAATTTTTTTAGGAGGATTAATTATGAGTAAAGTTAATAAGAAAAGTGGGGGAATTGGAGCAGGTTTTTTGCTTTTATTAATTGGTATTGGACTTCTTTGGTATAATGAGGGAAGAACTGTTAAGAATCAGAGTGCTATTAATGAAGCAAGAAAGAATTATATTCAGGTTAAAAGTGATGCTGTTGATAGTAAGAATGAAGGAAAACTTGTTGCGACTAAGGGTAAACTTGATATTAGTGAATCTGGTGAATTGAAAGATTCTATTTTTGGAATATCTGTTAAGGGTGTTAAATTAGTTAGGACTGTTGAAGTATATCAGTGGAAAGAAAGTTGTGAGACTGATGATAATGATAACAAACATTGTACATATGAGAAAGTTTGGGATTCTAATTTAATTGATTCTAGTTCTTTTGAGGAAGGAAACCATTATAATCCTTCTAGTAAGCTATATGAGGATGAAGTATATTTGGCTTATAATGTAAGAGCAGGTGCTTATGTTTTACCTGATGAATTAGTTAGTCAATTAGCTTGTGATAAGAATAAGAATAATGTTGAATTAAATAATGAATATAATAAATCTATTGATACTATTAAAGTGGATGGTAATTATTTAACTAATGTTAATGATAATGTTCCTGAAATTGGTGATATTAGAATTTCTTATCAGTATATTGATTCAGGTAATGTTAGTGTTTTGGCTGTTCAGACTGGTAATACGTTTGAGGCTTATACTACTAAAAATGGTAAGGATATATATAAAATTTTAAAGGGTAATTATACTGGCGTTCAGATATTAGAAAAGATGACAAAGACTAATAAGACTTGGAAATGGATTTTAAGATTTTTAGGAATAGTATTAATTATATCTGGATTTAATTCTATATTTAGTTTAATTACTAATTTAACTAATAAGATTCCTTTTTTAGGAAATTTAGTTGGAGGGGCATTTAGTATTGTATCTAGTATATTAGGTATTTCTTTATCATTAATAATTATTGCGGTAGCATGGTTTAGATTTAGGCCAATACTTTCTATTGTATTAATTGTTATTGTTGTTTTATTATTAATTGTATTAAAAATGTATAGTAAGAATAAACAAGTCGATAAATAATAAGATAAGTATTGATTTACTTATCTTTTTTGTTGTATAATTTATATGAAAGATATGGAGGTATACATATGAGATGTGTAGGTACAGTTGTTAGGGGAATTAGAACTCCTATTATTAAAGAGAATGATGATTTAGCTTCTATTGTTGTTGATTCTTTAATGAAAGCTAAGGATAATGAGGGATTTGAATTTAGAGATAAAGATGTTGTTGCTATTACAGAAGCAGTAGTTGGTATTAGTGAAGGTAACTATGTTACTGTAGATGATATTGCTACTGATTTAAAAGAAAAATTTCCTTCTAAAAGAATTGGTGTTGTATTTCCAATTCTTAGTCGTAATAGATTTTCTATGATACTTAAAGGTATTGCTCGTGGTATGGATCATATAACTATGTTATTGTCTTTTCCTTCTGATGAAGTTGGTAATAATATTTTATATGATGATAAGTTAGATAGTAGTAAATTTAATTTATCTAGTGTTATTAGTGAAAGTGATTATGAAGAGTATTTTGGTGATTTTCTTCATCCTTTTACTGGTATTAATATGGTGGATTTTTATAGAGATTTGATTCATAGTGAAAATTGTGAAGTGGAATTTGTTTTTGCTAATGATCCTAAGGTTATTCTTAATTATACTAAAGATGTATTAACTTGCGATATTCATACTAGAATGACTACTAAAAGAGTAATTTCTGAAGCTGGTGCTAATAGTGTTTATGGGTTATTTGAAGTTATGAATAAGCCTATTAATGGTAGTGGATTTAATCCAGAATATGGTTTGTTAGGTTCTAATAAATCTACTGAAGAAAGATTAAAGTTATTTCCTAAAACTGGTGATAAATTGGTATTAGATATTCAAAATAAATTAAAAGAATTAACTGGTAAGACTATAGAAGTAATGGTATATGGGGATGGAGCTTTTAAGGATCCTGTAGGACATATTTGGGAACTTGCTGATCCTGTTGTTTCTCCAGCTCATACTAGTGGATTAGATGGTACACCAAATGAGATTAAATTAAAATATGTTTCTGATAATAAATATAAAGATTTATCTGGAGATGAATTAAAGAATGCTATTAAAGAAGAAATTAGACATAAAGACAAAGATTTGAAGGGTAAGATGATTACTCAAGGAACTACTCCTAGAAGATTAACTGATTTAATTGGTTCTTTATGTGATTTAACTAGCGGTAGTGGTGATAAAGGAACTCCAGTTGTATTTATTCAAGGTTATTTTGATAATTTAGCTGATGATTAATTAAAAGAGGTTAACCTCTTTTTTTTATTTTGTGTTTATGTTATAATTTAGTATATGTATGGATGGTGATAAAAATGGTAGTAGAAGTCTGTGAGAATCCTTATGTTTTAAATATAATTTTATTTGTAGAAAGTATTATTAAAATAATGTTTTATATTTTACCTGGCGGAGTAACATTAATGATTATAATTGATTTATTTAAAGCTATTATTAAAGGGGAGGATAAGGCTAATGTTAATTTTAAGTTATTTATTAAGAGACTTATTAATGTTGTTGGATTATTTTTAGTTCCTACTATTGTTGGTTTTGTTATGCAATTTGTTAATGATTTGGAATTATTTAATGGTGATTATGCGGCTTGTTTGAAAAATACTTCTTCTGTGAAAGAATATGCTTTAAGGTATGATGCTTTAGCTAAAGAGGAAGAAGAGAAAAGAGAAGCTAATAGACAATATTTATTTACAGAAGAAGAGTATAAAGAATATTTAGAAAGAAAGAAAGGAAATTATATCCCTGGTGGAGGTAATAAAAATAATAATTCTGATGATAAATCTTCTTATGTTGGACAAACTTTTAATTTAACTGATAGTGAGATAAGAAATCTAACTGCTGTGTGTATTTGCGAACAAGGAGCTACTAAAGCTGGTGTTTCTGGTGAAGCTAGTTTGATGGCTAATGTTTATGAATATGTACATAGTAAAAAATCTCTTTTTGAATGGGTTCACTTACATCCTAGTGATGGTGGATGGTTTAGTACTCAGAGTACTGGTGGAGGTTGTTTAAAGGAAGTAACTAATGAATTGTTTGAATCTGTTAAGGATGTTTTAGTTAATGGTAATAGAACACTTCCTTTATATGTTAACGAGCATGATTGTTGGTTTTGTCAAGAACATAATGGTAATAGGTGTAAAAATGGTAATAAGGGAGATATATGTTATTTAAACAATGGTGGCGGCAATTTATCTAGTAAATCTGATATAACTAATAGAGCTAACTATAAAAAGGATATTACTAAGATTTATAGTTATTATAAACGTAATGATTATGGAGATGATGCATACTATGTTTTTTATACTTTTTTAAATAACTCAAGTGATCCTTTTGGCTATACAATGGATTATTATAAAAGAATAACTACTAGGAGGTAATTGTATGTTCGAAAAAATTAAGAATAGATTTTATTATCTAAGTATTAGTAATAAGATTTTTATATTTTCTTTTATTATAATTATTCTTTTTTTAGTTCTTAAAATATATAATAGTAAGAGCGTTGAACCTAAGTTTATTAATCATATAAAAAAACTTGGCTATGTTAATACAGATGGTGGTAATTTATATTATAAAAATATTTTAGGTGTTAGTTTAGAAGAATATAATTATGATGTTTCCTATAAAAAAGAAAATCATTATGAAATTAATTATTTTGATATAGATAATGTTTTATTTAAAAAAAATAAAAGAGATTATGTGGATGGTATTAGTTCTTTGTTAAATGAATCATATGATTATAAGACTAGGGTAGTTGATTATTCTTATCGTGTTCAATATGATGATGAGGCTGCTTTTATTTTTAGCGGTAAATATATGTTTAAAGATGGTGAGTTTAATTATACTTGTGAAAAAGATTATATATATAATTATGATATAGATGATAAGGATGAAATTATATGTAATAAATTAAAAAGTGATGTAAGTAATTTTTATAAAGAGTCTATTGGTGTTATTGATAATTATTCTCTTATAAATAGATTAATTAAATGATATAATATTTATATCATTTTTATTTGGAGTGATTATATGGATGATTTTTATTTTATGAATGAAGCTATAAAGTTAGCTAAGATAGCATATGATTTAGATGAAGTTCCTGTTGGATGTGTTATTGTTAAAGATAATAATATTATATCTAGTAGTTATAATAGAAAAGAAATAGATGGAATTGCTACTTCTCATGCTGAGATTCTTGCTATTAATGATGCTTGTAAAAAACTTAGGACTTGGCATTTAGATAATTGTACTTTATATACTACTATAGAACCTTGTATGATGTGTACAGGTGCTATTATTCAGTCTAGAATTGGTAGAGTAGTATATGGAGCTGGTAACGATAGCTTTGGTTATTTAAGTAAAATAAATAATAATAAAATTGTAGTA
Source organism: Bacilli bacterium (assembly GCA_017432825.1). Lineage (GTDB taxonomy): Bacteria > Bacillota_I > Bacilli_A > RF39 > UBA660 > RUG11198. The sequence continues at coordinate 37,059 of JAFRIJ010000003.1, forward strand.
AGTGATGGTATATTAAAAGATGAATGTTTGATATTATTGAGTAATTTTTTTAAGGATAAGAGAAGAAACTAATAACTTTAGTTGATTTTTTTATTATTTGTGTTATAATATGTTCTACTTTTTTGGGAGGTGTAATTATGTCGAATACATGTACATATTATAGATATGAGTGGTCTGGACAGACTTGCTCTGTAGATGGTAATAAGGTTAGAATAAGTGATGATTATTATAATAAATATTGTAAATATGATTATAATATGAGAGGATGTCCTCGTTATAAACAATATGGACCTTATCAATCTAGTGGTTGTTATCTTACTACAATTGTTTGTGATACTTTAGGAATGGATGATCATGTTAGTTATTTAGAGACTTTAAGAAGTTTTAGAGATAATGTATTGCAAAAGAATCCTAACTATAAAGAGATTCTTGCTTTATATGATGTTGTAGGTCCTGCTATTTCTTGTAAACTAGCTCATGATAGTTATAAAAAACAAATAGCTACTAATTTATTTAATTTAGGTATTAAACCTATTTGTAAATTATTAAGTGATAATAAACAAGAGGAAGCTATAGAATTATATAAAGATATGACTGATTTACTTAGACGTGGTTATGGTATTAAAGCTACTGTTAGTGATGAATACTTAAATACTATGGATATTCGTAATGCTGGTCATGGTAAAAAATTAGTTAAAAGTATTTAATTATAATTATTTAAAGCTATAATTTTTCATATAATTATTAGGTGATTATATGAATAATTGTATAGCTTTTTTTCTTACTTTTTTATCTGGTATTTCTACTTTGTTAGGATTAATTCCTATTTTTATTAAAGTAAAGGAAGAACATAAGTTATTATGTTCTTCTTTAGCTTTTGCTTCTGGTGTTATGTTATCTATATCTATTATTGATTTAATACCGGAGGCTTTTAGAATGTTTAATAATTTTAGTTCTTTTATTAGTATTATATACGTTTTTATTTTTTTATTATTTGGTATTATGATATCAAAATTATTTGATCATACTGTTAGTAAGTATGATAATAGTTCTTTATATAAAGTTGGTATTATATCTATGATAGGTCTTATTATTCATAATATTCCTGAGGGTATTATTACTTTTTTTACAGCTTCTAATAATATTAAGTTAGGTATATCTATGACAATTGCTATTGCTATGCATAATATTCCTGAAGGAATATCTATAGGTATTCCTATATATTATTCTACTAATAGTAAGATAAAATCATTTATTTATACTTTTGTAGCAGCTATATCTGAAATATTTGGTGCTTTTATTACTTATTTATTTCTTTCTAATTATATAAATAATACTATTATGGGTATTTTATTTTCTGTTATTGCTGGAATAATGATTTATATTTCTTTATATGAATTGTTATTAGAATCTATTAATTACAAAAAAACAATATATACAATACTATTTTTTTTGATTGGTTTTGTGTTTATGATTATTAATTTATTGTTGTTATAATTATTTTATGTTATACTTATTTAGTAGTAAGGTTGTGATTTATGAAAAGAATAGTTTATATATTATTATTGTTACTATGTTTTTTTAATATTGGTTATGTTAATGCAGATAGTTTGGATAAAGCTTATGATTATACTTATGAAGAAATCAATGTGGATTTAGCTAGTAAGTATGTTATTTTATATAATTTAAAAGATAATTATAAGCTTTTAGATATTAAAAGTAGTGAGAGAGTACAAGTAGCAAGTTTAACTAAGATTATGACTTGTATTGTTGCTATTGAAAATATTAATAATTTAGATGAAAAAATATCTATTAATAGTAATGTTTTTAGTGGTATTAGTGAATATTCTAAAGCTGGATTTAATATTGGTGATAAAGTTACTTATAGAGATTTATTATATGGTGCTATGCTTCCTAGTGGGGCTGATGCTGTTAATGCTCTTGTGTTAAATATTAGTGGTAGTGAAGAAGAATTTACTAAATTAATGAATAATAAAGTTAAGGAATTAAAATTAGATAATACTCATTTTGATAATGCTATTGGTAAAGATTCTAAAGATAATTATTCTAGTGCTTATGATTTAGCTGTTATACTAAATTATGCTTTAAATAATAATACTTTTAAAGAAATATTTACTTCTAGAAAATATACTACAAGTAATGGACTTGTTTTAGAGAGTACTTTGGGTATGTATGGTAGAAATATAAATGTTGATATGATTAAAGGATCTAAGAGTGGATATACTGATTCTGCTGGTGTATGTTTAGCTTCTTATGCTAATGTTGGTGATGTTGATTATTTGCTTATTGTTCTTGGTGCTAATTATAATAATAGATCTAATGCTGTAAGAGATTCTGTTGATATTTACAATTATTTAGATAAGAATTATGGGTATAAGATTCTATTAAATAAAGATAAAGTTGTTAAGAGATTAAAAATTATTTGGGGTAAGAAGAAAACATATGATGTTAGGGTTAGTGAAGATGTTAATGAGTATGTTAAAAATACAATTGATGTAAATAAATTAAAATATGAATATAAGGGTATTAATAATATTAAATATGGGATTAAAAAGGGAGATAAATTAGGTAGTGTTGAAATACTATATAATGATAAATATATTGATAGTGTTTATGTTTATTTAAATGAAGATCTTAAATTTTATCATCCTGTTATATATTCTATTATGTTTATATCTTTTGTAGTTATGTTTCTTTCTTTTGTTAAAATTATTAAGAGAAGAAAGAAGAAAAAGAAGAGAAAGGATAAAAGACGTTGACTTAAAAAATAAAATATAATATAATACATTTGATGTCAGTAATAAGATTATGATGAGGAAGTAGTAATACAAATTATTAATATAAGAGAGTTAGTGTTAGGTGAGAGACTAATTATTAATATTGTATGAATTCACCCTTTAGTTTTATCGTGTGATTACGTTATTAATCTGAGTGTATAATTTTAATTATAAAGAAAGGTGGTACCGCGGCTTTAGTCGTCCTTTTAGACCATCTTTTTTTGTTTGGAGGATGATATGTATAATATAGAGTATTTACTTAAATATGTATCTAATGATTGTTATAAAAAAATTATTAATAATTCTAATAATTATATATTAGATAGTTTAGAACATAATAGAATAGATGTTGATTTAAATATAAGATATTTAATTAAACTTGGTATTAAAAATTTGGATGATGTTATTTATGAAAGGTTAGAAGATTTAATTAAGTGTCATAATGATTTTATATTGATGATTGATAATTATATTAATACTATGGGAGAATATGATTTTATTAGTATGATAGAAAATGTTTGAGGTGATAATATGAAAGATATTGAAATGTTACTTAGTGAAGTTAAAAGTGTTTTTGATAAGGTTAAAGATATTAATGAATTAAATGAATTAAAAGTTTTATATATGGGTAAGAAAGGAAAAATTACAGAAATTAACAGTCATATTAAGGATGTTAGTAATGATATGAAGAAAGAATTTGGTATGAAGGTTAATGAAGTAAAAAAACTATTTAATGAAAAATATGAGTCTAAGAAAAAAGAATTTGAGGATTATTTATTAAATAAGCAACTTGAAGAAGAGCGTATAGATATTAGTTTGCCTGCTACTAGGGTTAGTATTGGGGCTCCCAATATTTTAGAGAAGGTAATTGAAGAAATAGAAGAAGTTTTTTTATCTATGGGTTATGATGTTGTTGATGGTCCTGAAATTGAAGAAGATAAATATAATTTTGAAATGCTAAATATTCCTAAGGGGCATCCTGCTAGAGATGCTCAAGATACTTTCTATATTGAGGGTGATGAAATATTACTTCGAAGTCAGACTAGTCCCGTTCAGGTTAGATCTATGTTAAAAGGTGAGGGGAAAACTCCTATTAGGATGATATGTCCTGGTAAAACTTATAGACGTGATGATGATGATGCAAGTCATTCACATCAGTTTATGCAAATTGAAGGATTATTAGTTGAGAAAGATATTAGTTTGAGTGATTTAAAAGGAACTTTAGATGTTATATTTAAACGTTTATTTGGTGAAGATGTTGAAGTTCGTTTTAGACCTAGTTATTATCAATTTACTGAGCCTTCTGTTGAAGTTGATATTACTTGTGTTAATTGTCATGGTAAGGGTTGTGCTGTTTGTAAACGTACTGGATGGGTTACTGTAGCAGGAGCAGGTATTGTTCATCCTAATGTTCTTCGTATGAGTGGATATGATCCTAGTGTTTGGAGTGGTTTTGCTTTTGGATTTGGAGCTGAAAGACTTGCTATGATGAAATATGATATTGATGATATTAGAACTTTCTATAATACTGATTTGAGAGAATTAAGGGTATTTGATAGGGAGGATGAAGAATAATGATTAGTTTAAATTGGGTTAAAGATTATATTGATATAGATGATCAAAATGTATATGATTTGGCTGATAAGATAACCAGAGCAGGTATTAATGTTGAGAGTGTAATTACTCATCATATTGATGGATTAGTTATTGGTAAAATTATATCTCTTGAAGATCATCCTGATAGTGATCATTTGCATGTATGTATTGTTGATATAGGAGTTGAGAAATTACAAATAGTATGTGGCGCTCCTAATGTTAGAGTTGGTTTAAAAGTTATAGTTGCTAAAGTTGGAGCTGTTCTTCCTTCTGATTTTGAAATAAAAAAGAGTAAGATTCGCGGAGTTGAATCTTATGGTATGTTATGTGCTTTATTTGAACTTGGTATTGAGGAAAAGAATGATGAAAATTATAGTAAAGGGATATGTGAATTAGGTGAGGATGCTACTATTGGTGATGATCCATTAGTTTATTTAGGATTAGATGATACTTTATATGATTTAGATATTCATAAGCATCGTAATAATGATTGTTATTATCATATTGGATTTGCATATGAAATTGCTTGTATTTTAAATCGTAAAGTAAAACTTCCTTCTTTAGATTTTAAAACTTTTAATGACAAAATAAGTGATAATTTTAAACTAAAGGTTGAGAGTAAAAAATGTTCTTACTATGTAGCTAGAGAAGTTAGAGATGTTAAAATTGGAGAAAGCCCTGATTTTATTAAGAAGAGATTAATTGCTGCTGGTATGAGACCTATTAATAATGTAGTTGATATTTCTAATTATGTTATGCTTGAATTTGGTCAACCTTTACATTTCTTTGATAAGGATAAATTGGGAGATACTATTCTTGTTAGAGATGCTAAAGATGGTGAAAAAATTGTTACTTTGGATGATAAAGAAAGAGTATTAAGTAGCGATGATATAGTTATTACTGATGGTAGTAAAGTTATTTGTATAGCGGGTGTTATGGGTGGCAAAAATACAGAAGTTGATGATTATACTAAAAACATTTTAATTGAATCTGCTATATTTGATCCTGTTAGTATTAGAAATACTTCTCGTAAATTGGAACTTCCTAGTGAAGCTAGTATTAGATATGGTAAAGGTTTAAATTATGAATATACTGATATGGCTTCTAGAAGAGCTTGTCATTTATTAGAAAAGTATGCTGGTGCTACTATACTTGATTCTTTTGTTCTTTATGATAATGAAGATCATTCTGATAAAAAAATATCATTTAAAGCTAATGATGTTAATAAGATATTAGGAATTAATATATCTATTGATGATATGAAAAAAGAACTTGAAAGATTAGATTTTCCATTTACTTTAAAAAGTGATATATTTAATGTGGTTATTCCTAAAAGAAGAGTTGATATAGAATGTAATGTTAATGATATTGCTGAAGAAATAGGTAGATTATATGGCTATAATAATTTAGTATCTTCTTTACCTAATGTTAAGGTTAAAAGAGGGGAATATATTGGAGATGTTAAGTATCGTAAAATAGTTTCACGACGATTAAGAAGTTTAGGTTTAAATGAAGTTAAGACATATACTTTGGTTAGCCCTAATATGGCTAATATGTTTAGATATGATGATTGTAAACAAGTTAAATTACCTAATCCTATGAGTATTGATAAGAGTATTGTTAGAACTACTTTAATTCCTTCATTACTTAATGTTTATGATTATAATGTTAGTAGAGGAGTTAAAGATATAAATATTTATGAAATATCAAAAACATATGATTCTTCTTATAATGAGGTTTCTAAAATATGTGGATTAATGAGTGGTAGTTATGCTGATAGTCCATGGAAAAGAGATTTTGAAGTTGATTTTTATGTTGTTAAAGGTATCGTAGAAGAATTACTTGATTATATGGGATATAATGGTAGATATTCTTTTGTAAGAAGTAATTGTAATGATTTACATCCTGGAATACAAGGAAACATTGTTTTGGATGGAAAAAATATTGGTATTATTGGGAAAATTCATCCTAGTATTATAAAAAAAGATGTATTTATATTTGAAATTAATTTAAATAGTTTAATTGGAAAAACTTCTAAACTTAAATATAAGAGTGCATTTAAATATCCTTCCATTACTAAGGATATGGCTTATATCGTTGATAAAAATATTTTAGTTGGTGATATTATTAGTACTATTAAAAAAGCTGGTGATAAGACTTTACAAGATGTTGTTGTTTTTGATGTTTATGAAGGGGATAAAATTAATAATGATAAAAAGAGTGTTGCTTTTTCTTTAGTATTTAATGGTATAGATCATACTTTAAAGGATGAAGATGTAATGGTTATATTTAATAATATTATTAAAGAAGTTAAAAATAAATATAAGGCTGTATTAAGAGATAATTAAAAAAATAACTTAAGTTTTCTTAAGTTATTTTATTTCATAAGGATTATTTTTTGTGCCATCGCCTGATACATAGAACGTGTCTTCTGTTAATACTATTACGGGTTTTATTTTAGCAGAAGAGCTTGCTTTACTACTATTTATTGTTTGCCAATCATATTTATATACTTCATATGTATTACTTGCATTTGCGGTTAGTAGCCACCAGCTATAATCATTTGATGCTAGATAGTTATAATTATTACATGATTCGTTATTTAATGATTTACAATTACTATCAGTACTTGCGTTTAAATAATCATATGCTGGCAATAGGGTAATATATTGATTACTTAATATATTACTTTTTTCAGCTGACCCATCTTTACTTTCATCTGTTATAGATCTTTTTCCTATTTCTGCATTAGTACTTGATATTAATAATTTCTGTTCATCAGTAAATAGTTTTTTTTCATTATATAGTAAATTAAGATAATCTTTTATTCTAGATACTTCATATTTGTTTATTCCTATTCTTGATTCTTTATCTTCATTATATCTATCGTCCCATTCAATTGCAGATTCTTCTTTTATTTTTTCATCTAAAATAATTTTTACTTTGTTATCTTTTATTTTTACAATTCTCCAATTATAGTTAGCAAATTTTATATAGTTATTTACATTTTCTCCTCTATATACTAATTCACTATTTAATTCGTATAATCCGTCTCCAGTTTTAACGATTTTTTCATTTTCTTTTATGTATTCTACTATATATTTTGATTTATAATTATCACATTCTAATTTTGGAGTATGTTTATAATTATTATTAATTTTGGTTATATTTACTTTTCCAGTACATTTTTCTTTGTCATTTTTTAAGTATTCATTTATGTTTTTCATGTAGTTTTGTTTAACTAATTCATTTACTTCTATACTTGTTATTTCTCCTTCATTTTGTGGCAATCTTTCTTTATTTTGATCATAATATTTTTTAGATGCATCTACCATTATTTTTTCTATTTCGGCGTAAGATTTTTTGTAAAACATTTTGTTATACATTAGAGCACCTACCATAAATAGTATAATTATTACTATTATTATAACTATTATCGTAATTATTTTTTTAATTCCTATTTTATTCATTATTTCTTTCATATTATCCCTCGCTTTATTGGTAAAATTATATCAAATTTTGTTTTCTTTTTCAATAGTAATTGGTATATATTTAATACTTGTGCATATTGTTATATGAAAGGATATGATTTTATGAAACAAATAATACCATTTCAGAAAGAATTATTATTTAAAACTAAAGTTAGTGAAATTACTTCTATATCTTTAGAACATTCAATTTATACTTGTAATAGTGATGTTTTAACTGGTTCTTTTTTAGTTAGTGGGGATTATAAAATGACTGAAGGATCTATTAATAAGGAAAAGTTTGATTTTGATATTCCTTTTGAAATATCACTTAATAATAAGTATGATGAAAAAACTGTTAAAATTGATATTGATAATTTTTATTATGAGCTTATTAATAGTGAAATTCTAAAAGTTAATATAGATGTATATGTTGTTGGAGAAGAGGTTAATACTAATGATATAAATGATACTAATAATGTTATAGATGAAGATAGAGTTGAAGTTACTTCCAGTGAAAGTAATGTTAAAGAAGAAGTAAAAGTAGAAGATAAAATAGAAAGTAATGTTAAAGAAGAAGTAAAAGTAGAAGATAAAATAGAAAGTAATGTTAATATTAATAATAGTATTTTTAATAATATTGATAGTGGTGAAACATATATTACATATTTTGTTTATGTTGTTAAGGAAGGGGATACTTTAGATAGTATTTTAAATAAATTTAATGTTACAAAAGATGAATTAGAGAAGTATAATGATTTGTCTTTATTTAAGGAAAAAACTAAATTAGTTATTCCTAGTAATAATGAATAGGGAAATAAGGGAATTATTTGATAATAATAATATAATAATTGATAAAATTACTATTAAATCTAGTGTATTAATTATTGATAGTGGTAGTAATAAGTATGTTGTTAAGAAAAAGAATACAGTAATAGATTCCTTATATAGATATTTAAGAAGTAGAAATTTTTATCATTTTCCTAATATATTGTATGAAACTGATAATTATTCAGTTTTTGAGTATATTAATGGAATTAATATTCCAAATGAAGAAGCATCTGTTGATATTATTAAACTTTGTTCATTACTTCATAGTAAGACTACTTTTTATAAGGATGTTGATGAAGATTATTATAAGAAAATATATGAGGATGTTATTGATAGAATTAATTATCTATATAATTATTATGATGATTTTGCTAATATAATTGATAGTGAAGAATATATGTCTCCTTCTAATTATTATTTTATTAGAAATGTTTCTTTGTTATTTAGTAATTTAAATTTTTGTAGATACGCTATAGAAGAGTGGCTTAAATTAATTAAGGAAAAGAAGAGAATAAGAGTTGTTAATTTACATAATAATTTATCTTTGGATCATTTTTTGCTTTCAGATAAATCTTATTTCATTAGCTGGGAAAAAAGTAAGAGGGATATGCCTATATATGATTTAATTAATTTTTATAAAAAATATTATGATGATTTTGATTTTTCTGAATTATTTGGTATATATGAATCGTTTTATCCATTGTTAAGAGAAGAGAAATTATTATTGCTTTGTTTAATATCTATTCCTGATAAACTTTTATTTAATGATAATGAATATGATATGTGCAATAATATAAATAATTTTTATAATTATATTAAAGCATCTTTGAGGATAGTAGAGGATAATAAGAAAATAATTGATAGTAAGGAATAAATGAAATATTTTATTCTTTTTTTATATTTTCATTAATTATTGAAAAAAAGTTAAAAAAAGAGTTAAAAAATGCTTGCAAAAGCTTAAAATATATAATATAATATCATTCGTGTAGATGGCGAAGATGTGCAAAGTTGCTGATACACCCGGTTAAGTTGTAAAATAATCATTTGGGTTAGATCAGGTAATTTGTTCGGAGCAAGTCTATACTAGATATAGGCGAAAGGAGGAAAAATATGTCAACTACTAAAGTTAGAATTAAATTAAAGGCATATGAACACCAAATTGTTGATGATGCTGCTGCTAAAATAGTTGCTACTGTTAAAAGAACTGGTGGAGAAGTTAGTGGTCCTGTACCTCTTCCTACTAAGGTTGAAAAGTTTACTATTTTAAGAGCTGTACATAAATATAAAGATTCTAGAGAACAATTTGAAATGCGTACGCATAAAAGATTAATTGACATCAATAACCCTAGTAAAGAAACAATAGATGCTTTAAGTCATTTAGATTTACCTAGTGGTGTTGATATACAAATCAAATATTAGGAGGGAAAAATATGAAAGGAATCTTAGGTCGTAAGATTGGGATGACTCAGGTTTTTGCTGCTAATGGTAAATTAGTACCTGTTACAGTTATTGAAGTTGAACCTAATATCGTTAGTCAAATTAAGACAAAAGAAAATGATGGATATGATGCTATTCAACTTGCTGCTGTTAGTAAAAAGGAAAAGAAAGCTAATAAACCAGAACTTGGTCATCTAAAGAAAGCTAATACATCACCTAAGCGCTTCTTAAAAGAACTTAGAGGTGTTGATGTTAGTGGCTATAGCCTTGGTCAAGAATTGAAGGCTGATATATTTAGTTTAGGAGAAATGGTTGATGTAACTGGCACTTCTAAAGGAAAAGGAACACAAGGTGTTATTAAACGTTGGAATCAATCTCGTGGCCCAATGGGACATGGTAGTCAATATCACCGTGGTGTTGGTTCATTAGGTACAATGTTACCAATGAGAGTTTTACCAGGAAAGAAAATGCCTGGACGTATGGGTGGAGAACAAGTTACTGTTCAAAACTTAGAGGTTATTCAAATTGACCTTGAAAACAATGTTATCTTAGTTAAAGGAAATGTTCCTGGTCCTAAAAAGTCATTAGTATTTATTAAATCTGCTGTTAAAAATAATGGTAAGATTAATCCTGAAACTGTTTTAGTTAGTTATGTTACTGAAGAAGTTAAGGATGAAACTACTAATGTAGAAGAGAATACTTATGAGGTTGTTGAGGAAGCTCCAGTTGTAGAAGAGGTTTCTGAAGAAGTAAAAACTGATGATGAAACTAACAAGGAGGCAGAATAATGGCTAAAATAGAAATTGTTAATATTAAGGGCAAAAAAGTTAAGGATAAAAATTTAAAAGATAACGTTTGGGGTATTACTCCTAATGATGCTGTACTTCATAATGCAATTGTTTTGAATATGGCAAATGCTAGACAAGCATCAGCATCTACTAAAACAAGAAGTGAAGTATCTGGTGGTGGTAGAAAGCCATGGAGACAAAAAGGAACAGGTAATGCTCGTCAAGGTTCTATAAGAGCTACACAATGGCGTGGCGGTGGAATTGTATTTGGACCTAATCCAAATAAAAATTACACTAAGAAAATGAATAAGAAGGAAAGAAAATTAGCACTTAAGAGTGCATTAGCTTATAAAGTAATTGATAGGGAATTAATTGTTATTGATGAAATTAAATTAGAAACTAATAAAACTCGTGAAATGTTTAATTTATTAAGTAAGTTTAATATTGAATATAATAAAGTGTTAGTTGTTGTAAATGAATTAACTGATAATGTATGTTTAGCTAGTAGAAATTTAGCTAATGTTAAAGTTGTTACTTTTGATGAAGTTAATGCTTTTGATTTAGTTAGTGCTGATAATATGTTAATTGAAGTTAATGCACTTGATAAATTAGAGGAGGTGCTTGGTAATGAATAATTATGAAATAATTTTTGCACCTGTTATTACTGAAAAAAGTGCTTCTATGGAAGCAGAAGGTAAATATGTTTTCAAGGTTGATGTTAGAGCTAATAAAACACAAATTAAACAAGCTGTTGAAAAAATATTTAATGTAAAAGTTGAAAGCGTTACTACTATGAATATTCATCCAAAGACTCGTAGAGTTGGTAAATATAGTGGTAAAGCAAATAGATATAAAAAGGCTATTGTTAAATTAGCTAGCGGTAGTACTATTAGTTTTGATTAATATAAGGAGGAATTAACATGGCAATAAGAGTATTAAAACCAAATACAAATGCTCAAAGAAATATGAGTTATTTAAAAAGTGATGAAATTACTAAAACTACTCCTGAAAAAAGTTTAGTTGTAACTACTAATAAGACTAATGGTCGTAATAACCAAGGTAGAATTACTGTTAGACATCGTGGTGGCGGTGTTAAGAGAAAATATCGTTTGGTTGATTTCAAGAGAGTTAAAGATGGTATAACTGCTGTCGTTAAGGGAATAGAGTATGATCCTAATAGAAGTGCTAATATTGCACTTATAACATATAAGGATGGAACTAAATCTTATATTCTTGCTCCTAAAGAATTAACTGTTGGAGCTATTGTTGAATCTGGTGCTAAAACTGATGTTAAAGTTGGTAATGCAATGGAAATTATGAATATTCCAGTTGGTACTGTTATTCACAATATTGAACTTAGACCTGGTAAAGGTGGACAACTTGCAAGAAGTGCAGGTAATAGTGCACAAATATTAGGACGTGAAGGTAAATATGTTTTAGTTAGATTAGCAAGTGGTGAAACAAGAAAAATCTTAGGTACTTGTCGTGCTACTATTGGTACTGTTGGTAATGAAGATTTTGCTTTAGTTAAAGTTGGAAAAGCAGGACGTAAGAGACATATGGGTATTAGACCTACTGTTCGTGGTTCTGTTATGAATCCTAATGATCACCCACATGGTGGTGGTGAAGGTAGAGCTCCAGTTGGTAGAAGTGGACCAATGACTCCATGGGGTAAACCTGCATTAGGATATAAGACTAGAAAGAATAAGAAGGAATCAGATAAATATATCGTGACTCGTCGTACTAAATAATAAAGAAAGGATTGAATTTTAAATGGCAAGAAGTTTAAAAAAAGGACCTTTTGTTGATAGTAATTTGATGAAAAAGGTTCAATTGTTAAATGAATCTGGAAAAAAAGAAGTAATAAAAACTTGGTCTCGTCGTTCTACAATTTATCCTGATTTTATTGGACACACTTTTGCAGTACATAATGGTAAAGAATTTATTCCAGTTTATGTTACTGAAGATATGGTAGGACATAAATTAGGTGAGTTCTCTATGACTCGTAAATTTGGTGGACACGGCGCAGAAAAGAATGATAATAAGTAAACTTAAGGAGGCGTGATGATGCAGAAGACTGAAGTTAAGGCAGTTTTAAAGACTGTTAGAATAGCTCCTCGTAAAACAAGATTAATTATTGATTTAATTAGAGGAAAAGAAGTTAGTGAAGCTAAAGCTATTTTAGCTAATCAAACTCAAAGAGCTGCAAGAGTAATTGAAAAAGTATTAAATTCTGCTATTGCTAATGCAGTTAATAATCATGAATTAGAAGAAGATAAATTATATGTAAAGGCTTGTTATGTTGATGAATCTATAGTTATGAAAAGAGCAAAGATGGATTCTCGTGGACATGTTGGTAGAAACGACCATAAAACTAGTCATATTACAATAATTCTTGGTAGTAATGAAAAATAATTGGTAAAGGAGGATTAGTTATGGGACAAAAAGTTAGTCCAGTTGGACTTAGAATTGGCATAAATAAAGACTGGGAAAGTAAATGGTATGCTGATAAAAAAGATTTTTCTAAATTTCTTATTAATGATGTTAAGATTCGTAAGTATTTAGAAAAGAAATTTGCTTCTAGTGGTATTTCTTCAATTGTTATTGAAAGAAAGCAATCTAGATGTGAAGTTATTATGTATGTATCTAAACCTGGTTTAGTTATTGGTCAAAATGGTAGCGAAATTGAAAATGTTAAGAAATATCTTTCTAAGTTAGTAAAAGAAGATGTACAAATTTCAGTTATTGAAGTTAAGAATCCTGATTTAGTTGCTAAGTTAGTAGCAGATAATATTGCTCATAATATTGAAAATCGTGTATCATTTAGAGTTGCTCAAAAGAAAGCTATTAGAAATACTATGAAAGCCGGTGCTATGGGTATTAAAACGTTAGTATCTGGTCGTTTGGGTGGAGCTGATATTGCTAGACCTGAAGGATATTCTGATGGTACAACGCCTTTACATACTTTAAGAGCTAATATAGATTATGCTCAAAGTGAAGCTGATACTACTTATGGTAAGATTGGTGTTAAAGTATGGATTTATAAAGGTGAAATATTAGAAAATAAGGGAGGTAATTCTCATGTTGATGCCAAAAAGAACTAAACATAGAAAAACTTTCCGTATTAAATACGAAGGTAAATCTAGGGGAAATACTGAACTTCATTTTGGTTCATATGGACTTATGGCAAAAGAGGGTGCTTGGATTACAGCTAATCAAATTGAAGCTGCTCGTGTTGCTATGACTAGATTTATGAAACGTGGTGGAAGAGTTTGGGTTAATATATTCCCTCAACTTTCACTTACTAAAAAGCCTTTAGAAACTCGTCAAGGTAAAGGTAAAGGTGAACCAGAAGTATGGGTAGCTGTTGTTAAAAAAGGAAAAATTTTATTTGAAATAGATGAAGTAACTGAAGATGTTGCAAGAGAAGCTTTAAGACTTGCATCTCATAAGTTACCAATTAAATGTTCTTTTGTTAAGAAAGAGGGAAGTGGTGATAAGAATGAAAACTAATGAAATAAGAGAATTAACCACTGAAGATATAAATAAGAAGATAGTTGAATCTAAGGAAGAAATACTAAAGTTAAGATTTAAGCAAGCTACTGGTAGTTTGGAAAATCCAGCTCGTATTCATGAACTTAGAAAGTTTGTTGCAAGACTTAAGACTGTTCTTAGAGAACGTGAAATTAAGGATTAAAGGAGGACTTGCTTATGAATGATAATAAAAAACGTGAATTAATTGGTGTTGTTGTAAGTGATAAAGCTGATAAGACAATAACAGTTAAGGTAGAAACTTATAAGATGAATCCAATTTATAAAAAGAGAGTTAAGTATTCTAAAAAATATGCTGCTCATGATCCTGAAAACAAAGCTCATGTTGGTGATAAAGTAAAATTAGTTATGACTAGACCTTTATCTAAAACTAAAAGATATGAACTTGTTGAAGTTGTTGAAAAGGCTGTTATTTTATAAGATGTCTCTTTATTGTTGGGAGGAGGAAATTAAATGATACAACAGGAAAGTCGTTTAAAAGTGGCTGATAACTGTGGAGCTCGTGAATTACTTGTAATTAGAGTTCTTGGTGGAAGTAAAGTTAAAACTGGTAACATTGGTGATGTTGTTGTCGGTACTGTTAAAAAAGCTACTCCTAATGGTACAATTGCTAAAGGAAAAGTTGTAAAGGCAGTTATCGTTAGAAGTAAGTTTGGTGTTAGAAGAGAAGACGGAAGTTATATCAAATTTGATGATAATGCTTGTGTATTAATCAGAGATGATAAAACTCCAGTTGGAACTCGTGTTTTAGGACCTGTAGCACGTGAACTTAGAGATAAGGGTTATATGAAAATTGTTAGCTTGGCTAAAGATGTGTTATAGTCTCTAGAATATTAAAGGAGGAATACATAATGAAAATTAAAACTGGTGATAAAGTTACTGTTATTGCTGGAGCTAATAAAGGTAAAGACGGTAAGGTTATCAAGGTATTAGGTGATAAGGTTATTATTGAAGGTGTTAATATTGTTACTAAACATGTTAAGCCAAAGAATAATAATGGTAATGGTGAAATCGTTAAAACTGAAGCTCCATTACATAGATCTAATGTTAAAGTAGTTGAATCTGTTAAATCTAAGAAAACTACTAAAAAAGCTGAAACTAAAAAAGAAGTAAAAAAAGAAGCTAAAAGTACTAAGAAGAGTACTAAGAAAGCGTCTGAAAAAGAAGAAAAATAAATTAGATAATTTATTTAATTTGGAAGGAGGGTGGATTATTTATGAACCGCCTAGAAGAAAAATATAAAACTGAAGTTGTTCCAAGTTTAAAATCTAAATATAATTATAGTACAGTTATGATGGTTCCTAAAATTGAGAAAATTGTTGTTAATATGGGTGTAGGGGACGCTACTCTTAATTCTAAATTATTAGATGCAGCAATGACTGATTTGGAAAAAATAACTGGATTAAAGCCTGTTGCTACTACAGCTAAGAAATCTATTGCTGGATTTAAATTAAGAGCAGGTAATAAAATTGGTTGCAAGGTTACATTAAGAGGAGAAAGAATGTATACATTCTTAGATAAGTTAATTTCTATATCATTACCAAATGTTAGAGACTTTAGAGGATTATCTCCTAGAAGTTTTGATGGTAGAGGTAATTATACTATTGGTATTAAAGAACAATTAATTTTCCCTGAAATTAATTTTGATGAAGTTGTTAAGGTTAGAGGTATGGATATTGTTATTGTAACTAGTGCTAAAAGTAATGAAGAAGCTTATGATTTATTAAGTGAACTTGGAGTTCCTTTTAGGAAATAGGGAGGAATATAATGGCAAAAAAGTCAATGATTGTTAAATCACAAAGAAAACCTAAATTTAAGGTTAGAGAATATACTAGATGTCAAAGATGTGGTAGACCACATGCTGTTATGAGTAAGTTTGGTATTTGCCGTATTTGTTTTAGAGAATTAGCTTATAAGGGACAAATACCAGGTGTTAAAAAATCAAGTTGGTAATTATATACGTTATAAATTAATAATTAATTTAAACTAAAGAAGGAGGGATTTTATGACAGATCCAATCGCAGATATGCTTACTAGGATTCGTAATGCTAATCAAAATCGTGCTAAAGAAGTATCTATGCCTTCATCTAAGATGAAAGAACAAATAGCTACTATTTTAAAGGACGAAGGTTTTATTACAGATTTTAGTATTAATAAAGAAGATGTTCATAGTACATTAACATTAACATTAAAATATGCTTCAAATAAAGAAAGAGTTATTACTGGACTTAAGAGAATTTCTAAACCAGGTTTAAGAGTTTATGCTACGGCTTCAGAAATTCCTTATGTTTTAAATGGTCTAGGTATTGCTATTATTTCAACACCAAAAGGAGTTATGACTGATAAGTTAGCTCGTAAAAATAATGTTGGTGGAGAAGTTATAGCATATATCTGGTAATAGGAGGGATACTTATATGAGTCGTATTGGTAAGAGAGTTTTAACTATTCCAGCAGATGTTAATGTTACATATAATGAGCATGTTTTAACAGTTAAGGGACCTAAAGGTGAATTATCTTTAAATATAATTCCAGATTTAGATATTAAAATTGATGGTACTGAATTAACTGTTGTAAAATTAAATGAATTAAGTCATACTAGTGTAATGCAAGGTACAACTAATTCTAATATTGAAAATATGATTATTGGTGTTACTGAGGGTTATACTCGTGGGTTAGAGATTATTGGTGTTGGTTATCGTTTTAATGTAAAAGGAAAAGTTTTACAAGTACAAGATGGTAAATCACATTTAGATAATTTAGATGTTCCAGAAGGAATTCAAGTAAAAGCAATTAGTAATACAGAAATTGAATTAACTGGAATTGATAAGTGTGCAATAGGTCAATTTGCAGCTGAAATTAGAGCTTTAAGAAAACCTGAACCTTATAAGGGTAAAGGAATTCGTTATAAAGGTGAATTTGTTCGCCGTAAAGAAGGAAAGAAAGCATCTAAATAATAAGGAGTGGGGAATATATGATAAATAAAGTTTCAAGAAATGAAATGCGTTTAGAAAGACATAAAAGAATCAGAAATGATTTAGCTGGTACTGAAAAGAAACCTAGACTTAATGTTTTTAGATCAAACGCTAATATTTCTGCTCAAATAATTGATGATACTAAAGGTGTTACTTTAGTTAGTGCTTCTACTTTAGAAAAAGAATTGAAGATTAAAAATGGTGGTAATGTTGAAGCTGCTAAATTAATTGGTGCAGAGATTGCAAAGAGAGCTAATAAAGCTAAAATTAAAGAAGTTGTTTTTGATAGAGGTGGATATTTATATCATGGACGTGTTAAGGCTTTAGCTGAAGCTGCACGTGAAAACGGCTTAGAATTCTAATAAGGAGGATACTTATGAACGAGGAAAATGTTAAGAACGAAGTTGTTACAGAAGTTGAAAATAAAGTAGAAAAAACAAATAAGTCTGATAAACATAGTAATAATAAACGTTCTCATCGTACAAATAATTTTTCTAGACAAAAGAGTGATCTAGAAGAAAAAGTAATTGATATTAATCGTGTTACTAAAGTTGTAAAGGGTGGTCGCCAATTTCGTTTTTCTGCAACTGTCGTAGTTGGAAATAGAAAAGGAAAAGTTGGTTTAGGCACTGGTAAAGCTAAGGAAATGCCAGATGCTGTAAAGAAAGCTACTCAAGCTGCTTCTAAAAACCTAATTACTATTGATTTAATTGATAATCGTACTATTTCTCATGAAATTATTTCTAAACAAGGTGCGGTTAGAGTTATGTTAAAGCCTGCTGCTGAAGGTACTGGTGTTAAAGCTGGAGGTCCTGTTAGAGATGTTTTAGAACTTGCAGGTGTTAAGGATGTTTTGTCTAAGAGTCTTGGTTCAAGTACAAAGATTAATTCTGCTAGAGCTACTTTGAAAGCATTAAAGGAACAAAAGAGTCCAGCTCATGTTGCTATGCTTAGAGGAAAAACTATAGAGGAGATTAGAGGATAATGAAATTACATGAATTAAAACCTGCTTATGGTTCTACTCAATCTAAAAAGAGAGTGGGACGTGGTGGTAAATATAGTAAAACTGCAGGTAAAGGAGAAAAAGGACAAAACGCAAGATCTGGTGGAGGAGTTAGACCAGGATTTGAAGGTGGTCAATTACCACTATTTAGAAGATTAGGTAAAAGAGGCTTTTCTAACGCAAGATTTAAGACTGTATATGCTTGTGTTAATGTTTCAGATTTAAATAAATTTGATGATAATACAGTTGTTAGTCCAGAATTATTAATTGAGTCTGGGTTAATTAATAAAGAATTAAATGGAATAAAAATATTAGGAAATGGGGACTTATCTAAGAAACTTACTGTTCGTGCTAATAAATTTTCAAGTAGTGCAAAAGCTAAGATTGAGAAAATTGGTGGAAAAACAGAGGTGATTTAGATGTTTAAAAACCTTAAACTTATATTTAGCCCAAAAAATAAAGATATAAGAAAAAGATTGGGATTTACGTTATTTTGTTTATTTATTTTTGTTGTTGGAACTACTATTCCTGTTCCAGGTATTACATCTTTAAAAAATGTAGATTTTGGTGATTTAGCTAATGCTATTACTGGTGGTTCTCTAAGGAGATTTTCTATATTTGCTTTAGGTGTTATGCCATATATTTCTGCTACAATTATTACTAGTTTGTTGCAGATGGATATAATTCCTTATTTTACGGAATTAAAGGAAAGTGGTGCTCAAGGAAGACAAAAAATAAATACTATTAATAGATATTTAGGAATTGGTATTGCTTTTATTGAAGGATTTGGTATGTCATTTGCTCTTGTAAATGATGCTACTGCTATTGATTATTTGAGGATTACAATTATTTTGGTTGCTGGTACAGCATTCTTGTTGTGGCTTGGTGATCAAATGACTCAAAAGGGTATTGGTAATGGTATTTCTTTAATAATTATGGCTGGTATTCTTGCTACTATACCTAAATCGTTTGTTGATACATTTGAGGTATTAATATTAGATAATTCTTCATTGTTTTTGGGAATTATTGAATATTTATTATTTGTTATTGTATATTTAGCAATTATTGTTTTAGTTGTATTTGTTCAAGAATCTGAAAGACGTATTCCAATTCAATATTCAAATCAAACTGCTACATCATATGGTGCTAAGCAGAATTATATACCATTTAAGCTTAATAGTGCTAATGTTATGCCAGTAATATTTGCATCTGTTATATTTACTGTTCCTACTTTTATAGCAGGACTTATGAATAGTGAAAATGGTTTTGTTACATTTGTTAATAAATATGTTAATTATACTACACCTTCTGGATTTGCTGTTTATATGGTTTTGATTATTGCTTTTAGTTTCTTGTATACGTTTATTCAAGTTAATCCAAGTGAATTATCTAAGAATTTGTCTAGACAAGGTGGATATATTCCTGGAGTTAGACCTGGTAAAGAAACTATTAAATATATTAAAACTGTACTTGGTAGAATTACTTTAATAGGATCAATATTTATTGCTGTAATAGCAGGACTTCCTATTGTTGTTTCAAGTTTTCTTTCAACTGATTTACCAACTAGTGTTAGTATTGGTGGTACTAGTGTATTAATTGTTGTTGGTGTTGCTTTAGAAACTTGTAGACAACTTGAAAGTAGTTTGATTAATAGAAATTATGGAAGAAGGGGATAAATAATGAAAAATATTATTTTTATAGCACCTCCTGGTGCTGGTAAGGGAACACAAGCTAAAATGGTTAGTGAAAAATATGGTATTCCACATATTTCTACTGGTGATTTACTTCGTGATGAAAGAAATTCTGGTAGTGAGTTAAGTGAAATGCTTAAACAAGAGATGGATAAAGGTAATTTAATAGATGATAATATTATTGTTCATTTATTAAGAGAAAGACTTAATAAAGTTGATTGTAATAATGGTTATATATTAGATGGTTATCCTAGAAGTGTTCTTCAATCTAAAATTTATGAGGATTTATTGTTAGAACTTAATAAAGAAATTGGTATTGTTATTTATATGGATATTGATAAAGATTTGGCTCTTGAGAGAACTTTAAGCAGGTTAATTTGTTCTTCTTGTGGTGCTTCTTATAGTAGTGCTTCTTTAGAATTGAAACCTAAAATTGATGGCATTTGTGATAGATGTGGTCATATGCTTAGAGTTAGAGGAGATGATAATCCAGAGGTTTTCTCTAATAGATTTGATACTTATTTAAGAGAAACAAAGCCTTTGATTGATTATTATAATTCTTTAGGTATTTTAAAAACTATTACTGTTTTAAAAAATGATACTGCACAAGATGTATTTAATAAGATTGAACAATTTTTAAAATAAATTTAGGGATTTAATATTTAGGTGATTAATAACGGGAGATGATAAAATTGAGTAAAAATGATGTTATTGAAACTGAAGGGAAAGTAATGGATGTTATTCCTGGAGGAAAATTCAAAGTTCTACTTGATGGTGGTCACATTGTTGAAGCCCATGTTTCTGGTAAAATGCGCGTAAATAATATACGTATTTTACCAGGTGATAAAGTTGTTATAGAAATGTCACCTTACGATTTAACACATGGGCGTATAGTTTATAATAAAAAATAGGAGGAATTAGAATGAAAAGAAGAGCGTCAGTTAAACCTATTTGTGATAAATGCAAAGTAATAAAAAGAAAAGGCAAAGTTATGGTTATTTGTGAAAATCCAAAACATAAGCAAACACAAGGTTAATAAGGAGGAATTGATTTATGGCACGTATAAAAGGTGTTGATATACCTGATAATAAAAGAATTGAGATTTCTTTAACTTATATTCATGGTGTTGGTAGAAGTTTATCTAATACTATTTTAAAGAACGCTAAAGTGGATATAAATAAGAAAACTAAAGATTTAACTGAAGATGAATTATCTAATATTAGAAATGAATTAGATAAGTATTCAGTTGAAGGTGATTTAAGAAGAGAAGTTGCTCTATCAATTAAAACTTTAAAAGAAATTGGTTGTTATAGAGGTAAGAGACATATAAAGGGATTACCTGTTAGAGGCCAAAGAACTAATAGAAATGCTAGAACTCGTAAGGGTAAAGGTAAGACTATTGCTAATAAGAAAAAATAATAATTAATTAAAGGAGGTTAACTTTTATGGCTAACGGAAAATATAATGCAAGAAAACGTAAAGTAAAAAAGAATGTACCTAATGGTGTTGTACATATTAAATCTACTTTTAATAATACTGTTGTTACTATTACTGATACTCTAGGTAATACATTATGTTGGGCTTCTTCTGGTACTCAAGGAATTAAAGGTAGTAAGAAGTCTACACCATTTGCTGCAAGTAAGAGCGCTGAAATGGCTGGTGCTAAAGCAGTTGAAATGGGTATGAAAAAAGTTGAAGTAGAAGTAAAAGGATTGGGAGCAGGTCGTGAATCTGCTATTAGAGCTTTACAAGCTACAGGATTAGAGGTTACTAAGATAACTGATAATACACCAATCCCACATAATGGATGTCGTCCACCAAAAAAACGTCGTGGATAATTAGAAAGGGAGTGTATAGTGATGTTAAAGTTTGAAAAACCTAATTATAAAGTAAAGGAATATATTGAAAGTGATAATTATGGTAAATTTGAAATTGAACCACTTGAAAGAGGTTTTGGTACAACTTTAGGAAATGCTTTAAGAAGAACAATGTTATCTTCATTACCTGGTGATGCTATTACTAGTGTTAAGATTGATGGTGTTTTACATGAATTTCAAAAAATCGATGGTGTAATAGAAGATGTTACTGCTATTGTTCTTAATTTGAAGAGTGTTGTTATTAAGAATCATTCTGATGATTATAGTTTAATGTTAAGACTTAATTCTTCTAAAGAAGGAGAAGTTTATGCTAGAGATATTGAATGTGATACTGATATAGAGATACTTAATCCTGATCAATTAATTTGTACTTTAGTTGAGGGTGGAAGTATTAATATGGAAATGACTATTTCTAATGGTCGTGGTAGTCATGTTGCTGAAGAAAATAAAGTTTTATTTGGTGATAATGCTAAACAAAATGTTATATTTATTGATAGTTTATATTCTCCAATTGAAAGAATTAATTATGAAGTTGAATCTGCACGTGTTGGACAAGATAATAATTATGATAAATTAATATTAGAAGTTTGGACTAATGGTTCAATTACTCCTGAAGAGTCAGTAGCACTTGCTAGTAGAATATTAATTGAACATTTTGAAATATTAGCAGATTTAAATGAAATAGCTGATGAAACTGGTCTTATGTCTTCTAAAGCAGAAGATCCTAATCAAAAAGCATTAGAAACTTCTATTGATGATTTAGATTTATCTGTAAGAGCATATAATTGTTTAAAGAGAGCAGGTATATTAACTCTTAGAGATTTAACTGATAAATCTGAAAACGAAATGATGAAGATACGTAATTTAGGTAAAAAATCATTAAAAGAGGTTATTGATAAAGTTAGAAGTATGGGTCTTAATTTTAGAGATGATGACTAAGAAAGGATGGTATTATGGCTTATAGAAAATTAGGAAGAAATAATAAACATAGAAGAAGTATGCTATCTACATTAACTAAGCAATTAATTCAAAATGAAAGTATTACTACTACTGAAACTAGAGCTAAGGAAGTAAGAAAATATTTTGATAAAATGGTTAGTTATGGTAAAAAGAATACTTTAGTATCTAGAAGATGCGCTTTGGCTTTCTTAAATAATGATGAAGCTTGTGTTAATAAGGTGTTTAATGACTTTACTAAACGTTATGCTTCTAGAAATGGTGGATATACTAGAATTATTAAAACTGCTGAAAGACGTGGAGATAATTCTTTGATGGTTATATTAGAGTTAGTAAAATAGATATCTTTATGATATCTTTTTTATTGCGTAATTATTTTTTTTTTGTTACAATATTATTGAATAGAATAGTATAGTATTTTGTCTATTTTTGTGTTATTATATATATAGTAGAGTAAGAGGTGTTTTTTATGGTAAGTAGAGTAGATAAATATAATGATAGTGATTATTCTGAAGATACTTCTAATCAGTCCAGACTTACACGTAATTCTAGATTATATCAAGAAGTTTACGATAAAACTGGTGATTTAAAAAACTTGCCTTTAGCTGATAATTCAAGAGATATTGATATTAGCAAATTAAAAGAAATTATTTCTAATATGGATGATGAAAATAAATCTGATATTTCTAAAGATTATGATTCTTCATTTTGGGAAAATAAGAAAAGAAATATTGATGAGAATAAGATTTATGACATTAATAAATTGTTGGAAAAAGCTAAGTATGAGAATGGTAAATTAAAGGAAACTCATAGTGATTTGTTAAAAACTAGTAAGCATATTTTGTCGAAGCTTGATATTGATGATGATTTTAAAATTGAAGATGATACTATAATTAATGAAGATGATGATAATGCTATTAATAATGATTTAGAAATGACTAGAGAAATTAAATTTCATTCTAAAAATAAATCTGTTGATCCATTAATTGAACAGGTGATGCCAGATAATGATTTGGCTATGGATTTATTTTTTGATTTGAAACCTACTGGTGATACTATTGTTACCGAACCTATAAGAGAAGATAGATTAAGTGATAGTCAAGAAATTGATTTAAAAAAGATTGAAGATACTAGTGATATAGATGTTATTAAGGATAACACTAAGCGTATTGATAAGGATTTCTTTACTAGTTCTTATGAATTTTCTTCTAAAGATTTTTCAGATGATGATGATTTTGAAGATGATAGTAAAGGAAATATTATTAAAATAATTTTTCTTATTATTGGTATTTTACTTCTTGTAGGTGTTATTGTTTATTTTGTTATTAATTTTGGTTTTGGTAATTAAGAATTTAATAATTAATTTAAATTCTTTTTTATTTTTATTATTTTGTGTTATACTATATTTAGGTGGTATGTAGTATGAGTCGTAAAAAGAATAAAAGAAGAAAGTTAAAAAGATGGTGTAAGATTTTATTAATTTTTCTTTTTGTAATATTATTGGGTTTGGTTGGCATATATTTTATTATGGAAAATGATAGTTTTATTAAGATTTCAAAAGAATATGATGTTTTTTTAGCAAGTGATAGTAATGTTATTCATACTTTAATTAAAAATGACGAAGATAAATATGTTTCGGGTGATGATCTTGTTAGAGGGACTTCTGTTAAAACAAAGAATAATATTATTGAAAATGATGATATAAAATATAAAGAGATTTTTTATGATGATAAGACTTATTATGTTAATAATGATAATATTGTTTCTTCTTTAAAGAAATGTGTTAAGGAAGAAAAAATGTATGTTAAAATTCCTTCTACTGCTGTTAATGCTTTGGATGATATAAAGATTGTTTTTTCAACTTCTAAGGGAGATGAATTAGAAATACTTGATTTTGATTCTTTAGATGAGAAAGGTAATGTTAATAGATATAAAGTAAAGTTTAATGATAAGGAAGGATATGTAGATGGTAAGTATTTAGTTAATTCATTAGAAGATGCTAAATCTAAATATAATCAAGATATGTATGATAATATTTATTCTAAGGTATCAAATAATTATGGTGGTGGAGATGCTTCTAAAATTGATATATATCCTCATGATAAAGTTATATTTAAAGATAATGAGATGCCTAAATCTGTGTATTCTTTATATTTAAATTGTGGTAGCGAGGTTATTAATAATATTGATACTTATATAGATTTTGCTAAAAGTACTAAGATTAATGCTTTTGTAGTTGATATTAAAGATAATGAAACTCCTGCTTATCCTGCTGATACTTTTAAGGAATTAAGTCCTACTAATTATGATAAGGCTATTAATTCTTATGAAAAGTATAAAGAAGCTATTGATAAACTTAAAAAAGCTGGTTTTTATGTAATTGGTAGAATTACAACTTTTAAAGATAGTTGTTATATTAATGATAATCCTAGTGCTGCTATTCTTAATACTAATACTGGTAAACCTTATTATCATAATGGATCATATTGGCCTAGTGCTTATAATAGGGATGTGTGGTACTATAATGTTAGATTAGCTAAAGAATCTGTTTTAAAATTTGGATTTAATGAAATTAATTTTGATTATGTAAGATTTCCTGATCGTATGCAAAGCGTTTCTAGTATTATTGATTTGAAGAATACTTATAATGAAGATAAAATAGTTGCTATTGAACGATTTGTTAGATATGCTGCTGATGAGTTACATAGATTAAATGTATATGTTTCTATTGATGTTTTTGGGGAATCTTCTAATGGAACATATACTACTGCTTATGGACAATATTGGCCTGCTATTAGTAATGAAGCTGATGTTATTAGTGGTATGCCTTATCCAGATCATTTTGCTAATTTTTCTTATGGTATCAATAGACCTTGGAATAGTCCATATAAGTTACTTAATGCTTGGGGTAGAGCTGTAATGGATAGACAAAAGGAAACTATATCTCCAGCTAAGGTTCGTACTTGGATTCAGGCCTATGATGTTATGTCATATGTTGATTCTAATGGAATTAATTATAATTCTAATGAGGTTATGGCAGAAATAAAAGGATTGTTTGATGCAAATATTAAGGATGGTTATATTACTTGGTTAGCTAATTCTAATATAAATAAATATAGGCAACAAAAGGGTGCTTATGATGTAGATTACTGGGAGGAATACAATAATGGTTAAAGAAATAATTATTAATAATAATTCTTATGAGTTGATTAAAAATTATCGAGATGCATATAATGAGGAAGAATTTTTATCTAAATTTACTGATTATTTTTATGATTATGATTATGTTGTTGGAGATATAGCATATGGTAAGCTTAGATTAAAGGGGTTTTATGATAGTAAAAATAAAAAGGTAAAAAAAATAAATGATTATAAAAATGTTGATAAATATTTAAAAGAAATGTGTGCAAATGATTGTAAGCATTTTATCGTTCATAAAAAATAAAACACTCTATTAGAGTGTTTTTAATTTGTAAATCTTAAACTTTCATTTGATATGTTAAATATCATACCTACTAATAACATATATGATAATAGAGATGATCCTCCATAACTAATAAATGGTAGGGTTATTCCCATTATTGGAAGTAATCCTATTGTCATTGATATGTTTTGTATTTGTTGAAATAGTAATACTGCTATTATTCCTCCTATAGCATATTTATCTGTTATATCTGTTGTTTTATTAGCGGTTAGTAATAAGTTTATGTCAAAATATATTAATAAAAATAGTAGTAGTGATGCGCCAATTAATCCAAAGTTTGATGCTATTACGGCAAATATAAAGTCTGTTTGCATTTCTGGAAAATATATTGGCGTTTTGTTAAATCCGTGTCCTAATATTCCTGCTGAACTTATTGCTGTTAATGAATTTGTTAATTGCATTCCACTATTTGATGACCAATTAATTATTCTGTCTATTCTGTATAATAGGCTTGTGCCAAATATTTTTAAGAATAAATCTTTGTCTATTTGATATATTAATGTTATTCCTCCTATTATTCCTCCTATAAGGAGTATAATTAAGAAGAACCATCTTTTTCTTATTCCTCCTACAAATAGCATCATAGCGGTTATTATGAAATATATTATAACAGCACCTGTATCTGGTTCTATAAAGGTTAATATTGATGGTATTATTACTATTAGGAAAATTTTAATTAGGAATTTAAATTCTTCAAATACAGTAGGATTAGTATTATTTTCATTAAAATCTCTTATTAATTTGGATAGTATTATTATTAAGAATACTTTCATAAATTCACTTGGTTGAATACTACCTATATATTTAATATTAAACCAGCATCTAGCGTTGTTTACTTCTTTTCCAATAAATAAAACTAATGTTAGGGAAATAATTCCTATTAAGTAAAACCACCAAGCATTATTATATAAAAACTTATTTCCTACAGCCATCATTATGTATGCTATAGTAAAACCTGTTATATACCATATTATTTGTTTTATCCAGCAATTTTGATATTCAATTCCTATTAAATTCTTTGTACAATAGATTGATAATACTGATATTATTCCAAATATTATTAAGGGCAATAGGATTTTATTTTCTACTTTAAATTTTGAAATATGTTTAATATTATCATCCCTTCCTTTAATTTTATTACTTTATTTTATCATAATTTTTTTGTTTTATAAAGTTATTTAAATAATTATCTTTTAAAAATTATAATTTTGTTATATAATTATAATAAGTGAGGTGTTATATGAGGGTTTTGATACAGAGATGTCTTAATTCTAGTGTTAGCGTTGATAATGATATTATTGGTAAAATTGATAGTGGTGTAGTTCTGTTTGTTTGTTTTACTGAAGGGGATTCTAGTAGTGAAATTGATTATATGATAGATAAGATTATTAATTTAAGAATATTTGATGATGAGAATGGTATTATGAATAAGAGTCTTATTGATGTTGATGGTAGTATTTTGTCTATTAGTCAATTTACTTTATATGCTGATACTAGAAAGGGCAGAAGACCTTCTTATATTAATGCTTTAAATGGTAATGAGGCTAGTTTATTATATGATGAGTTTAATAATAAAATTATGGATTTGAATATTCATGTTGAGACTGGTAAATTTGGTGCTGATATGAAAGTTTCGTTAGTTAATGATGGCCCTGTTACTATTATGTTAGAAAAGGAGAATAATTATGAAAAAAAATGTAGTTAATTATAAACTTGTTAATATTTTATTGATTATTTTAATTATTGCAATTTTGTATTGGATTAGTGGATTATGGATGGGTATTTTAGGTAAGTTTATAGCAGTTTTACTTCCATTTATTATTGGTTTTGCTATAGCTTATGCTTTGTATCCATTAAAAAGGAAGCTAATGGAAACTGGTTTATCTAGTTTTTTATCTGTTGGGATTATATATTTTATTTTATTAGGATTTATAATTTTGATGGGTATTATTGTTGTTCCTATGTTCTATGATCAGTTGATTTTGTTTTTAAGTAATATTTCTGCTGTTATTACGGATTTATCTTCTAGATTTGCACTTGATTTAGGATTCTTACAAAATTCTTTGAAAGATGCTTCTTCAGAAATTATAAGGGAGCTTGGCGGACATATTTCTAATGGTGCGATTAGTATTGTTAATTCTTCTATATCTTTTCTTACTAATTTTATAGTTGTTTTAATTGTATCAGTTTATTTTTTAGTTGATATGGAAAATATTAGGAAAAGAATTATTTTAAGACTTAAGAAATATAAAAATAGAAGTTTTAATTATGTTAAAACTTTAGATTGTGAAGTTACTAATTATTTTAGTGGTTTATTTAAGACTATTATTATTCAATTTTTTGAATATACTATTGTGTTTTTCTTAATTGGCCATCCTAACTGGTTAGTACTTGGTATTTTAGCTGCTGTTACTACTGTTATTCCTTATTTCGGTGGTTTGCTTACTAATATTTTAGCACTTATTATTTCTTCTGTTATTAGTACAAAGATGTTTATTTTAACTTTAATTGTTTGTATTATTTGCCCTAATATAGATGGTTATATTATAGGGCCTAAGGTATATGGTCAAACTAATAAGCTTCATCCATTAGTAATTATTTTTTCTGTATTTGCTGGTGGTGTTATTGGTGGTATTTGGGGTATAGCTTTATCTTTGCCTGTTGCAATTATTATTATTGCTACTATAAAATTTTTTAGAAAAGATATTAATGATACTATTGATACTATTAAGGAGAATAGATAATTATGAAAGTTTTGTTGTATACTGAAGGGAAAAAATCTATTAGTAAGAGTGGCCTTGGTAAGGCAATTAAACATCAAATGAGGGCTTTAGAGTTGGCGGGTGTAGAATATACTACTAATCCTAAAGATGATTTTGATATATTGCACATTAATACTTATTTTCCTTATTCATATAGTTTAGCTTTAAGGACTAAGAAAAAGGGAAAGAAGATTGTGTATCATGCTCATTCTACTGAAGAAGATTATAAAGATGGTTTTATTTTGGCTAAACAGACATCTAAGGCGTTTAAGAAATGGTTAATAAAATGCTATAGTCTTGGTGATGTTATTGTTACGCCAACTCCTTATTCTAAGAAATTATTAGATACTTATGGTATGAATAGAAAAATATATGCTATTAGTAATGGTATTGATATTGATAAATTTGTTCGTAATTCTAATTTAGCTAAAAAATTTAGAAAGACGTATGGATATAAGGATACTGATAAGGTTATTATTGGTGTTGGTTTATATATTGAAAGAAAGGGTATTGTTGACTTTGTAGAACTTGCTAAAAGAATGCCAGAGTATAAGTTTATTTGGTTCGGTTATAGTCCTTTGGCAGCAGCTACTAAGCCTGTTAGGGAAGCTGTTAATACTAAACTTCCTAATTTATATTTTGCAGGTTATGTTTCTTCAGAAATGATTATTGGGGCTATGAGTGGATGTGATTTGTATTTATTTCCAACTTTAGAGGAAACAGAAGGTATTCCTATTATCGAGGCTTGTGCATGTAAGTGTAAAGCTTTAATTAGAGATATCCCTGTTTTTGATCCTTGGCTTAAAGATGGTGTTAATGTTTATAAGGCTAAGGATATTGATGAATTTGAAGATAAAATAAAAAAAATAATTAATAATGAACTTCCTGATTTAACTGAGAATGCTTATAATGTCGCTTTAGATAGGAGATTAGAGGTTATTGGAAAAAAGTTAAAGAAGGTTTATGAGGAAGTCTTAAAGGATTAATAGTTTGTTGACAGTGTTTTTTTGTCAGTGTATAATTAATTTGTAGACTAGAATAAAAAGTGGTGATTATATGAATACGTTAGGTAATTATAAGTATCCTGAATTTACTTCTGGAATTAGTATTAAAGATAATATTATTTTAGGTAAAAAATATAGAATTACTATTTTATCTGATAGGCTAGTTCGTTTAGAATATAGTGATAGTGGTAATTTTATTGATAATCCTTCACAAAGAGTTATTTTTAGAAAGTTTCCAAAAGTAAATTTTTCTGTTACTCAGTCTGAGACTTTAATACAGATTATAGGTAGTGTTTTTACTATTGATTATGTTAAAGAAAAATCATTTATTGGTAGTAAGGTTACTCCTGGTAATACTTTAAAAATTACTATTAATGGTACTGATAAGTCTTGGTATTATAATCATCCTGAAGCTAGAAATTATGGTTCAATTAATTATTCTTTGGATAATTTTAAGGGGAAGTTAAAATTATCTAAGGGACTATTTTCTTTAGATGGTTTTACTTTTATTGATGATAGTAATACTCTTATATTAGATGATAGTGGTAACTTTGTTAATAGAAGTAATAATGGTTTAGATTTTTATGTTTTTATATATAAAAATGATTTTGGTGAATGCTTAAGTGATTATTATAAATTAACCGGTTTTCCTATGCTTATACCTAGATATGCTTTAGGTAATTGGTGGTATAAGAATTGTAAATATAATAATGATAGTATTAATGAATTGATTACTAAGTTTAGAGAAGAGGATATTCCTTTATCATTATTTGTATTAGGTGATAAAGTTCATTCTAATGGAGATTTCTTTAGCTTTGATAGTTCTCTAATTGATTCTAACTATATAAGAGATTTATTACATAGGAATAATATAAAATTAGGTAATGTAATTGATCCTTCTTTAGAATTTAATAGTAATAGTCCATATTATTCTAGTATCGCTTCTATGGTTGATAATAATAATTCATATAGTTTTATTCCTATGGATAGGAATAAGATTAATGTATATAGTCAATCTGTTTTAAATTCTTTATATAGTAATGGTGTTAGTGCTTCTATTATTAATTATAATAATAAGAATGATGGTAATACTTTAGCACTTCTTAATCAATACCATTTTGCTATGGATGGATTAAAAGCTCATAAAAGAGGTCTTGTTCTTGTTAGAAATCATAATATTGCTATTCATAGAAATGGTGTTGTTTTATCTGGTAAAACTAATGTAAATTGGGAAACTTTAAATGTTTTACCTAGATATAATTCTAGTGCTTCTAATATGGGTATTAGTTATATAGTTAATCCTATTGGTGGATTTTATAATGGTGTTGAAAATTTCGAATTATATATTAGATATATTCAATTTGGAGTATTTAGTTCTATGTTAGTTATAGCGTCTGATGATGGTAAATATTATAGACGTGAACCTTGGAGATGGAATGCTAGTGAAAGCGAGATAATTAAAAAGTATCTTAGATTAAGAAATAAGCTTATTCCATATATATATACTGAAGCTTATAATTATCACAAATATGGTAGTCCTATTTCACAACCTTTATATTATAAATATCCTAAAATATATGATGAACCATTATATTCTAATGAATACTTTTTTGGTAGTTCTATGTTAGTTTGTCCAATTACTAAAAAGAAGAATATTGTTATGAATAGAGTGGTACAAAGAATGTTTATTCCTGAAGGTATTTGGTATGAATTTAATAGTGGTAAGAAGTATTTAGGTAATAAGTATTACATGAGTTTTTATAGAGATGAGGATTATCCTGTATTTTGTAAAGCTGGTTCTATTATTCCTATGTCATTAGATAATAATACTGATAATCCTGTTAACATGGAAATAGATGTTTTTCCTGGAGGATCAGGCAGTTATAAGTTATATGAAGATGATGGTATTAGTGATAATTATGATTCTATTAAATCTTCTTTAATTGAATTTAATTTTAATTATAGTGAGTCTAAGTACGAATTAACTATTCATCCTACTGGTAGTTTTGAATTTGTTCCTAGTTTGAGAAATTATATTATTAAATTTAGAAATACTAATGTTGCTACTATATCTGTTAGTGATGGTAGTAATTCTATTCCAGCTTCTGCTTATATGGAAGGCAATGATTTAGTTTTAAAAATATCTAATGTATCTTCTTCTAAGGATATTAATATTGTTTGCAGTGCAGATAAATTAGAAAATTCATCTATTAAAGTTATTAATGATGATATATATAGTATTTTATTAGATTTAGAGATTGATACTATATTAAAGGATAAAATTGATGAAGTGTTATTTAGTGATTTAACTATTAGAAAGAAAAGAATTGCTATTCGTAAATTAAAAAGGAAGGGATTAGAACCTAAATTTATTAAAATGTTTTTAAATTTACTTGAATATATTAAAACTGTTTAGTATAATATAAAAAAACGAAAGAAAAGAGTAGTAATAAAATGTAATTATTAATAGAGAGTAAGTGTAGGGTGGAAACTTATTAATTATATTTATGAACTTGTTTTTCTAGTTGCTTATGGCCGGTAATTCCGTTATTAAATTAAGTTATAAGGTAGGATGGTACCGCGTATTAACGCTCCTAATTTTTAGGAAGCGTTTTATTTTTGTGAAGGGTGATTATATGAATTTTATTCGTGAGTTTTTATTTTTGTTTATTATTCTATATATATTTAATTATGTTATTTTGTCTTTTTATAAGAAAAAATTTAATAAAAATAAGAACGTATCTTTAATTTTTTATTTGAAAAAGATATATGGTATTAATTTAAATAAGAATGGTTATAGTAAATTAATATGGTTATTTGCTTTTCTTAATTCATTTATTATTGATACTACATATATAATTATTTTTTATTTACTTAATAATTTGATTTTGAGATTTATTTTTGGTATAATTCTGATTATTCTTTTAACTATTGTTTGTTATGGAATATTTGCTAGATTATATTTGTTGAAAGAAGGTAAAAAAGATGTATAATTTTAAAAAGATTGAAAAAAAGTGGCAGGAATATTGGAGTGATAATAAAACTTTTGAGGTTAAGAATAAAGGAGATAAACCTTATTATATTTTAGTTGAATTTCCTTATCCTTCTGGAGCAGGACTACATGTTGGTCATGTTAGAAGTTATACTGCTCAGGATGTACGTGCTAGAATGATGAGGATGCAGGGGTATAATGTATTATATCCTATGGGATATGATGCTTTTGGAGCACCTGCTGAAGAATATGCTATTAAAACTCATCAGCATCCTAAAAATGTTGTTCGTGATAATATTAAAGTATTTGGTAATCAGATGAGATCTTTAGGTTTTTCTTTTGATTGGAGTAGAGAATTTTCTACTACTGACCCAGAGTATTATAAATGGACACAATGGCAATTTATTCAATTTTTTAAACATGGTTTAGCTTATAAGGATGTTACTAAGGTTAATTGGTGTCCTAAATGTAAGATGGTTTTATCTAATGAAGATGCTCAAGGTGGAGTTTGTGAAAGATGTGGTACAACTGTTACACAGAGGGAAAAGAGTCAATGGATGTTAAAAATGGCTTCTTATTCAGAAGATTTACTTAAGGGACTTGATGATACTAATTTTGCTCCTAGAATTAAATTAGGGCAGATTAATTGGATTGGTAAGTCTACTGGTGTGGAGATGGATGTTAATATAGTAGGTGGCGGAAAATTTTCTATTTTTACTACTTGTATTGAAACTGTGTATGGTATTACTTTTTTTGTTATTGCTCCTGATGGTAAATTAATAAAAGAATTAATGCCTAGAGTTAAGAATAAAGAAGAAGTTCTTTCTTATATAAAAGAAACTTCATTAAAATCTAATATGGATAGAACAGAACTTAATAAGGGTAAATCTGGTGTATTAGTTGAGGGAATTAAAGCTATTAATCCTATTAATGGAGAAGAAGTACCTATTTTCTTGGGTGATTTTGTTTTAGGTGATTATGGAACTGGCGCTGTTATGGCTGTTCCCGCGCATGATCAGAGGGATTATGAATACGCTAATGCTCATGGACTTCCTATTGTTCAAGTTATTGAGGGAGATATTTCTAATTCGGCTTTTGAAAAACAAGATTATTTGGGAAAGGGGATTAAGCTAATTAATTCTTCTGAATTTACTGGTATGACTGTTGAAGAAGCTAAAGAGGCTATTACTAATAAATTAGAGAGTGCTGGTATTGCTAGAAGAGTTAATAATTATAAGATGAGAGATTGGGTATTTGGTAGACAAAGATTTTGGGGTGAACCAATTCCTATGATTTATTGTGATAAATGTGGATGGCAACCTGTTCCTGATACTGATTTACCTGTGATGTTACCTGATGTTACTGAATATGAACCTACTGATACTGGTGAGAGTCCTTTAGCTAAGATTGATAGTTTTGTTAATTGTAAATGTCCTAAATGTGGTGGAGATGCTAAGAGAGAAACAGATACTATGCCGCAATGGGCTGGTTCTTCATGGTATTTCTTAAGATTTATGGACCCTCATAATAAAGATATTTTTGCTTCTATGGATTCTATGAAATATTGGAATAAGGTTGATTGGTATAATGGTGGAATGGAACATACTGCAAGACATTTGTTATATGCTAGATTTTGGGTGCAATTTTTGTTTAATATTGGTTTAGTTCCTAATAAAGAAATGATATGGACTCGTGTTTCTCATGGTATGATTTTAGGCTCTGATGGTGAAAAAATGAGTAAAAGTAAGGGGAATGTAATTAATCCTGATGATATGGTTAGTGAATATGGAGCTGATTCTTTAAGAGTATATGAAATGTTTATTGGTGATTATACTAAAGATGCTTCTTGGAGTGAGAATGGTCTTAAGGGATGTTTTAAATTTTTAAATAGAGTTTGGAATTTACAAGACAAATTAAATAATGATAGTGGCTTTTCTTCTAATTTAGAAAATATTATTCATAAAACTATTAAGAAGGTTACTAATGATATTAATAATATGAGTTATAATACTGCTATATCTTCTTTAATGATTTTATTAAATGAAATGGATAAATTTGATAGTATAACTAGGGACGATTATAGGTTATTATTACAGTTACTTAATCCTTTTGCCCCTCATATTACTGAAGAATTAAATGAAAAATGCAAATTAGGTGAGTTATTTACTAATAGTGTTTGGCCTAGTTATGACGAGTCTAAGACTGAGGATTCTGAATTGGAAATTGGTGTTCAAATTAATGGTAAATTAAGGAGTACTATTAAAATTAAGAAAGATGAAGATAAGAGTGTTGTAGAAAAAATTGCTTTAGATGATGAAAAAGTTAAAAAAAATATTTTAGATAAAGAGATTATTAAAGTGATTGTTGTACCAAATAGAATAGTTAATATAGTTGTTAAATAATAGAGATATAATATGCTCTATTATTTTTTTATTAGTTAATTATATTGTTTTAATAATTATATTTTGCTATACTTATTATAGAGGTGAAGATATGAAGCTTAATAAATATATGTTTCGTGAATATGATATAAGAGGTGTATATGGGAAAGATATAGATCCTGAGATTTCTTATTTAATTGGTAGAGCTTTTGGTACTAAGTTATCTTTATTAGGTAAAAATACTACTATTGTAGGCTATGATAATAGAAAGAGTTCTCCTATTATTGAAGAAAATGTTGTTAGAGGTATTAGAGAATGTGGAATTAATGTTGTAAGATTAGGGTTAGTTACTACCCCAATGTATTATTATAGTTGGGATTTATTAGATATACACTCAGGTATGATGATTACAGCTAGTCATAATCCTAAAGATGATAATGGTTTTAAATTTTCATATAATGGGATACATAATGCATTTGGTAAGAGTACTTTAGAGTTATATGATATTATTGTTAATAATGACTTTGTTCCAATTAAAGAATTTGGGAATGTTAAGGATGTTAATATTAAAGATGATTATATTAAGATGATTACATCTTCTATTAATCTTGGAGATAGAAAAATTAAAGTTGTATATGATTGTGGTAATGGAACTACTTCTATAATTGCAGATGATATATTTAATATATTTAAAGATAAATTAGATTTAGTTCCTTTATTTAATGATAGCGATTCTGATTTTCCTAATCATCATCCTGATCCTGCTGTTGAAGAAAATTTAACTAAGTTAAAGGAAAAGGTATTGGAAGTTGGTGCAGATGTTGGTGTAGCTTATGATGGTGATGGAGATAGAGTTGGCGTTATTGATAATAATGGTAATATGGTTGATATTGATAAATATATGATTATTATTTGGAGAGATTTAGTTAATAGAGATGTTACTAAGAAAACTTTTTATGATATTAAATGTGGTCTTTGTTTAAAGGATGAATTAGATAAATTAGGAATAGAGAATGAGTATTATAGGACTGGTAATTCTTATACTAAATTAAAAAGTTATGAGGGTAATTATCCTTTTAGTGGGGAATTATCTGGTCATGTATTTTTTAGAGATAAGTTTAATGGATATGATGATGGAATATATGCATCTTTAAGACTAATTGAAATTCTTACAAATACTTATAAGAGTGTTGAAGAATTACTTTTAGGTATTAATAAATACTATACTACTCCTGAGATAAAAGTAGGAGTATCTGATGATATTAAATTTAATATAATTGATAAAATTAGAGAGTATTGTGAAAAAAATAATTATAATATTATTACTATAGATGGTGTTAAAGTTTTCTTTGATGATGGATCTGCTTTGGTTAGAGCATCTAATACTGGTCCTAATATTACTATGAGATTTGAAGCTAGAAGTGAAGAAAGGTTAGAAATAATAAAGGATGAATTTATTAATTTGGTTAATAAATATGTTGAAGATTAAGATGAAGAATATTATTAGTTTATTATTTATATTGTTTCTTTCTGTTTCTTTGTGTGCATGTAGTAATAATAGTATAAGTGGATTACATCATGTTAAGATTAGTATTATAGATTATGGTGATATTGAAATAGAGCTTGATGGTAATAATGCGCCTGTTACTGTAGATAATTTTATTACTTTGGTTAAGGATGGATTTTATGATGGACTTACTTTTCATAGAATAATTAATGGTTTTATGATTCAGGGAGGAGATCCTGATGGTACTGGTTTTGGAGGATCTAGTAAAACTATTAAAGGTGAGTTTGCTGCTAATGGATATAATAATTCTATTAAGCATGTAAGAGGTGTTATTTCTATGGCTAGAAGTAATGATTACAATAGTGCTAGTAGTCAATTTTTTATAGTTCAAGAGGATAGTTCTCATTTAGATGGATTATATGCTGCTTTTGGGCATGTTACTAGTGGAATGGATATAGTTGATAAGATTGCTAAAGAAGTAAAGGTAGAAGATAATAATGGTACTGTTTTAAAGGAAAATCAACCTGTTATTTCTAAAATAGAGTATTTGGATTAAAAAGTATATATATTATGCTTTTTAATTTTTTTTAAATCTAATATTAATTTTTAGTAAATTATTATTTTTTGGTAGGTGGTTATGTTATAATTTTTATATGATTAGGAGGTATATTTATGTATGCTAGTGTTATTGTGGAGATTGGTGCTAAGAATGTTGATAGAACTTTTACATATAGAGTGCCTTCTGATATGAAATCTTTTATTAAGATTGGTTCTAGGGTTAAGGTTAGTTTTGGTAAACAATTACTAGAGGGGTTTGTACTAGATTTATTTAATGATATAGATAGTTGTGATTATGAAATAAAGGATATTATTGAGCTCGTTGATAAGAAACCTATTTTAAATGAAGAAATGTTAGAATTAGGTAAGGAAATTAGTAATTATACTTTATGTTCTTTGATTAGTGCTTATCAGGTAATGCTTCCTAAAGCATTAAAGGCTAGTTATGATACTAATATTAGTATTAAAACAAATAAATATTTAATATTAAATTGTAGTATTAATGATGCTAATAACTATCTTGTTAAGTGTAGATATGATGGACAGATTGATATTTTAAATAATATTATTAATAATAAAGAAATTAAGATTAATAGAGTTGATAGTTCCGTTAAGACTTTAATTAAACATGGAATAGTTAAAATTATAGAAAAAGAATCTTATAGGTATAGATATACTAGTAATAATAATGATTGTAGACATATTTTAAATGATGAACAAGAATATGCTGTTAAAAGGGTTTGCGATTGTTTTAATAAGTCTTCTACTTTTTTATTATATGGTGTTACTGGTAGTGGTAAAACTGAAGTATATATGAATATTATTGATAAGGTTGTCAATATTGGTAAGAGTGCTATAATGTTAGTTCCTGAGATTAGTTTAACTCCTCAAATTGTTGATAGATTTGTATCTAGGTTTGGTGATAAAGTTGCAATTCTTCATTCTGGTTTATCAGATGGTGAGAGATATGATGAATATAGAAAAATAGTTAATGGGGAAGTATCTATTGTAGTTGGGGCAAGAAGTGCTATATTTGCTCCTTTAAAAGATATTGGAGTTATTATTATTGATGAAGAACATTCTAGTACTTATAAGCAGGATAATAATCCTAGATATCATGCTAGAGATGTTGCTTTATTTAGATGTAAGTATCATAGTTGTCCTTTGGTATTAGGTAGTGCCACACCATCTTTAGAGAGTATGGCTAGAGCGGGTAATAAGGTATATGAGCTTATTACATTAAAGAGACGTGCTAGTGGGGGATCTTTACCTAATGTATGTATTGTTGATATGAAAAATGAGATTAAACAAGGTAATTATATTTTTTCTTCTGTATTAGATAAAAAAATAAAAGAGAAACTTAGTAAGAAAGAACAAATTATTTTATTTTTAAATAGAAGAGGGTATTCTTCTATATATACTTGTAATACTTGTGGTAATGTTAGTAAGTGTCCTAATTGCGATATTAGTTTAACTTATCATAAATCTAGTGGAATGCTTAGATGTCATTATTGTGGTTATGCTATACGTAAATATAGTGAATGTCCTAATTGTCATAGTAAAGATTTAATAGATTATGGTCTTGGTACTGAACAATTAGAAGAAGAACTTGTAAAAAGATATAAAGCTAGAGTTGTTAGAATGGATATGGATACTACTTCTAAAAAAGGAACTCATCAGAAGATTATTGATGAATTTGGCAATTATAAATATGATATTTTAATTGGTACTCAGATGGTATCTAAAGGACTTGATTTTCCTATGGTTACTTTGGTTGGCGTTATTAATGCAGATGCTAGTTTAAATATTCCTGATTTTAGAAGTAGTGAAAGAACTTTTCAATTGTTATGTCAGGTTAGTGGTAGAGCGGGTAGATCTATAAGAGATGGAGAGGTTGTTATTCAATCTTATAATAATAATCATTATAGTATTATGTTAGCGAAGAATCATGATTATTTATCGTTTTATATGGAAGAAATGAAAATTAGAAAACAACTTAATTATAGTCCTTATTATTATATTATTTTAGTTAATATTATGAGTAAAGATTATGAATATAGTTTTAGTGAAGCTAAAAAAATTGGAGAATTTCTTAGAACTAATTTGAGTGATGATACATTTGTTTTAGGACCTGCTATGGCTAATCCTTTTAAAGTTAATAATGTATATCACCATCAATGTATTATTAAATATAAGAAAGATAATAAATTAAGGGATACTTTAATTATGTTAGATAATCATTATAAGTTTAATAATAAAATTAATGTTGAAATAGATATTGATCCTAATAAGTGTTGACTTTTTTTAAAAATTGTAATATAATCGGTTATTATTTTTATTTGGAGGATATATGAGTATTACGGTTAAAGATTTTTTTGATAAAGTCAATAGTTATAATGCTGAAAGTTTTGCAGATGTTAAACGTGCTTATGAACTTGCCGAAAGACTTCATAAGGGACAATATAGACAAAGTGGTGAGGAGTATATAACTCATCCGTTGGAAGTTGCCTATATTTTGGCTGATATGTATGTAGATAGTGCTACTTTATGTGCTGCTTTACTCCATGATACAGTAGAAGATACTGATATTACTTTAGATGAAATTAGAGAAATATTTAATGATGATGTTGCTACTTTGGTTGATGGTGTTACTAAGATTAGTAAATTGAATTTTTCTTGTGCTAGTGATGAACATAATGCTAATATGAGAAAAATTATTACAAGTATTACTAAAGATATTAGAATTATTATTATTAAACTTGCTGATAGGCTTCATAATATGAGAACTTTGCAATATAAGAGTCATGAGAAGCAAATTGAAAATTCAAAGGAAACAATGGATTTATATGTTAATTTAGCTTATAATATTGGAGCATATAAGATAAAAAGAGAATTAGAGGATTTATCTTTTAAGTATATTAATAATTGTGAATATAATAGAATTAATGAAAAGAGAAGTAGTATTATATTAAAAAATAAAGATGTTATTAATGAGATGAATAGCAATATTAAGAGAGAATTATATAATTATGGTATTTTTTGTAATAGTAGTATTTTATATAAAAATGTTTATGGTATATATAAGCATCTAATTAATGGAAATAATATTAATTATTTAGATGATTTGGTATCTTTAATTTATACAATGGATGATAAGATTGATTGTTATACTTCCTTGGGAATAGTTCATGATTTATATAGGCCTATTAATGATAAGATTAGAGATTATATTAGTAGACCTAAGACTAATATGTATAGTTCTTTACATACTACTGTTTTTGGACTTAATAATACTTTAGTTAAGATTTTAATTAGAACTAATGCAATGGATAAAGTTGCTAATAATGGTATTTGTGCTTATTGGGATATGTATAGAGGGGGAGCTAGAGTTAGAATGCAAAATGATATTGAGAGTAAATATCAATTTTTTAATTCTATTGTACAAATAAATGATATGTTTCCTAATAATAGTGATTTTGCTAAAAAAGTTAATGATGAATTATTTAGTAATAAAATTTATGTTTATACTATTTCTGGAGATGTTGTTGAACTTCCTATTGGTTCTACTGTATTAGATTTTATGTATAAGTGTGATCTTAATAAGGATAATTCTGTTTGTACCGCATTAGTTAATAATATTTTGGTTGATTTAAATTATGTTTTACAAGATAATGATAAGATTATGTTAATTAATAACAAAGCTTTAGTTAATCCTAATGTAGAGTGGGAAAAGGATGTTAAAACTTCTTTAGCTAAGAAAAAAGTAAGAGAACTAAGTAATTATTTGTTGACAAAATAATAATATTATAATATAATATTTGACGAAGTGAAGGAAAGAAGATTTATTTATCTCACCCGATTGTCTTAGATAATGGGTTAAAAGCCAATAAATTATTATAGTTTTATTGTTTTTTTGTGAGATGAATACTGTCTTTGGTATTCATTTTTGTTTGTGGAGGTGTTTGTTATAGTAAATAATAAAGATAACTTAATTAATGAACAAATTAGGTGTAAAGAAATGATGGTTATTGGACCTAATGGGGAACAGTTAGGTATTAAGAGTAGACAGGATGCTTTAACTTTAGCGGGTTATGCTGGATTTGATTTGGTTTTAATGAATGAAAGTTCTAATCCACCTGTATGTAAGATTATGGATTTTAATAGATTTAAATATGAAAAAAAGAAAAAAGCTAAGGAAGCATTGAAGAAACAACGTGAAGCTATTGTTGATATTAAAGAATTTAGATTATCTGTTACAATTGATAAACATGATTTTGATACTAGGGTTAATAATGCTAAAAAGGCTCTTTTAAGAGGAGATAAAGTTAAGGTAACTATTCGCTTTAAAGGACGTCAAATTGCTCATCCTGAGCTTGCTACTGACGTTTTGGTTAAATTTGAAGAAGCTTTAAATGATGTAGCGGAAGTTGAAATTAAACCTAAGATGGAAGGTAGAAGTATCTTTATGCAATTAACACCAAAAAAATAAAAACAAAAGGAGAATTAATTATGGCAAAGAAAATTAAAATGAAGAAAAACAAAATGAAAACTCATAAGGGTTTAAAGAAAGTATTAAATATTAGACAAAGTGGCTCTATTTCTGTTTCTAGTCAAGGTGTTCGTCATAATACTGGTAAGAATAGTGCTAAGAGAAGTAGACAAAAGAGAAAAAATAATGTTTTAAATAATTCTGATTTTAAGAGAGTTAAGAGTTTAGTTAAGTAGAGGAGGATGTTAGTATGACGAGAGTTAAGGGTGGCACAGTTGCACGTGCAAGAAGAAAAAAAGTATTAAAAGAAGCAAAGGGTTACTTTGGTAGTAAGCATAGATTATATAAGACTGCACATGAACAAGTTATGCATTCTGGTCAATATGCTTTTAGAGATAGAAGACAAAATAAAAGAAACTTTAGAAAATTATGGATTACTAGAATTAATGCTCAATGTCGTGAAAATGAGATTAGTT
Source organism: Bacilli bacterium (assembly GCA_017432825.1). Taxonomy (GTDB): domain Bacteria; phylum Bacillota_I; class Bacilli_A; order RF39; family UBA660; genus RUG11198. The sequence continues at coordinate 79,681 of JAFRIJ010000003.1, forward strand.
ATTCTAAATTTATTAATGGATTAAATAAAGCTGGAATTACTATTAATAGAAAGATGTTAGCAGAGCTTGCTATAGATCAAAAGGAAGCTTTTAGTGATTTAGTAAGTATTTCTAAAGATGCTTTAGCAGGTAAGAGTTATACTCCTAAAACTGTAAAAGCTGAAGTTAAAGAAGAAAAGAAAGAGACTGTTAAAAAGTCTACTGCTAAGAAAGAAACTGTAAAAAAGGAAACAACTAAGAAGCCTGCTACTAAGAAAACTACTACTAAGAAAGAAAGTAAATAAGCATCATCTGATGCTTTTTATTTGACTTTTTTGTTAATTTGTAGTAAAATATCTAATCACTTAGGGGTGATAATATGAGTAATAGTAAACAAATAAATAGATTAAGATATTTATCTACTGTTTTAGGTATGTCTTTTGTTATTGGGTTTACTGGTTGTGGTAAAACTAATGATATGTCTTTTGGTAAAACAATGTATGGAGTTTGTGATAATACTTGTTTTGATGAATTAGTGGGTAATGATTATATTAAATTATTATCTAATTTAGAATTATATCTTGAGTGTTCTGATAGTTTAAATAATTTTAGTTTGGAGGATAACACTATCTCTACTGATTATAGAAATTGTCAATTGTTTGATGCTGATTATTTATTATCTTTAATTGAAGATTATGAAAATAAAGATTATAACACTTATTCTAAAGATGAACTAAATAATATTTTATATATTCAAAATAAATTAGTTAATGAACATATTTATTTTAATGGATATGATGTTGTTTCTTATGGTGCATTAATGGGAGTTAAAGCTTCTATTGCTGATACTGTTGGATTAACTTATGAAGAAGCTAAAAATATTAAAATTATGAATAAGAAAGATTTTGATACTGTTGCTACTGATTTTAATCCTACTATTAATATTAATGTTGGTAATGATATTGTTGATATTGGAAAATGTAGTGAGCTTGTTGATTTAATTTATATTAATTATGATGTTCAAACTAATGCTAGTAAGGTAAGTCCTGATGCTAGACCAGTATATAATAAAGATAGAAACAAATTATTGAAAGATGCTATAAATAAATTAAAAATATGTTTAACTTCTGAATATAAAATTGATCAGAAAAGAAGAATTAAAAATAAGTAAAAAATAGCTAGTATTTTAGCTATTTTTTTTGTATAATATTATTATAGGTGATAATATGATTGGGAAGATAATTAGTATTATGGGGAATGAGGTTAAAATTAAACTAGAAACTAATGTTTATAATCTTGATAATATTATGGGTAAAAATGTTATTTTTGAAGATAATAATTTAAAAATTGTAGGAGAGATTATAGAGGGTGATTATACTTATCTTAATATTAAAATTATTGGTGAAATAACTAATAATAATTTTATATATGGTAGTATGATTAGGCCTTCTTTTAATGATGTTTGTCGTTTTATTACTAAAGAAGAATTAGATATTGTTTTTCAAAATGATCCTAATACTAACTTAATATCTTTAGGAGAATCTGTTATATATAGAAATTATAAGATTTCATTAGATGTTAATACTTTCTTTTCTAATCATTTTGCTATTTTAGGAAATAGTGGTGCTGGTAAGAGTTATTCAGTTTCTCATATTTTACAGAATGTTTTTTATGAGGCTAAAAATAAGCTTCCTTTTAGGACTAATATTTTTCTTTTTGATGCATATGGAGAATACCAACCTGCTTTCTTTGAAATAGGTAAGAATAATTCAAATATTAATTATAAAGTTGTTACTACTGATTTAAATAATAATGAATTTACTCATCTAAGTATTCCTTTTTGGTTACTTACTACTGATGATATTGCATTGCTTCTTAATTGTGATGATGAAAATCAGGTACCTATTATTGAAAAGGCTTTAAAGTTAGTTGCGTTTTTTACTCAAGATGAAGAAAAGGTTCTTGATCAAAAGAATGATATTATTGCTAGAAGTGTTTTGGATATTATATTTTCAGGTAAGAGTCCAAGTGAAATTAGGAATCAACTTACTTCTGTTTTGACTAAGTTTCAAACTAAGGATATAAATTTGGAAATACCACTTACTAAAGGTGGTTGGACAAGGACTATTAGACAATGTTTATATATTGAGGAATCTGGAAAATTTGCTGATATTGAATTAGTTATTGAATATTTAGAGACTTTTACTAATAATGAATTTGAACTTTCTATGCCAGATGGTAGTTTTGCTTATGGTCTTAAGGAATTTGCTTTAGCATTGGAGTTTGCTTTAATTAGTGAAGGTATTTTGACTAGTCAAAAGATATTTAATTATGCTAATGTACTTAGAATTAGATTAAATACTTTAATTAATAGTGATTATGCTAAATTTTTTGAATATCCTGTATTTGTTAATAGAGAGGGATTTATTAGGGAGCTTCTTACTGTTTCTGGTAATAGAAAAGCTCAAATAATTAATTTTAATATTAATTATGTTGATGATAGATTTGCTAAAAATTTAGTTAAGATATATTCTAAATTGTTATTTGATTATGTTGCTAAATTAAAGAATAGGGGGTCTGTTGCTTTTCATATTTTATTAGAAGAAGCTCATAGGTATGTACAAGATGATATTGATGTTAGGTTATTTGGATATAATATATTTGAAAGAATTACTAAAGAGGGTAGAAAGTATGGTATATTATTAGGACTTATTACTCAGAGACCTTCTGAGTTATCTGAAACCGCTATTAGTCAATGTAGTAATTTCTTGATTTTTAAGATGTTTCATAATGATGATTTAGCTTTTATATCTTCTTTGCTACCTAATATTAATAGTGATTTTATTTCTAGACTTAAGACGTTTCACTCTGGTATGTGTGTGGCGTATGGTAGTGCTTTTAAAATGCCAGTTATAGTTAAGATTGATGAACCAAATCCTGTTCCTTTGAGTCAGAATGTTGATATATCTAAAACTTGGTATGTTAATCAATAGGATTTGACATTGTATTTATTAAATGTTAAAATACATTGTCATATTATATATGAAAAGGTGATGTTATGGAATTATTAAATGTTAAGGGAAGTAATGATTATTTACCTAAGAAGCAAATACTTAGAAATAAGATTATTAATATTTTGACTAAGTATTTTGAGGCATATGGTTATTTGCCTGTTGAAACTACTACTTTATGTTATTATGATTTACTAGCATCTAAATATGCTGGTGGTGCTGAAATATTAAAGGAAGTATATAAATTAAAAGATCAGGGTAATAGAGAATTAGGACTTAGATACGATTTGACTGTTCCTTTTTCTAAAATAATTAGTATGAATTTAAATAAGGAAATTGAACTTCCTTTTAGAAGATATGAGATTGGTAAAGTTTATAGAGATGGCCCTGTTAAATTGGGACGTGATAGAGAGTTTTATCAATGTGATGTTGATGTTTGTGGTATTAGTAGTGTTTTAGCAGAGGCTGAGTTATTACAGATGTCTTCTATTTGCTATAAGGAATTAGGTATTAATATTAATATATTATGGAATAATAGAAAGTTTTTATCTGGTTTAATTATAGAGTCAGGTATTAATGATGATATTACTAATAAGGTTATTTTGTCTGTTGATAAATTAGCTAAGATTGGTGAAGATGGTGTTAGAAAAGAATTAGAAGAATATAATATTAGTAATGATTCTTTAGATAAGTTATTTGATTTCTTTAAGATTGATATTAATGATATTAGTACTTTATTTAAAGATAGTGATAATACTATTCTTAATGAAGGAATTAGTGAAGTATTGGAACTTAATGGTTATATTAATAAGTTAGGTCTTAATGAGTGTATTTTTACTCCTTATTTAGCGCGTGGCTTAGAGATATATACTGGTACTGTATGGGAAGTGTTTGATAAGGACAATAGAATTAGTTCTGCTATAGGTGGCGGTGGTAGGTATGATAAAATTATTACTAATTTTATTAATGATGGTAATACTTATCCTGCTGTTGGAATGACTTTTGGTTTAGTTCCTATTTATGAAATATTATCTATGGAAAATGTTAATACTAATAATAGTTTATATGATTTATATATTATTCCTATGGATAGTGAAATATATTGTTTAGATTTGGCTAGTAAATTTAGAAATAAGGGTATTAAAGTTATTGTAGAATTTAATAATAGAAAATTAAAAAAATCATTTAATTGGGCTAGTAAGAATAACATTCCTTATGTAATGGTTATTGGTGATTATGAGATAAATACTGGTAATATTAAATTAAGAGATATGAATAATTCTAAAGATATTGATGTTAATGTAGATGATATTGATAAAATTATTGATATTATTAATAGTTAGGTGATAGTATGAGTTTAATTAGAGATACAGAAAAATATTTAAATAATATAATTAGTGATTTGGGGTATGAAGAAGAAGTTAGTTTAATTTCTTCTTCTGTTCCTAGTTTAGGGAAATTTCAGATTAATGTTGCTATGTCAATGGCTAAGAAATATCATAAGAATCCTATAGATATTGCTAATGAAATTATAAGTAAACTTGATAATAGGTTTGTGAATGTTAATATTGCTGGACCTGGTTTTATTAATTTGTCTTTTTCTGATAATATTATTTGTAATTATATGAATGATTGTATGAATAATTTTAATAGTCATGTTGATAAAGATGAAGGTAAAACTATTGTTATTGATTATGGTGGCGCTAATGCTGCTAAGGCTTTACATGTTGGTCATATGAGAAGTGCTAATATTGGTGAATCTATAAAAAGAATTGCTAAATTATATGGTAATAGTGTTATTGGTGATGTTCATTTGGGTGATTTAGGTAGACAAGCTGGTATGTTAATTTCTGAATATATGTTAATGGAACCAAATTCTTTATTTTTTGATGAGAATTATTTGGGTGATTATCCTAAAATTAATTTAACAACTAAGGATTTGGGGGTTATGTATCCTAGAGCTAGTATTAGTGCTAGTAATGATGATGAAAGAATGAAATTGGTAAGAGAAATCACAAAAGAAGTTGAGGAAGGTAGAAGAGGATATTCAGAGTTATGGCGTCAGATGGTTGAGATATCTAAAAGTGATATTAAATCTGTTTATGATAGGTTAAATTGTGATTTTGATGTTTGGTATGGTGAAATGGATAGTATTAAATATATTCCTGATACTTTAAATGTATTAAGACCATATTTATATGAATCTGATGGTGCTATGGTTATGGATATAAAAGAAGAAGATGATAAAAAGGAATATCCTCCTTTAATGGTTATTAAGAGTGATGGATCTTCTAAATATGAAACAAGGGATTTAGCAACTATTTATATGAGGATGAAAGAATTTAATCCAGATGAGATATGGTATGTAATAGATAATAGGCAGGAATTTAATTTCCTTCAAGTATTTAGAGGCGCTTATAAGAGTGGTTTAGTTCCTAAATCTTGTAAATTAGATTTTTTAGGATTTGGTACTATTAATGGTATTGATGGTAAGCCTTTTAAGACTCGTGATGGTAGTGTTATGCCTTTAAATGATTTAATTGAATTAATAAAGAATGAAATTACTAAAAAGGTTAAAGAAGATTTACCAGATAGAGATAATGTTATTGAAAATTTAACTATTTGTACTTTAAAATATGCTGATTTGTTTTCATATAGAAAAACTGATTATATATTTGATCCTGCTAAGTTTTCTTCTTTTGATGGTAAAACAGGTCCATATATTATGTATACTTTAGTAAGGGGTAAGTCTATCTTAAGAAATAATGATTCTATTAAATATAATATTGATTATGTTGATGATAATATTAGAAATATTTATACTAAAATAATTGAATTATCCTCTGAGTTATATAAATCTTATATTAATAAAAGCCCTAATATATTGTGTGAATATATTTATAATTTGTGTAATTTATATAATAAGTTTTATAATGATATTAATATTAGTAATGAAAGAGACTTAAATAAGAAGAATAATTATTTATCTTTAACTAAATTGGTATGTAATACTATTAGTAATGTATTAAATTTACTTGCTATAAAAGAAGTAGATAGAATGTAATCTATTTCTTTTTGATTGAGAGGTTATTATGAGTGTTAAGGAAATATTTTATGATGTAATTAGAGAAGCAAAAGATGGAAGGGTAATTATTGATAACGAGGAATTTTTAATTGGATTTAATTCTTTTATTAATAATAGTTTATCTTATTTTAGTGATAATAATATGTCTTCTTTGATTATAAAAAATGAAGATGAGTTTTTTAAATATTTGGAGTTATATATTGATAATGAACTTGTATTAAATAGAAAAGGCCCTAGTTATATAAGTAATAATAAAGATAATATTATTAAATTATTAATTAGTTATTTGTTTGTTAATGCTAGTAATTATGATTTTAATAATGCTATTAGTTATTTAAAGATGAGAATTTCTTTTCTTTCTGATGATTTTAGCGATAATAAAATTAATTTGGGTAAAGTGTTTAGTCCTAAAATTGATGATGATATATATTTAGAAATTAAAAAAATTAAACAAGATATAAGAATGGAAACTCCTTATAGAATAGAATTTTCTTTAGTTTGTAATAATAGTAGATTTAATCTACCTTATATTTCTTATGGTATTTCTAATGATGTTTGTTATATTTATTCTATTCAAAGTAGGAAACAAGATTGTTCTAGTTATGAGGATTATGAATATATTAAAAAAGTTAAGAGGTTTTTATATAAGATTGATGAGGGGATAGATAAGAATGATGATATAGCGTTAGTTTCTAATTCTTTTGTTTTATCTTTAACTATATTTATTAAACTACTTAAAAATATGAATATTAATAAAGTTAGAAATATTTTATATTTGCCTGTTAGGTATTTATCTAGAGATATAGCGGCTTCTTCTCTTGATGATGTTAATAGAAGTAATGAATTATATAAAAGGAATGATATGATTCAAAGTAATTTAACTAACAAATTTTTAAATACTATTAGAAGGGTTTGTTACAATTTAGAAGGTGTAAATATAATTAATGATATTACTATAGATAATGGTTATGTTGATGTTATACTTGATAGTAATTTAAATAAATCTAATAATAAATTGTTAGATAATATTAGTTTTAAAATTAGATAATTTGTTTAGATATTCTCTTTTTGTACCATAATTGGTATGAAAGGAGATTTTTTATGGCACGTCATAAGGTAGATATATGTGGCGTGAATACTGCGAATATTAAGGTTTTATCTAGTTCTGAAATAGACGATTTATTTAATAAATATAAGAATGGTGATATGCATGCTAGAGATATGTTAGTTGAAGGTAATTTAAAATTAGTTTTATCAATTTTAAAGAAATTTTATAATAAGGTAGATAATTTAGATGATTTATTTCAAGTTGGATGTTTGGGTTTGGTTAAAGCTATTGATAATTTTGATACTAGTTTTGATGTTAAGTTATCTACATATGCTTGTCCTATGATATTAGGTGAAATAAAGAGGTATTTAAGAGATAATAGTGCTATTAGGATTAGTAGAAGTGTTAAAGATTTAGCTTATAAAATATTAAAGTTAAAAGATGAGTATATTGCAAGTAATGGTGTTGCACCTACTGATAAATATTTAGCAGAAGTACTTGGTGTTAGTGAATTTGATATTAGTAATGCTACTAATAGTTTAAGGGAACCTGTTAGTATGTATGAACCTATATATAATGATGGTGGAGATACTATTTATTTATGTGATCAAATTAGTAATTCTAAGGATCTTTATGATTTAGATTATAAATTAGCTTTAGATAAAGCTATTTCTAAATTAAAAAAAAGAGATAAAAAAATATTAGAAGAAAGATTTGTTATTGGTAAAACACAAATGGAGATTGCTTCTGAGTTAGGTATTAGTCAGGCGCAAATATCTAGGATAGAAAAAAATGCTATTAATAGTCTAAAAAAGTATGTTAAATAATATAATTATTTAGGTGATGTTATGAATTTATCTGATTTACAGAATAAAGAAGTAATAGATATATCGACTGGTAAAAGGATGGGGAATATAATTGATGTTATTATTAATAGAAATGGTGAAATAACTAAGTTTATTTTAGAAGAAAGAAAGAGTGGAAAACATATATTTTCTTCTAGTAAAGATGAACTATCTATTTTATGGAAACAGATTGTTAGAATTGGTGATGATATTATGTTAGTTAATTATAAAGAAAGTGAACTATAAAAAATAGTTTATTTTCTTTTTTGTTATGGTATAATTATATTTAGGATGTGGTTATATGTTTAAATTAAATAATAAGGGATTTACTTTAATTGAAATTTTAGCAGTTATTGTTATTATTTCTATATTAGGTGGTATTGCTGTAATGGGTGTTCTATCATCTATAAATAATAGTAAAGATAAAGCTTATGAAATAATGATTTCAAATATTGTTACTGCTAGTAGACAATTATATGATGAAGTTGATAATAGTGGTATTATTGGTGGTAAGTTATATAAATTTAGTGTTACTTGTGATGAAAGTTCTTTTGATTGTAGTACTAGTGAAGAAATAACTATTGTTGATGGTAAAATTAGTGTTAATTTACAAACTTTAGTTAGTAATGGATTTTTAGATGGTATTAATAATAAGAATAATTCTACTAATAATAATAAAAAAATTTTGCTAGATCCTAAAGATAAAAAAGATTTGGGCGGATGTGAAATTATTATTTCTAAATCAGGTGTTGTTCCAAATGGAGGAGGAGATAATTGTCCTACTGAATATAAGGTGTTATCTAATGATTAATTTGGTTGGTAATAATTGGGATAATTTGTTGCAGGATGAATATAATAAAGATTATTTTAAAAAAATAGTTAAATTTATTAATAAGGAATATAAAGAAAAAACTATATTTCCTCCAAAGGATAAAATATTAAGAGCGTTATCTTTAACTAGTTATGATGATGTTAAGGTTGTAATATTAGGTCAAGATCCTTATCATGGTATTGGAGAAGCTAATGGGTTATCTTTTGCTGTTAGTAATGGTATTAAATTACCTCCATCTTTAAAGAATATTTATAAAGAATTATATGATGATTTAGGAATTAAACCTTCTTCTTTTGGTAATTTAGAATGTTGGGCAAGAGAAGGAGTATTATTATTGAATGCTGTTCTTACTGTTGAGAAGGATAAAGCTGCTAGTCATAAGAATATTGGTTGGGAGTATTTTACGGATGCTATTATAAAAAAAATAAATGAAAAAAGTTCTCCTGTTGTATTTATATTATGGGGCAATTTTGCTAGAAGTAAAAAAGATTTAATTACTAATTCTAAGCATTTAGTCATTGAGTCTTCTCATCCGTCTCCTTTTTCTGCTAATTATGGCTTTTTTGGTAGTAAACCTTTTTCTAAAACAAATATATTTTTAAGAAAGAATAATATAAAGGAAATTGATTGGCGAGTTTATTAGAGTAGGGGTATTAATATGGATTTAAAGAATAATACATTATTAATTATAAATGATAATTATAAAGATAAAGTAATTAATGATATTAGAAATAATAATTATTTTCTTGATATAAAGTTTATGTCATTAAATGAGTTTAAAAATAATTATTATTTTTCTTATGATGAAAAAACTATTTATTATTTAATTAACAAATATAATTATGATTATGATGTTTGTATTATGTATTTAAATAACTTATATTATGTTAATGGAAATGATTTTAATAATGATAAAATTAAAAAGCTTATTAATTTAAAGAAAGAATTAGAAAATAATAATCTTTTATATTATAATGATATATTTAGAAATAGTTTAGTTAATAAAAATATTGTTATATATAATTATTGTTTGAATAAATTTGATAATAAATTAATTGATGAACTAAAAAATATTTGTAATGTTACTTTATATAATGATAATATTAATAAGTATAAACATAATTATATATATGAATTTAATGATATTGAGGGAGAAGTTTCTTTTGTTGCAGAAAAGATTATTAATTTAATTAATGATGGTATTGATATTAATGATATTAAGATTTGTGGTATTGGTAATGAATATAAAAATACTATAAAAAGATTATTTAGTTTTTATAATATACCTATTAATTTTAATGATAATTATTTATATTCTACTAGTATTGGTAAAGATTTTTTAAATAATTTATCTAATGATATTAGTAGTACTTTTAATTATATTACAGATAAATATAATATGAAAGATGATTATATTCTTTGCATATATAATGATATTATAAATATTATTAATAAATACTTATGGTGTGATAATATTTTAGAGGTTAAGGAATTAATTATTCGTGATTTTAAAAATAAAGTTGTTAATGTCACTAATTATGAAAAAGAAATAGAGGTTATTAATTCTTTAGATGGGTATTATGATAAATATATATTTTTAATGAATTTTTCTTTAGGTGTTATTCCTAAAAATTATATGAATGATGATTATTTAAGTGATAGTTTAAAATTATTACTTGATATTGATACTTCATCAGAATTAAATGATTTATATTATAATAAGTGGTTAGATGACATTAATAGTTCTTGCAATTTATTTATTAGTTATAAGAAACATTGTAATTCTATAGATTATTATATATCTTCTTTAAATGATAAGCTTAATTTAAGTATTCTTAATTATACTAATAGTTATGATTATTCTAATATATATAATAAAATTATTCTTACTAGGGATATTGATAATCTAATTAAATATAATACTAATAGTAATGAATTGTCTTTATTATATAATAATTATAGTAATATTAATTACATGTCTTATAATAATAAATTTACTTATATTAATTCTAATAAATTAAAGGAATATTTGAATCATAAATTAGTTTTATCTTATAGCGCTATAAACAATTATTATCATTGTTCTTTTAAATATTATTTATCTAATGTTTTAAAATTAAATTTATTTGAAGATAATTTTAATACTATTATTGGTAGTTTATTTCATTATATTTTATCTATTTGTTTTGATGATAAAATTGATATTAAAAAGGAATATTATAATTATATTGATAAGTTAGAATATAAATTTAATTCTAGGGAATTGTTTTTTCTAGATAATTTATATGAAGAAGTTATGTTTGTAATTAATACTATAAAGAAGCAGTATGAGTTTTCTACTTTAAATAAATCTTTATATGAAGAAAAAATTGAGATTGATAAGAGTAGAGAAGATATGCTTATTATTTTTAAGGGATTTGTTGATAAAATACTAATGGATAATGATAGTAAGATAGCTTCTATAATTGATTATAAGACTGGTAATGTTAATTTAGATTTAAATAATATTAGTTATGGATTAGATTTACAGTTACCTGTGTATGTTTATTTAACTAAATATAAATTTCCTAATATTAGAATTGTTGGGTTTTATTTACAAAGAATTCTTAATAGTGAAGTAGTAAAAGATAATAATAAGAGTTATTTATCATTAAAAGAAGATAAATTAAAATTGCAGGGATATTCTAATAATGATATTAATATTCTTGAATTATTCGATTCTTCATATAATAGTAGTAATGTTATTATGGGAATGAGAACTGGTAATAATGGTATTATGTCTAAAAAGATATTTGATGATGGTGATATTAATAAAATATGTGATATAACTGATGATAAAATTAATTATTGTATAGATGAAATTATAAATTCTAGATTTGATATTAATCCTAAGAGAATAGGTAGTGATAATGTTGGATGTATGTATTGTAAATATAAAGATATTTGTTTCGTTAATGATAATAATATAGTTAATTTGGATAGTCCAGAAGATATTTTTTCTTAATATTATAAAAATACTTGATTTTTTAATTATTATTGATATAATAATTAGCTAATTAAAGGTGGGGATTTTATGTTGAGAAAGATATTAAGTTTTGTTATTGTTTTAGTTTTAGTGGGACTAATTATTACTAGTTTATTAAATTTATATAACAAAAGTAAATTAGAATCTAAGGGATTTGATAAATCTATTAATGAAAAAGTTGATAGTAATGATAAAAATAATATTATAGATAAAAATAGTTCAAGTAATAAAAAGAAAGATAAAAATGATTCTAATAATAGTAAAACTAATAGTGATAATAATTCTAATAATGAGGAAGTTTTAAATAATAGTTCTTCAGAAATGGATTATTATAATGTTCAAGTTGAAAATACTGGTAGTTATAAAAATAATATAATATATATTGTTTCATCTATTTTTATATTATTTGGGTTTGGTGCTGTTGCTTATAATAAAAATTAAGGATTTCCTTAATTTTTTTGTTATTATTTCTTTTCTTTTACATATATTTTATTGTAGGTATAGAAAGGAATGAAATACTATGGAAACATTAAAAGTAGGTACTAAATCTAATCCTAATTCTGTTGCTGGAGCTCTTGCTAATGTATTTAGAGAAAAGGGTGTTGTAGAAGTGCAAGCTATAGGAGCTGGAGCATTAAATCAAGCTATTAAGGCTATTGCTATTGCTAGAGGTTTTGTAGCGCCTAGTGGTAAAAATTTGGTTTGTATTCCTGCATTTACTGATATACAAATTGATGGGGAAGAGAGAACTGCTATTAAGTTAATTGTAGAGGCTATATAGTCTCTTTTTTTATTTACATATTATTTATTATGTTGTATAATTATTTTAAGATAGGGTTGATTGTATGAAAAAGATTGTTTTATGGATTGTTTTGTTTTTTTTAATTATTTTATTACTTTTTGTTATATTTATTAATTATAATAAAAAGAATATTATTACAAATAATAATACTAAGTCTAAAGATGTATCTTTAGCTGATGAAGAGGTATGGACTTCTTATAAAAAGAAAGTAATAAATAGAAATAACTTTGAATTAGTTGAGTCGTTTGATAATTTTTATAGTTTTTCTTTAAAATTTAATAATGATATACTTAGCTTTTGTAATATTTATACAGATAAGTGTGTTGATTATAAATATACCTTATTAGATAGTGAATATTCTTTGTATGATTTAGATGGCAATAGTTTAGATAGTAAATATAAATTAGATCTTTTAGATAATACTTTGTGTTTTATAAATTATACTGTTGATTCTGTTAATTATGATATTTATTATTTTAAGTATAGTGATAAATAGTTAGTGAGGTGTTTTATGATAAGTAAGTTTAATAATAAAGGTTTTACTTTAGTTGAGGTATTGGTTACTGTTGTTTTAATGTCTATTATTATAACAATTTCTTTTGGGGCTTATAATCTTATAATTAATAATTCTAAGAATAAAGCAATTGAAGTAAGTAAAGATAATATAATGAATGCTGCAGAATTATATTTAAAAGAAGACGTTGATTATTCTTATTGGGGTCACCACGATTTGAACGATTCTACATATTATTACTATTACTGTATTTCTATTCAAGAATTAATTAACAAAGGTTTTTTTGGTGAAGATTTATTAAATAAAAAAATTAAATCTGATGGTGGTATTACAAATAATTCTCTAATAAAGATTGTTAAAAATATGAATAATATGACTATTGTAAAAACAGAAATAACTGATTTAACAAACGTTAATGAATGTTTAAATGAAACAAATGGTGACATTGATAATGATAATGATGATCCTTTATCTGATGAAAATTATCATCTTTTATTTGAATCTAATGGTGATGTAGTAATTGCTCCATATTCTATAAGAAAAGGTAATTCAGTAAGTTTACCGTCTGCTACTAAGAATGGTTATTTATTTGCTGGGTGGTATACAAGAAAATTTAGTGGAACCAAAGTTGGAGATGCTAATACTACTATTACACCTAAGTATGATATGATATTATATGCTCATTGGGTTCCTGATCCTAATATTCCTAGAGTAAATATTAAACTTGATATGAATGGTGGAGACCTTGCTAGTACACATGAAGAAGGTATTGATAAAAGTGGTACATTATTAACATATAATAATTCTACAATAATTCATCAAGTAATACATGTAGATAAAAGCGGATTATTAAATTGGAAAAATAATATTAAAAGAGATGGTTATTCTATAAATGAAAATAAAGCATGGTGTATGGAAAGAAATGGAACTGGCAAATGTTATAGTTTAACAAAAGAATATAAGTCAACTGATTTTTGCCAAAATAAAAATGAAAACTGTACAATTACTTTATATGCTAATTGGATTCCTAGTAAAATAAAAATAATATTCAATGCGAATGGTGGGATTTTGGCAAGTGAACACAATGTAAATTATAGTATTGATGATGATTATGTAACAAAGAATAATAATGTTATTATTCATACTATTGAATATGGTAATTCATTAACTGAAAATGGGTTATTAAATTGGAATAACAAAAATGGCTTAAATATGTTTAAAACAGGATATACAATTAATAGTAATAGCGTGTGGTGTTTAAATGCGGAGACGTGTTTTGATCAAGTAACTGCTTATGAAGGAAGTAAATTCTGTGATGCTAAAGAAGGAGATTGTGAAGCAGAATTATATGCTAATTGGGTACCAAATACTTATACAATAACGTTAGATAATGAAGGCGCTACAACAAATGGAACCAGTACGTTATATGAAGAATATAATAAAAACTGGTATTTAGATACTGGAAAGACAAAAATAATGACTTCAGAAGAAAACCCTATAGTAATGCCAACTAAAACAGGATATACATTTGATGGATATTATACAGAAAAATATGGTGAAGGAAATCAGGTAATAACTGAAGAAGGATACATAGTAGGAAATAAAACAAATACTTTCTCAGCAAATGGGAAATTATATGCAAATTGGAATGCACTTGATTATACAATTAATTATTATATAGGTAATGCTGATGGCTCTACTCCTACTAAACTAAATTCACAAAAATGTACATTTGGTAATACTTGTACTTTAGTTGATTTTGCCGAATTAGTAGATAAATTTCCATATAGTAGTGCTGATTCAGGCGGAAAATATGGATGGTCATTCTATGGATGGAGTACATCAAAAGAGGGATTAACATTATCGTATAATAATAAAGCTTCATTAAGTGGTTTAACAACATATAGTAGTACAATTAATATATACGCTTTAGGTAAAAAAACTTATAGATTTAGTACTGGTAAAGAACCAAAATCATTTATATTAACAGTAAATCAAATATGGAATCCAATTGGTATAGAAGATAAATACTTAACTGATATAGATGTTCCAAATGCTGAATCGTTAAGTAGTTGGACTTTTATAGGTTATATAGGTGGATCTAATAGTGTTGCAAATGAAAATGTATGTATACCTGCAGCAAAAGCAGGCGCTAAGTATAAACCAAAATATAATGAATGTAGTACTGGATATATGCGTTCTAAATACAAAAGAACTTTAACTATTACATATGATGGAAATAGTGGTACAGGTACAACAAATAAGACTGAATTAGTTCAATTATATAATTCAGGCTATGGTAATAATGCTGGAGATACAAATACTGGTTCAACACTTGGAAGTAATAGTATAAAATTAGCAAATAACAATTTTACAAGAACAAATTATTTATTTACTAAATGGAGAACAGCTAAAACAAGTGGAACATTATATGCAGAAGGAGATACGTTTGAAGAATTAGGAACTACAATAGATAGTACTAAGTTAACTCAAACGATGTATGCTCAATGGGAAGAAGATTTACCAGAAGATGCAACATTAATATATTATGCTAATGGTCATGGAACAGCACCTGCTAAGGTTACAATGACATATTCTGCTGCGACGAAAGCAGCGGCAGCCATAACAGCTACTGGTTATACATTTAAAGAGTGGAATACAAAAGCTGATGGAACTGGAACAAGCTATCTAGCAGGAGCAACAGTAAAAGCAGCAAATGTTACACCAGTAAAAACATCTTTATATGCGCAGTGGACAGAAAAAACAGCTAAATTAACATATAATGCAAATGGACATGGAACAGCTCCATCAGCAGTAACAATGAAATACTCTATAGAAACTAAAGCAGCTGCAGCTATTACAGCTACTGGTTATACGTTTAATGGATGGAATACCAAAACAGACGGAACTGGAACAAACTATGCAGCAGGAGCAACAGTAAAAGCAGCAAATGTAGAACCAACAGCAAAAACGTTATATGCAAAATGGACAGAAAAAACAGCTAAATTAACATATAATGCAAATGGACATGGAACTGCACCGTCAGCAGTAACAATGAAGTATTCAGCAGCAACTACGGCAGCGGCAGCTATAACAGCCGGTGGTTATACATTTAATGGATGGAATACAAAAGCAGATGGGACTGGAACAAATTATGTAGCAGGAGCAACAGTAAAAGCAGCAAATGTAGAACCAACAGCAAAAACGTTATATGCAAAATGGACAGCAGTTGATCCAACTATTACTTTCTCTAAAGGTGGAACTAGTAGTTCTCCAACGAAGGTAAGAAGTGGAGTAGATATTACAGTAACATGTACTTCTGCAGCTGGTATTAGTTCACTTGATATAGTAGATGATTTAGGTGATCATGGTACATTATCTAAACCATCTTCAACTGAATGGAAAAGAACAGATGAATTAGGTAAAGAAAGAGATAATGCTTATATTAAAGCGACATGTAAGTCTAAAAATGGAGAATCTAAAACTGTTACAAAATATTATAATGTAAAAAATGCAACACCTTCTATTTCCTTTAGCCCTGCTGGTGGCACTAGTAGTAGCCCTAAATCTGTTGCTAAGGGTTCAACTATTACTATTACATGTACTTCTAGTTTTACAATTAGTTCGTTTTCTACAGTAGATGATACAGGTGATAAAGGTAGTCAAAGTTCAAAAACTAATACAAAGGTTGTTAGAAAAATAACACTTGGTTCTGTCAGATCTGGTGCTTATATTAAAGCAACATGTAATGACGGTGTAAGCAAAACTGTTAAAAAATATTATAAAGTTACAAGTTCATCTTCTGGAGGTAGTAGTTCTTGCTCGGGTTCTTCTAGTTCTACTAAGGGGACATGTATATGTTATGATATGGAACAATGTCATATTGTTGGTTCAACTTATTCAAGTTATACAAAAGAGCAATGTTGTGATAAATGTGGTAAAAATAGTTATCAGTGGAATACTACTGTACCTCCTTGTTAAGTAATTAAGTAGTTAGAGTTTCTAACTACTTTTTTCTAATAAAATAATTATTTTTATATTGTTTTTATATTAAAGTATGATATAATACTTATGATGTTTATTTGTTGGTCAATATGTGACAATTGACTATATAGCAAATCGTTTACTCACGTTATGAGTTAAGAGCACGTAAGTGAAATAAAGTGGTACCGCGGGATATCTCGTCTTTATATTATTTCTTTTATGTGCTTTATTATATGTTAGGAGGATATTATGGAAAAATATAAATATTATAATATAAATAATGTTGGGGAAGAGGTTATAATTAATGGATGGGTTTCTAAAGTTAGAAATCTTGGTGGATTAGTTTTTATAGATATAAGAAATAGAACTGGTATTATACAAGCTGTAGTTAGACCTGATAATAAGTGTTATGATATTGCTAATAGTTTAGGTAATGAATATGTTATTAGAGTTTCTGGTATAATAGTCGAAAGAGAAAATAAAAATAAAAATATTCTTAGTGGAGATATAGAAATTGATGTTAATAAATTAGAGCTTATTAATAAATCTAAAGATATTCCTTTTGTTATTAGTGATGATACTAATGCTTTAGAAGATACTAGATTAAAATATAGATTTCTTGATTTGAGAAGAGAAATATTAAAAAATAATTTTATTATTAGAGATAAAATTACGTATGCTACAAGAAAATTTTTTCATGATTTAGATTTTATTGAAGTTGAAACTCCTGTTTTATGTAAGAGTACTCCTGAGGGAGCTAGGGATTATTTAGTTCCTAGTAGAGTTAATAAGGGTAAATTTTATGCTTTACCTCAATCTCCTCAAATATATAAGCAATTATTAATGGTATCTGGTTTTGAAAGGTATTTTCAAATTGCTAAGTGCTTTAGAGATGAGGATTTAAGGGCTGATAGACAACCTGAATTTACTCAGATTGATGTTGAGATGTCTTTTGTTAATGAAGAGGATGTTATGGATGTTGGTGAAAGACTTGTTGCTAGTATTTTTAAAGAGGTTAAGGGGATTGATATTAAACTTCCCTTAATGAAAATGAAATATGATGATGCTATGGATAAGTATGGTAGTGATAAGCCTGATTTAAGGTTTGGAATGGAAATTAATGATATTACTTCTTGCTTTAAAAATACTTCCTTTACTTTATTTAAAAATGTTATAGATGATGGTGGTATTATTAATGCGATTGTAGTTCGTGATGCTAGTAGTAAGTATTCTAGAAAGGAATTAGATAAACTTACTGATTTTGTTAAGACATATAAAGCTAGTGGTTTAGCATATTTAAAATATAATGATGAAGTTACAGGTTCTATTGCTAAGGTTGTTAGTGATGATGAAATTAATGATATTAAAAAAATCTTAAATATTAATTCTAATGATTTGGTTTTAATTATTAGTGGTAAGAAAGATATTGTTAAGGTTTCTTTAGGTGCCTTGAGATGTAAATTAGCTAGAGATTTAGGTTTAATTAAACCTGGTGATTATAAATTATTATGGGTAGTTGATTTTCCTTCTTTTGAATGGAGTGAAGAAGAGAATAGGTATGTTTCTTGTCATCATCCATTTACAATGCCTAAGGATAGTGATGTAGAAAAATTAATTAATGATAAAGCTAACTGTTATTCAAAAGCATATGATATTGTTATTAATGGTTATGAAGCAGGTGGAGGTTCTATACGTATTCATGATGAGAAAGTTCAAGAAACTATGTTTAAGGCTTTGGAATTGTCTGATAAGGATATAGAAGAAAAGTTTGGCTTCTTTGTAGATGCTTTAAAATATGGATGCCCTCCTCATGGCGGATTTGCTATGGGGTTAGATAGACTTACAATGCTTTTATGTGGTAGTGAAAATATTAGAGATGTTATTGCTTTTCCTAAAACTGCATCTGCTACTGATTTGATGTGTGATTGTCCATCTTTTGTTGATGATAAACAATTAAATGATTTAGGATTAAAAATAAATAAATAATATTATATGATAGGGGATTTATAATGATGTATATTGAAAAAAATGGAAAAAAATATTATGAACTTGTTGTTTTGTTTGAAAGGTTAGCAGAAGGTAAAGATAAGATTACTAAGTTTAAGCCTATAAATATATGTTTAGGTAGTTTTAATGAAAAAGATCTTATTTTTACTGATATAAGAGGCAATAATTATTATCATATGAGTAATACTAAAGTATCTGAAGTTGGTTTTGGATTAAGAACTTCGTTAGATACTATGAAAGAAATATATGGTAAAGAAAAAATTCGTGATTGTGTTAAAAAGTTTTACAATGAAATTAGATTTGATACTTTTTATTATGGTACTAGTGGTAAAAACTATGAAAAATTACATCTAGTTGGAGAAAATAAGATTACTCGTGTTCAATCTTTTTATGATGAGAAAGATATATATAGTTCTATTACAACTAATAGTAATTCTTCTAGGAAAGATATTAATACTAAGCAACTTATAAATAATATTAAGAGTAAGGTTGTTGGTCAAAATGATGCTATTGATGATATTGTTACAGTTTTGTGGCAAAATGATCATAGTGATATTAAAAGAAATATGCTTCTTATAGGGCCTACTGGTGTAGGTAAGACAGAAATTATTAAGAATATTTCTTCTGAATTAGATATTCCTCTTGTTATTGCTAGTGCTTCTGGGTTAACTAAGTCTGGATATAAGGGTGAATCTGTTGAAGATATTTTAAGAAGGTTATATAAAAAGGCTAATGGAGATATAAAGAAAGCTGAGAATGGTATTATTGTTTTAGATGAATTTGATAAATTAGCTAGTCAGGGTATGGATGGTGATACTATTTCTACTTCTGGTGTTCAAGAAGAATTACTTAAATTTACTGAAGGTTGTGAATATGATTTAGATATTTCTGATGATCCTTTAGCATCTGAGTTTGTATCTATTAATACTTTAGGAATTACTTTTATTGCTATGGGAGCTTTTGCTGATTTAGAAAGACAAGGTAGAACTAAAACTACTAATTCTATTGGTTTTTGTTCTAGAATTGAAGAAAAGAAGGATGATAAGGCTTTTTATAGGGAAATTAATAGTGATGATTTAATTAAATATGGAATTATTGCTGAATTGGTTGGTAGATTTCCTGTTATTATCCCTTTAAATCCTGTTAGTGAAGATTTGCTTATTCAGATTATGAATAATCCTAATACTAATTTACTTAGTGAAAAAATTAAGATATTAAATCAAGCTGGTATAAAATTAAGAATAAATAATCCAGAAATAGTTAAGAAGAAAATTGCAAGTATTGCTATGGAGAAAAATATTGGCGTTAGGGGATTATCTAGTGTGGTTGAGAAGACATTTGTTAAAGCCATGAGAGAAGTTTCCCAAAGTAGTGGTGAATTTGAAGAATTGATTATTGATGAAGATACAGTTGATGATCCTAAAAAATATATATTAAAAAGAAGATAATTTTGTTATATATTTATTCTTTTTTCATATTATTAGTAGAGGTGTTTGATATGAATAAAGAATTACCAAAAATGTATCATAATAGTGTTAATAAACCAGTTAATAGTATTCAAAAGGTTTATTCTTCTATTAATGAAAATAAAGAGATAAATAAAGATATTAAATATCCTAATATATCTATAGATAAAAAAATAAAAAATATCTTTAATAGTAGTGATTATGTTTATAAGGCTGATGTAACTATTGTTACTGATAATGATATATTACATAAGAGAATTATTGCAAGAAATAATAATAATTTGATTACAATTGATAATGAATTTATTCCTATTAGTATTATTAGAGATATATATAAGTAAGAAGGGATAATATGAATAGTAAGTTAGAAGAATTTAATCGTAGACTTAAAAGTAGTAAGGTTGCAGTTATTGGAGCAGGAGTTAGTAATTTACCTTTACTATCATATTTAAATGATTTAAGTGGTAAAATATATTTGTTTGATAAAAATAATTATGATAATTTATCAGATGAAGTAAAAGAGAGTATTAAGAAATTTGATATTATTACTTATTTAGGTGATAATTATTTGGAAAATTTAGTTGGTTTTGATATTATTTTTAGAAGTCCTAGTTGTTTACCTACTAATAAATATTTAATTAAAGAAAAAGAAAGAGGAGCTCTTATTACTACTGAGGTAGAGCAGGTGTTAAGTTTATCTAATGCTAAAAGTATTGGTATTACTGGTAGTAAGGGAAAGACAACAACAACAACTATTATTAATGAAATTTTAACTAAATTAGGATATCATACTTATTTAGGTGGTAATATTGGTATTCCTTTATTTACTGAAATAAAAAATATAACTTGTAATGATATTATTGTACTAGAGTTATCTAGTTTTCAATTAATGAATATGAGTACTTCTCCTAATGTTAGTTTAGTTACTAATATTAGTCCAGATCATTTGGATATTCATGGTAGTTATGAGGAATATATTGATGCTAAAAAGTATATTTATAAGAATCAATCTAAGGATGATTATTTGATTTTAAATAGTGATGATAAGATAGTAAGAGATTTTTCTAAAGATGCAATATCTTCTATTAAGTATTATGGTATAGGAAAAAATAATAATGTTTTTTATTTGGAAGATAATTACATTTGTTTTAATAATAAGAAGATTATTAATACTGATAAATTATTGTTAAGAGGAAAACATAATTTTATTAATATATGTGCTGCTTTAACTGCTGTTAGTTGTTTAGTTGATATCGATTTAGATAAAGTAGAAGATATTGTTAAAAATATTAATAGTGTTCATCATAGGTTAGAGTTTGTTAGAGAAATTAATGGAGTAAAGTGGTATAATGATTCTGCTAGTACGACTCCTGATAAATCTTTAGCAGGTATTTATTCTTTTTCTAATGATATTGTATTGATATGTGGTGGATATGATAAAAATATTTCTTACGATCCTTTAGTAAAGCCTATACTTAATCATGTTAGTAAATTAATATTGTTTGGTAATACTAAAGATAAAATATATGATGCTGTTATGAAAGAAAAGAAGAAAATATCTGATAGTAATTTACAAATATATGTTATGGATACTTTAGATGAAGTTGTTGATATTGCTTATAAGGTTAGTGTTCCTGGAGAAGTTGTATTATTTTCTCCTGCATCTGCTTCTTTTGATATGTTTAAGAATGCATATCAAAGAGGCGATTTATTTAAAGAAAAAGTTAATAACTTATAATTATTTAATTATATAAAATTTATCTTGACAAATATTATAAAATAGAGTAAAATTTTGAAATAGTTGAGGAGGAATTAACATGTCAGATGAAAAAGTTTATTTAACTGATGAGGGTTTTTTAGAATTAGAAACAGAGCTTAATGAGCTAAAAAATGTTAGAAGACCTGCTGTAATTAAAGCTTTAAAAGAAGCTCGTGCTTTAGGAGATTTATCTGAGAATGCTGATTATGATGCTGCAAGAAATGAGCAAGCACAAGTAGAGGGTAGAATTCTTGAATTAGAAAAAATAATGGAGAATGCCCATATTATTGAAAAGAGTAATTCTGGTAAAGTAGGATTAGGTTCTACTGTTAGAGTTAAATATATTGATGAAGACGAAGAGGATGAAGATATAGAAGAATATCTTATTGTTGGATCTAAAGAAGCAGATCCTTCTAATTATAAGATATCTAATGAATCTCCACTAGCTACTGCTATTATGAATGCTAAGGTAGGAGATATTTGTACTGTTGAGAGTCCTAATGGTTCTTATGATGTAGAAATTGTAGAAATATTATAATAGGAGTTGTGTTGAATGAAAAAGGAAGTAAATTATAAAGTAACTGGTAAAGAATGGGAAGAAGCTAAAGATAAAGCTTTTGATAAGTTAAATGCTAAACATACTATAGATGGCTTTAGACAAGGCAAAGCACCTAGAAATATATTTGAAAAGAAATTTCCTGGTGAAATTGTTATGGAAGCTGCTAATAATTTAATTGATAAAAGATATCGTGAAATTGTTATGGATAAGGATTTAAAGCCTGTAGTTGAACCTAAAGTTAATATTGTTAAATTAGATGATAATGAATTGGAAGTTAATTTTACTATTATATCTGAGCCTGAAGTTAAATTAGGTAAATATAAAGATTTAGGTGTTAAAAAAGAAGCTGTTAAAGTTACTAAGGAAGAAATAAATAAGAAGATTGATACTTTACTTAAAGGTTATGCTGAATTAGTTGTTAAGGAAACAGGTAAAGTTGAAGCTGGCGATATTGCTGTTATTGATTTTGAAGGATTTAGAGATGGTGTTGCTTTTGATGGTGGTAAAGGTGATAATTATTCTTTAGAAATTGGTAGTAATACTTTTATTCCAGGCTTTGAAGATGGAGTTAAAGGTATGAAACTTGGAGAATCTAAGGATATTAAACTTACATTTCCTAAAGATTATGGTGCGGCTGATTTAGCTGGTAAGGAAGTTATTTTTAAAGTTAAAGTAAATGAGATAAAAAATAAGGTTATACCTGAATTAGATAAAGATTTCTTTTTAGATTTAGGTATGAAAGATGTTACTAATAAAGAAGAACTTGAAAATAAGATGAAAGAAGAAATTAAAACTGATAAAGATAGAGAAGCTGAAAATAAATATATAGATGAATTGCTTTCTAAAGCAACTTCTAATATGGAATGTGAAGTTGATGATGAGATAGTAGTAGCAGAAGCTAATGCTATGTATAATAATTTCATGGAAAATATGAAGATGCAAGGTATTAATGAAGAATTGTATTTACAATATGCTAATACTACTAAAGATGATGTTATTAATCATATGAAGGATGAAGCTTTAAAGAGAATTAAGAATAGTTACTTATTGCAAGCTATTATTAAAGAAGAGAAGATTAAGGTAACTGATAAAGATGTTAATAAAGAGGTAAATGATATGGCTAAAAAATATAATATGACTGATGAGGAAGTTCTTAAATCTTTAGGTGGTTTTGATGCGATGAAATACGATATGGAAGTAAGAAAAGCTATTGATATTATTAAAGGAGAATAATTCTTCTTTTTCTTTTTATGGGGTGGTGATATTATTAATATTCATATTAAAAAATATAATCTTACTAATAAAAAATTAAAAAAAGATAAATGTATATGTTTAATTAGTGATATTCATTATTATAATAAAAAAGATATTAAGAAGTTATATAAAATTAAGAATAAAATTAATTTATTAAAACCTGACTATATAGTTATTTCTGGTGATTTAATTGATGTTCTTAGTGTTTTAGATAATGATATTGATTTATTTTATTCTTGGTTAGATAATTTGGGATTAATTAATAATAAAAGAATTCCTGTTATTATTATTTTAGGTAATCATGATATTTATAGAGAAAATATTTATAATGATAATGATTTTTTTAATAGATTTAGTAAGTATTGTAGTGATTTAGAAAATCTTAATGTAATATTACTTAGAAATGATATTTATGAAGATAGGTATGTTAGATTTGTAGGGTTTGAACTTCCTACGTATACATATCATTCTTGTAATTCAATAGATTTAGAAAAAGATTTTTATAATAATTTAGATATTAATTTGTTTATTAGTAAAAATAATAAGTTAAATGTATGTGTTGTACATAATCCTATTAATATTTGTAATAAAGAAATTAAAAATATATTAAAGAATTTTGATGTTATTTTAGCTGGTCATATGCATAATGGGTTAGTAATATCTTTTGTTGATAGAATATCAAAAAATAATTGGGGTTTAATAGATCCTGATAAGAAATTTTTTTCTAAAGTTTCTAGGAATATTATTAAGATTAGAAGAAATAAATATTTAATTATTAGTGGGGGTATTACTAAATTAAGTAATAGATCTGGTATATTTAAATATGGTAATTTTTTATTTCCTATGGAAATAGATATTATTAATTTTAATGGAAAAGCAAAAGAATAGTTGCTTTTTTATTTTTTGATGTTATAATATATACTGTAAAGATAATAAATATTCTGATAGTGAAAAATATTTATATTATGTAGCGTGTACGAGAGCACAACATCAATTAATTATTTATAATCAATTATAATTGAGTAAACAAAGAAGTAAAAATAATAATTATTACTTCTTTTTTTGTTATAATTTATTTTATAGAGGTATTAATATGAAGTTATGTGATGTAGATAGAGATAAATTAGCCCCTATGATGAGGCATTATGTTGAGTTAAAAGATAATTATAAAGATGTTTTGTTATTTTATCGTTTAGGTGATTTTTATGAAATGTTTTTTGAAGATGCTGAACTAGTTAGTCATGAGTTAGAACTTACTTTAACTGGTAGAAATGCTGGATTAGATGAGAGAGTACCTATGTGTGGTGTTCCTTTTCATTCTGTAGATTTATATATTGATAAATTAGTAAAAAAAGGATATAAGGTTGCTATATGTGAGCAATTAGAAGATCCAAAGAATGCTAAGGGTATTGTAAAAAGAGATGTTACTGAAGTTATTTCATCTGGTACTATAATTAGTTCAAATAGTTTAGATGAAAGGGAAAATAATTATATTGGTAATATATATGACTTTGAATATTGTTATTGTGTTGTTTATACTGATATTACTACTGGTGAATTAAATGCTCTTTTAATTGATCATGATTCTAATAAACTAATTAATGATATTATATCTTTTGGATTAAAGGAAGTTATTGTTAATTCTTTGGTTAGTGATAATATTCTTAATATTTTAAGAGAACAATATAAGTTAACAATTACGGTAACTGATGATGTTTTAGATGATGATAATTATAAATTTTGTTATGAGGGTATTAGTGATTTACGGTATATTACTGCTATTAATCATTTGTTATATTATTTGGTAGTTAATCAAAAGAGAACTATTACTCATTTACAAAGAGTTAATATTAATGAAGTAAATAATTATTTGAATATGGATGTTCATACTAAGAGAAATTTAGAGTTATTGGAAAGCTTAAGATTAAAAGAGAGAAATTATTCTTTATTATGGCTTTTAGATAATACTAAGACTGCTATGGGAAGTAGGAAACTAAGGCAGTGGATTGAAGCTCCTTTAAAAGATAAAAATGAAATAGAAAGAAGATATTCTATTGTTAGTAAATTAATGGATGAATTTTTACTTTGTGATGATTTGAGAAAAGATTTATATGAAGTATATGATTTAGAGAGGTTATCTGGTAGAGTTGCATTGGGTAATGCTAATGCTAGAGATTTATTACAGCTTAAAAATTCTTTGGCTGTTTTGCCGGCTATTAAAAATATATTAAATGAGATTAATTTTTATTATGATATAGATACTTTAGATGATTTGTTTGATTTGCTTAGTAAATCTATTAATGAGGATGCTCCTGTTACTTTAAAAGATGGTTATTTAATTAAAAATGGTTATTCTAGTGAATTAGATGAATTAAAAAATTTAAGAAGTGGTGGAAAAGATTTTATTAGTAAATTTGAATTAGAGGAAAGAGAAAGAACTGGTATTAAAAATCTTAAGGTAGGTTTCAATAAAGTTTTTGGTTATTATATTGAAGTTAGTAAAGGACAACTTAGTTTGGTTACTGATGATATGGGATATATTAGAAAACAAACATTAGCTAATTGTGAGAGGTTTATCACTAATGTTTTGAAAGAAAAAGAAGATTTAATATTAAGTGCTGAAGAAAGAATTATTAATTTAGAATATGATTTATTTATTGATGTTAGAGAGAAAGTAAAGAAATATATTCCTAAGTTACAGATGATTGCTAAGGCTATTAGTGAAGTAGATGTTTTACAAAGTTTTGCTTTAGTTAGTGAAAAATATAATTATGTTAAACCTAAGCTTACTATTGACCATGATTTAAAATTAATTGATTCTAGACATCCTGTAGTTGAAAGGGTTATTAAAGATGAATATGTGAGTAATGATATTATTATGGATAATAATACGTCTACTTTATTAATAACTGGTCCTAATATGGCTGGAAAAAGCACCTATATGCGTCAATTAGCTATTATAGTAATAATGGCACAGATAGGTTGCTTTGTGCCTGCTAAAGAGGCTAAAATGCCTATTTTTGACCAAATATTTACTAGAATTGGTGCTAGTGACGATTTAGTTAGTGGAGAATCAACTTTTATGGTTGAAATGGTAGAAGCATCAAATGCTATTATGAATGCTACTAAAAATAGTTTAATATTATTTGATGAACTTGGTAGAGGAACTGCTACATTTGATGGTATGAGTTTAGCTCAAGCAATTTTGGAATATACTCATGATATGATAGGATGTAAAACTTTATTTTCTACTCATTACCATGAACTTACTAGTTTAGAGAAAAGTCTTAAACATTTAAAAAACAAACATGTTTCTGCTACTGAAAAAGATGATGAGGTAATATTTTTACATAAGGTATTAGATGGATCTGTAGATAAGAGTTATGGTATTAATGTTGCAAAATTAGCAGGTCTTCCTTCTGAGGTTATTACTAGGGCCTCTGAGATATTAAGTTCCTATGAAGTAGGAGATAATGGTAAAAATCATAAAGAGATTTCTATTCAAACATCACTTCCTTTAGATTTTATTTCTAAGAAGAGTGAAGTAGAGGAAGTTATTAGAAATACTAATATTTTAGAATTAACTCCTATTAAAGCATTAAATTTATTATATGAATTGAAAGAAAAGCTTAAATAGAGTAGAGTAGTAATATACAAAAATAAGAGACAACGTCTCTTATTTTTCTTTTTCTGTTCCAATTTCTTTTAATATTCTATTTATTACATATTCTTTTCTGTTGGGATCTTTAGTATGAAAAGTAATTAATTTTATTCCTGCTTCTTCAGTTATTTTTTTTACTTTTTTATCTCTTTCTTTTCTATCTTTTCTATAATGACTTTTATCATTTAATTCAATTAATAACAATAATTTATCATACTTATCTGTAAATATTCCAAAATCTATATTTCTATATAAATCGTTTGCATATTTATGATTTTTTTTCTTTATTATAGTTGCAAGATTAATTTGAGGTTGTATTATATAATTGTATTTCTTTTTTAAATCTAATAATTTATAATAGAATATTTTTTCATTATATGTCATAAATTTTTCTCTTCTTTTATACATCAAAACTATTTTCCTACCTTCTAATTAATTATTTCATTTTAATTGAATTTTAATTTTAATTATATTTTTAAGTTTAATTTAAATATTTTTTTGAATATTTGTTAATTATTAGATAATATTATTTATGTAATTTAATTTTAATGATAGAGTAGTTAAATTATTCTCTTATATTATTTATATCTATCTCTATTTTTTTCTGTTTTTTTAGAAGTTAACATAATATACATTATAGGAACTTATAAATATTTAATTAAATCCTTATTTTATATGTGTTTTCTTTCTTCTATATTATATATTTATATTATTATATTTGTTTATATTATTATTTAATATAAACATGATAAATAAATTTTAATTTAAATTTATTTTGATTTAAAATTTATTTTATTATTTATGTATACTGTTATTTATATATATTCTTATTATTATATTACTATATATAATCCAAATTTAATTTGAGATGGGTAATTGGTCATATAATAATATCTTGATTTAAAATTCAAACTTCCCCTACTGATTAATTAAAAAAATTTTTAATTCTAGTATTGATTTAAATATATTATTTATCTAGTATTTATATTTAATATATTATTTTTTTCTTTTTTTATATCTTAATTAATTAAATAATGTATATATTTTAATGTCTTATATTGACTATTATTACTATATATATCTTTCTCTTTTACTCCCCTACTTCCTATGTTAATAGGGGATTTGCATAAAAAAATAAGATTAATTATAATCTTATTTAATTATTTTTTCTTTTATTTCATTATATTTATCTTTTATTTTATCTTTTATATTATTAGCTTTGTCTGTATATTCATTCATATTACTATATATTTGGTTGTTCTTCTTGAACATTTTTTCATATGTATATACATTATCATTTGATCTTATTGTTACTTTATTTACATAGTATTTTTTTCTATTTCCTTTAAAAGCTATATTTTTAATATATCGTATTATTTCTTCTTGTATATCTTTTTCTAAATTATCGTATTCATTTGTAGTTAGTTCTACATTATAGGTTATTTTTGTTTGATAATTGGTTTTTGAGTGTATTTTTATTTTAATGTCTTTTAGATCTTTTATTTCATAATCTTTAAATATTTCTTTTATATTATTTTTTATTTCTTTTTTAGAATTAATTCTTGTTATTATATTGTAACCTATATATAGGGCTATAATAACTATTAATATGCATATAATAATTACTAATTTATCTATTAATTTTTCTTTCATATTTTACTCCATTTATAGTAATAGAATAGGTATCCCCTATTCTATTGTTAACTTAAATTTCTTGCCTGAATTTCTGCTATTTTATCAAATACTTCGCTGGCATTTTTTTCATTTATTTCATCATAACCTAATTCTCTTAATGCTTGTACTTTTGCTGTGTTTAATTCTTGTGTTCTTGATAATTTTTCTTCATTTTTTCTATCTAAATCTGCTTCCCATCTTCTATGTGATTCTGCTAGTTTACTTCTTGATGCTCCTCCGTTTGCATATAATGTCATGGCAGAATACATTATACTTTCAAATATAAATTGTTGTTCCTCATTAAAATCGTACACATTAGGTTTGATATTTCCTGTTGTTTTGGCTACATAACCTAATATATATTTTAATTCTTTCATTGTTGGTATTGCTTGTAGGAAATTATAATAATATTTTATAGCGTTGTAACTATCTTTTGTTTTATCTTCATTTAACATTTCTTTTAATATGAATACTATGTCTGATATTAATTCTTGTTCTTCTTTTTTTAATCCTGTTAATTCTATTATTTCATCTCTTTTTGTTGGATTCTTTTTATAATTAAATATTTTATTTGATACGTTTTGCAAATATTCATCTGTTAATTCTATATTTTGTATTTCATTACAATTATTTACTTCTAGTAAATTAAATAATAGATTACTTTTTTCAGCAGGCATTTTATTTAAATCATCACTATCTAGATAATTGTATACCATTTGTCTAGATACTCCTAAATATTTTGCTAAATTTACTTTTGATATATTTGTTTTTTTAAGTATTAAATTTATTTTGTCTATTGTGTTCATATATATCATCTCCTATTTATTATTTTATCATTTAATAATAATATGTCAAGTAATTGTCAAATGATTATATTATTTATTTATTCTTTTCTATGTAATTTATTATTTCTTTATATGTATTATTAAAATTATTATAATCTGTATTAAACCATTTGATATTTAATTTATTGTTAAAGAATGTATATTGTCTTTTAGCATAGTGTCTTGAATTTTTCTTTATTAATTCTATGGCTTCTTCTTTAGTTATTTCTTTATTAAAATATTTATATAATTCTTTATAACCTATTCCATTTTTAATTGGTTTTGTATATATTTTTTTATTATATAATTCTTTTGCTTCATTTATTAGACCATTTTCAATCATTTTATCTACTCTAGCATTAATTATATTATATAAGTTTTTTCTATCTGTTGTTAGGCCTATAAATAGGGAATTATATAATAATTCATCTGTTATATTATCTGTTATTGATTTATTTGTTTCTAAGTAGTAGTTTATAGCGTTTATTATTCTTTGCCTGTTATTTTTATTTATTTTATTTATACTTTTTTTATCTAATTTTATCAATTTATTGTATAGTTCTTCTGTAGTTATATTGTCATAGTTATTGTTATTTTTATTATATATTAAATTATAATTATATAATGCACTCTTAATATATAGTCCTGTTCCTCCTACTAATATAGGTGTTTTATTTTTATCTTGTATTTCTTTTATTACTCTTCTACAATCTTTTTGGTAATCATATATTGAGTAATCTTCATCTATTTTTTTTATACTTAGTAAATGATGAGGAATATTTTCTTTTTCTTCTTCTGCTATTTTAGCAGTACCTATATTTAAACATTTATATATTTGCATGGAATCTGCATTTATTATTTCTCCATTATATTTTTTTGCTAGCATAATAGATAGTTTTGTCTTTCCTACTCCTGTAGGGCCTGTTATTACTATTATTTTGTTCATAGTTATCACTTCTTTTTTGTTTTATTATATCATTAAATAAGAAAAAACGCTACAAAGCGTTTTATTTTAATAAAGTAATTAATATTATATATAGGTTAGCAAGTTTATTAAATGTAGTTCTTCCATATGAATGATATAATTCTTTCGTTGCAACTATTTTATCGGTTATACTTACTAATAAACTTTCTTTATATTTAGGTAATTTTTGTGGTAAAGATGGAAACATATGTGATACTATTATATTTTCTTCTAATTTATTTAATTCGAAATACTTATTTGCATTTTCTAATGCTTTATATGGGTGTATTATTAATCTTTTTTTTCTTTCTTTCTTTGTTAATTCATCTGTTATAAAGAAATCATGCAATAATCCTGCCCTTGCTACTGATACATAGTCTAATTTATATTTTTTTGCTTTTAAATATGATTTATATGATACATTTATTGAATGATCTAATCTAGTACCCCCATGATGTTTACATTCTTTTATTCTATTAAAATTATCATTTTCTAATATATCTTTTACTATATTATAGTATTCTTTATCTTTTATTATGTTATTCAATCTACTCACACTCTCTATTGTTATTATATTACAAAAGAAAAGAAAAATAAATATAATAATCTATTT
The DNA here is from genome assembly GCA_017432825.1 of Bacilli bacterium. Taxonomy (GTDB): domain Bacteria; phylum Bacillota_I; class Bacilli_A; order RF39; family UBA660; genus RUG11198. The sequence continues at coordinate 111,587 of JAFRIJ010000003.1, forward strand.
TTCTAACATGTTTAATAAATTTATTTTGAACATATCTTTTTCAGCATGTGATTTAGATATTGGTATTCCTTTATATGTTGTTAATTCTTTTTGATGTCCTTCTGTCAATATATCTTCTGGTGTTATTGTATCTAACATTACTATGTTTTGATTTTCATATACGGTATAATGCAATATTAAATCTTCATACACTTTAGAAAACATTATATCTGTTGGTAATTTTAATTCGTATTTTGTTATTCCTTCACTTGTATTTTTTGATTTTATTACACCATTAAATATTCCTTCACGAAAATCTGGATAAAATTCAAAAATTAATTTTTTATATGCTAGCATATTATATTTTTTTACTGCTCTTTCTTTTTTTCTAAATTCATTTTCATTTAGATATTCGATTATATATGATTTTTTCATATACACTCCCCCTTTTGTACTATTATCCAACCACTGTTATAATTTTAGCACAATTTGGTCTTTTTGTCAATACATACAGTTAATTTCAACTATATTTGGTTGTTTTTATTGAATTTTATTTGGTATCTTTTATGTTGTTTTCTTTTTCTAATTCTTTTACGGCTATTTTACCTACTGCTGTGGTTGGTAGTTGTTTTCTAAATTCATATTCTGTTGGTAAAGCGTATTTACTTATGTTTTTTTTACATAATTCTTGTATTTCTTTTTTTATTTTTCCTGATTCATTTATACCGTCTTTTAATACTATATAGGCTTTTGCTACTTGACCTTTATAAGGATGAGGTATTCCTATTACTGTGCTTGTTAGAACGTCTTCGTGACTATTTATGATATTTTCTATATATGATGGGTATATATTATATCCTGATGATACTATTATTCTTTTTACTCTTTGTTTAAATATTATTGTACCATCTTCTAACATACATCCTACGTCTCCTGTATGTAGCCATAGTTTTTTGTCATCATGATACCTTAATGTATTATTTGTTTCTTCATCATTATTTAAATATCCTATCATTATTGTTGGACTATTTATACATATTTCTCCATCTTCACCTATTTCTGCTTCTTCATGAGTATCTAATTTTACAATTTTAAAATATGTATCTGGGAAAGGAATTCCAATACATCCTTCTTCATTATATTCATTTTCATTTGTAAGACATGTTGCTGCGGTTGCTTCTGTTAGACCATAACCTGGTCTTATGGTGGCAATAGATCCATGTTCTTTTAAGTAATTATCTACTTTTTTCTTTAATTCTGGTGATAGTACATCTCCACCACTTATTACTGCTTCTACACATTTTAAATCGTTTTTCTTTAATTTTTGTTTAAGTAGCGCTTCATATAGTGTTGGTACTCCTACTAAGAAATTTGGTCTTGTTTTTTTAATAATATCTCCAAATTTTTTGGCATTAAATTTTGGAAGTAGTATACATTTCATTCCACATAATAATGGTGTGTGTATTGATACTACCAAACCAAATCCATGAAATATTGGCAATACTGATAACACAGAGTTACCAGGTATTGTTTGCTCTATCATTTCATGAGCTTGAAGTGCTAATGCATTGATATTTAGGTTTGATAGCATTATTCCTTTTGGTGTGCCTGTTGTTCCACCACTATAAAGAATTGTTGCTAAATCACTGCCTTTTTTATGTTCATAGTATTCTCCTATAAAATTAGGAGCACTACTTATAAATTTATTCCATAATACTATGTCTTCATCATCTTTTGGTATTTTTACTTTCTTTTTGTAATTAGTTATTTTGTATAAGTAATGTTTTAATGGTGGTAAAGACGAATCAGGGCTTGATACTATTATTTTTTGTAATTTAGTTTTTTGTTTGATATTTAGTATTTTTTCTAATGTTAAATCTAACGTTAATAGTATTTTTGAATTTGTTTGATTTATACATTCTTCTATTTCATTTTCACTAGATAATGGATGTACCATATTTGATACTGCTCCTATAATATTTATTGCATATACTGAGCATATTGCTTCTGGTGTCGTTGGCATACATATGGTTACTATATCATCTTTCTCTACTCCATAATTTTTTAAACATTTTGCTATAATTTTTATTTGATCTATAAATTGTCTATATGTAACTTTTTTTCCAAAGTATTCATAGGCATTATACTCTGGATATTTTTTTGCAACAGATATAACTGCGTCTATTATACTTGTGTCTGGATATTCTAGGTTTGGTCTTACTCCGTCTTTATATTTATTTAACCATCTACGTGTATCTTTTTTTCTATTTATTTTCATTTTACTTCTCCTCTTGTATATGCTTTTTTAAATTATCTAGTTCTTTTTTTATGTCTTTTTCAAATACTGTGTTTTTTGATAATTCGATATACCATTTTTCTGTTTCTTCTATATATTTTTTGATAAATTCTTTATTAGTTAATTTTACTTCTTTTATATTGTGTAATCTATCTGCTAATTTAACTGCTTTAGCCATTTTATTATTATTTATTCTACTAATATATTCTTTCATATTGTAATTTTTTTCTTTTGTTACTAATCTAACTGCATTTGTTATTTCTTTATTACTTATTTTTTCTATTTCTTCATATGTTGTATTTGTATCTTCAATTAGGTCATGAAATAATCCTGCTATTTGATAGTTATTATTATATTTTTTATCTTTTAATATTTTACTTACTTCTAATGGGTGTAAATAATATGGTGTACCTTGTTTTCTTAATTGGTTTTTGTGCTTTTCTTTTATAAAATCAACGTACTCTTCATATTTTAACATTCTATCACCTATACTATTATATCAAATATTTTTATTTATTTATTGTTTTTTACTTTGAGTTTATTATTTTTAAAAGTATTTATCTAGATATGTTTTAATATCTTTATTTAAGTATTTATTAGTATTATTTTCTATTTCTTTTAATAATTTATTACCTACTTTATATGCCATTTCATAGTCTTTTTTACTTATTATTTTTTTATCTAATGCTTCTTTTAATTCATTTTCGTCACAGAATTTTACTTTATTATTAGGATAATGTATAATATCTAAATATAGATCTATATAATAAGGTATTTTATACTCTACTCCGTTTTCTAATGTTATGTCTATATAATAATCTATTAATTCTTTTTTCTTGTTAAAATAAAATCTTATATTATAATTTTCTTCTAGTGGTGTTAATTCAAGTATGTAATAATTATTGTCTATATATTTAATTTGTTTTTTTTCATTTTTTATAATAAATGGGTTGCTTACTTTTTTATATTTTTTAATTGTTATAAATAATTTGTTTTCTTTTATTATTACTATATCGTATTCTATAGCTTCTTTCATATATGTATTAGTGGTAAATTTTTTCTTTTTATCTTTGTATATTTTTTTCATATTATCACCTTTGTTTGTATTATATATTATCTTTTATAAATAGTAAAATACTCTAGATTATCTAGAGTATTATTATATACTTGGTGTATTATTTTTTTATAATCAATGTTTTAGTTTAATTCTGTTGTAGCTATATTTTCTTCCTATTTAATTATACTGTTAGCTTATTAAATTCTATTGTTCCTTTTTTTATTAAATATAAATATAATATTGTGTTAATAATTATATATATAATCGTTACTATTATTAAGAATATTGATGAATTAATTTTACCTATTATTTTTGTAATTATTACTATGGATAATAATGCTAATATCATTCCTATCATTACGGATATAAATGAGCTTGTACTTTGTTTTACTACTTCAGCACTATTTTCAGCATCTAATTTTGGATATTTTAAATTAACTATTATTCCTATGAAATGAGATACTAATGGTATTAATATTGACAATACTATTAATAATAAAGATTCTAATATATTAATTTTAAATTTTATAAATAGAATTATATTTCCTATTAATAGTACTGGTGTTGTTATTATTAAGCAAGAGTATATTTTAGACATTAGTATTGTTTTTATTTTTATTGGTAATGATTTTAAGATGTTTATGTTTTTTCCTTCTAAACTTATTACGGAATTAGTTATTGATGTCATATATGCTGTTAAAGATATTAATACTAATATTAATATTGATATATTGTTATTTAATAATTCCTTTGATAATCCTAGGCCTCCTTCTTTACTTGTTAAAATTGGAATTATACTATCAAATTTATATGTAATTATTATTGCTGTTAAAATGAATAATACTAAAGCAAATCCTGAGTTAATTATAAATACAGGTGTTTTAAAGAAGGTATTTAGCTCTTTTTTTATTAATGAATATGTTTTTGATCTTTGTTTTATTATAAGATTATTTATTTTTGTTTTTTTGGATGTTGTTATTTTTTTTAATCTGGAATTAATTTTAAAGTAGAATTTACTTAATATATATATTGATAATGTTAATATAACTATGTTTATTATTATAAATAGTAGTAATTCTTTAATATTAAAGTTTGTTATTAATTTAGCATATATTCCTGCTGGATAATATATTTTAATTATTAAATCATTTATGCCATTTGCATGTTTTATTAAATAATTCATAATGTTTTCTGAATTAAATGATATTAGTAATATTCCAACTAATAATATCATTGATAGTATTATTTGGGCTGCATTTTTATATTTAAATCTACTTGTTAAACTTGATGTAATAGCTCCTAATATACAAGATAATATTATTGGTATTATTGGTAAGAATAGTAGCATTATTATACTAGTTAAGAAGTATGTCCATGTTATATTTTCTGCCCATCTTATATAGGCAATCATTATTGGTAGTAAGAATAATGAGTTATATAATAATTCAAAGATGTAGAATTTTAATATTCTTATAAATAATATTGTTTTTCTTTTAATTGGTAATGATAATAATAAATCATCATCCTTACAGTTAAATATTAATGGCCCTGCTTTATATATTCCTTCCATTATTGTTAATATGGATATGGAAAATGCAAATAGTGATAATAAGATATATTGCATATGTGTTGGTGCTAATTTTTCAAACATACTATTAGCGCTTCCCCAAATCATAAACATCAAATATAACGCTATGAATAATGGGACTAACTTACTTGATTTTTTGTTTTTTGTTTTTAATTTAAATAAATTCATGTCGCTTGTCATACATGCTTTTATTAATGAATATGTTTTTTTCATTATTTTTCCTCTAATTCCATAAATACTTTTTCTAGAGATTTATCTCCTTTTATTTCTTTCATGCTTCCACTTTTAATTAATTTACCGTTTTTAATTATTGCTACTCTTGAACATAATTTTTCTGCTACATCTAATATATGAGTTGAATAGAATACTATTTTATTTTCTTTAACCATTTCATTTAATATTTCTTTTATATCATATACTGCTTTAGGATCTAATCCTACGAATGGTTCATCCATTATAAGTATTTTTGGATTGTGAGCCAAAGCTGATATTAATACTATTTTTTGTTTCATTCCATGTGAATAGCTATCTATTGTATCATTTAATTTATCTTCCATATTAAATATTTTTGCATATTTTTTAATGTTTTTTTCTCTTTCGTTAGTATCAATTTCATACATATCACATATAAAGTTTATATAGTCTATTGCTTTCATGTGTTCATATGTTTCGGGATTATCTGGAACATAAGCCATTAATTTTTTGCATTCTACTGGTTCATTTTTTATAGATATTCCATTAATTAGTATATCGCCTTCGTCAAAATCATGTATTCCTACTATTGATTTTATTAATGTTGTTTTTCCTGCACCATTATGACCAATAAATGCAAATATGTCTCCATCTTCTACTGTAAATGACACATTGTCTAGGGCTTTTTTATTACCATATTTTTTTGTTACATTTTTAATTTCTATCATAATATCCTTCCTTTTAAATGTTTTTAATAATATTTAACATTTCTTCTTTATTATTTGTTATTACATATTTTTCTTTTATATTTTCTTTAGCAAAATTTAATTTATATGTTTCTTCTATAAATTTTATTAGTTCATCATAATAATTACATGAATTGTATATTATTATTGGTAAATTATGTTCGTCACATATTTTACTTTGTATTGCTGTAAATATTTCATATATTGTTCCAAAACCACCTGGTAATACTATTATTGCATCACTGTTTTTAATTATTTTTAAAGTGCTATCTAGCATTTCATTTGTTATTATTTCTTTATCACAATTTAGATTTTTAAGTTTTTCTTTATAAAATGTTGGGCATATTCCTGTTACTTTTCTATTATTCTTTTTTGCTATTTCATAAGATATTCCCATTAATCCTGTATCTCCTGCGCCAAATACTAAATCATTTTCTTTTAATAGTTTATTTAGTAGTATTTTGCAGTCATCTATTATATTTTGTGGTATATTATTGCTTGCACTACAACATATATATAATTTCATTTAATCACTTCCTTTTTTATTATATCATATTTTTTGTTGTTTTTAATATTAACAATCTATTGAAAAATTGGTATAATTTTTATGGAGGTAATAATATGAAAAATAAAATGGAGTTAATAAATAAGAGTGTTGCTGCGTCCTTACTTATTGGCTTAGGTAATTATGCATTACTTAAGTTAGGGATGCCTATTGGTCCTATTATATTTGCATTAGGTCTTTTAGGTGTTTGTTATATGGGTCTTAATCTATTTACTGGTAAATGTGGTTTTTTGTTTCAAGATAAAATTAAAATTGTTGATTTATTAATTATACTTGTAGTTAATCTTATTTCTGGTTATTTAATTGGATTAGTATTTTCTTTAACTGATTCTGATATTATGACTAGTGCAATTAGTAAGGTAAAATCTTGGGATATTTCTTTATCTTTTTTCTTAAAGAGTGTTTTATGTGGTATTATTATGTATATAGCAGTATTTATGTATAAGAAGAATACTTCTCTTGGAATTATCTATGGTATACCTTTATTTATTTTTTGCGGATTTCAGCACTGTATTGCTAATATAATAACAATGGGTGTTGCTAGGGCATTTGACTATTCAATATTTATTTGTATTATTGGTAATTTTATTGGTTCATTATTTATGTGGTATATATCTAGGGATATTGATATTAAAAAGAAAAAGACTAGTAAATGAAGTGAACCCCAAATAGTTCACAACAAAAAAAGACGTTTTTAAAAGAAGTAGATTTTTTCTACTTCTTATTTTTTTTCATTAATTATTTTAAATACTTTTTCACTTTCATAGATTATTTTTGATATTGATTTGCCTTTGTGGATTGAATCAATTAATTCAGCAATTCTTTTTGAACAATTTACTATTTTAATCCATTTTTTATTTTTTATTTCCTTAGGTATATATGTCAAATTCGTTGTATATAATTTACTAAATATTTTGTTTTTATATGCTTCTTCTATTTTTTCTATTCCTTCTGTAAATAATGCAAACGATACTATAAATATTACTTTTTTAGCACCTTTTTCTTTTAGTTTTTCTCCAACTTCTAATAGTGATGTACCTGATGCTAACATATCATCTACTACTATACATATTTTATTAGTTACATCTGCTCCCATATATGCATGTTCTACTATGGGGTTTTTTCCATTTACTACTTTTGATAAATCTCTTCTTTTATAAAATACTCCAACATCTAGTTTTAGCATATCAGCATAGTATCTTGCTCTTTCCATAGCTCCCATATCTGGAGATATTATTAATGCATTTTTAACATTCATATCGTCTACTAAATCTTCTAATATAGAATTTGTTGGATATATATTTTCAAATGGTAAGTTTGGTATTGCATTGGATACTTCTCTTTGATGACAATCAAATGTTATTATATGATTTACTTTTAGTCTTTCTAATTCTTGTAATGCAATAGCACAATCTAGTGATTCTCTTCCTCTTCTTTTGTGTTGTCTTGATTGGTATAGTAATGGCATAATTACGGTTATTCTTCTTGCGTATCCTGATAGAGCACTTATTGCTCTTTTTATATCTTGAAAGTGCTCGTCTGGGCCTATATTTACTTCTAGTCCATGCATTTGATATGTTTCACCATAATTTCCTATATCTGATATTATAAATACATCTTTATCTCTTATTGTCTCTTCAATTCTTATTTTTCCTTCTCCATTGGAAAATCTATCTCTTGTTACTTTCATTATGTAGCTTTTATCTGTTTTGTTGATTTTTTTTAGATATTCATCTACTTCTTTTCCTACATCTTTGATGTTATCGAACACAATTAATTTTAATTCATTCATATTTACCTCTACTTTCTTTCTTATTATAACACAAAAATACTCAATTTTTTATTTTGAGTATTTTTTGTATTGTTCTTTTTTTAATTCTAATTTTTTTACTATTTCACTACTATTAGTATTTGGATAATTTTCATTTATTTTTTCTAAGCGCTTTTCAAAGTTCTTTTTGTATTTTCCTTTTGTTTCTTTCATTATTGCATCATATACTAAAGCATTTGTATATAGATTTACTATTATCCATATTGTTGCTGTTATTATATTACTTTTATTTGATTCTGTTATGGTAATATAATTATTTTTATCTTCTCTATATATAATTGCTTGCATATATGGCTTTGCATTTATTTGGTTGATAGTTAGATCATTTCTTGTTTCTGTCTTGTCAATTATTGGTGTACCTAAAATATCATCTAATGAATTAAAATCCACGTTATTTACTATATTTTCTATTATGTTTTCTTCTATGTCGTTTGTTAGATATTTTTTTATTTTCCTTGTATATGTTCCATTATCTTGTTTAGTCCATTCTCCAATATAAGATAAACTACCTTCAAAGTTATGGTTTCTTTTGTATTTTTGTTCTATTTTTGTTACTCCTTTACTGTCAATATTTTTTTTAACTTCTAATGTAGCAATATAACTATCTTTTTTGAATGGAGTTCCTTCGAATGCTGAAAAAGCTCCAAATGTTAATCCTGTAGTTAGGATAAATGGTAATATGTGTCTTAGTGTATATAATCCTTTGATTGTATTTCTTTTTATTTTTGTTTGATTATTTATTTTGTTAATTATATTTATTTCATCTTGTAGTTTATTTATCTCTTTTTTTAATACTTCTGAATATGTCATATAATTATTATTCATTTTAAAACCCTATCTTTCCTTTTTTCTGGCTATTATAACATAAAAAGACTAGTTTTTCTAGTCTTTATTAATATTATTTATTTTCCTTATTTGCTTTAATTGCAGCTTGTACTATAGGCAAGTTCGGGGCGATTAAGACTAAGATGACTTATAATTATTTAAATTAAATAATTATATAATTAATACTATTAAAAACATTAAATACTAAATTTTTTTAACTAAAATTTCCTCAAGAAAAACAGCAACACCATCTTCATCGTTTGATAAGGTAATATAATCCACCTTACTTTTTATGTCATCAGAAGCATTATCAACTGCAACACTTAATCCTGCCACCTCAAACATAGAAATATCATTTTTATCATTTCCAATTGCAATTGTGTTCTCAATTGGAATATTTAAATAATCACTCAAAAACTTTAATGCATTTCCTTTAGAACATCTGACATTTGAAACACTAAACCATTTTTCATAATATGAACTATTTTCACTAATTTCATCAACAATATGTAATTCGTTAAAATGTGAAATCACTTCTTTCTCCATATATATTTTATCTTTTTTTTCATCAATAAACATACATTGTTTAATATCACATTCAGATAACACATTAACATAGTCAGCATTACTCAATAATACTTGTTTCGGATTGCGTACTTCTTTTGTAACATATTCTATATTTTCAGTTGTTAAAATTAATCTAATATCATTAACAAAAGCATCTTCAACTAATTTAATCACTAAATTCTTACCGATAAACGAATTAAATAAAACTTGTTCTTTACGACTGTCATATATTTCTGCACCGTTTGAAGAAACAACTATACAATTTGCGTCGGAATCTCTCATAACTTCTAAAGTTTGATATCGTGGACGTGCTGTACATATAACAACAATATTTCCAACTTTTCTATTATCACGAATTGCCTTTTTTGATCTTTCTGAAATTGTACCATCTGATTTTTTTAAAGTATCATCACTATCAATTAAAATTAATTTTCTGTTTGCCTCAAAAAGTAATTGTTTCTTATCGGAAATGCATTTCACACCAAGATTAATTAGCATCTTCTTTAAAATTTTATATTTATCACCGTTTGGTATATATGCATATTTTGGCTTTCTTTGATAATGAATAAAATGCTTTTTTAGTTTTAGCATTTCATTTTCATAACTATTATTTTCATTATAATAATATGTAAATAATGCCTTTGTTTTTTCTATATAATCATCAGCAAAATTAGACAAGTCATAATTATAGCGTATTGGCATTACTTCAACACTATTCAAACTAAATAATTTTTGAACAACAAATTCTTCATCATCTTCTATAATAGCAATTACTTGTCTATCATTTAAGTTTTGCATTTCATTAAAAACATCATAATCTTCCATAACATTAACCTGCATTAATTTTTAGGAACTCGTCCCATATTAAAATCATATCATCAAGAGCAGAATTATTTTCTTTAGTAGTTTTCTTGTTTTCAATTAATGTATTTTTTAAATCATTTACATTTATATATCGGCACTCATAATTTTGCATTATCTCGTTAGAATCTAGATTTTTCTTCGAATCATCATAAATATCGTCACAGTAAACAACATAATAATATATTTCAACTAGCCTATTTTTTCCACTGTCATGATAATTTTTGCAGTAGTACTTTATAGCATAAAACAGGTTAGCTTTTTCCTCATTAAGAGATATTCCAGTCTCTTCCAATATTTCTCTTTTCAAACCTTCTTCTAGTGTCTCATTTTCTTCTAAATGTCCACCAGGAAATTCATAATGTTGTAATCCATTAGAATAACACATTAATACTTCGTTTTTTGAATTAATAATAATTGCTCGTGCACGAGTTGTTTTTTCATCTATTTCTTCAGTAGAAATATTATCATAATTATAAATTTTTTCAATAGTTTTCATTTAATCGCCTCTTATTTTTTATTATCTTTTTGGTCTTAACTAAAGACTGGTAGTCATCGCTTGTATTTATATTTTTAAAATCATAACCAACATTAACAAACAATTTATTAATATCATACTCTTCAAATTCATGTAATAGTGTTTTAGTTCCATTATAAATGTTTAATTTTTGTTTAAACAAATCACAATCATTTACCTTTACTGCAATAATGGCATTTTCATTACCATAAAACATCACTTTTTCAATTGAAGTATTCACTATTGTTTCAATGACATTATCTTCATAGTATGTATCACAGTACAAAAATATTGTTGGCTCATTTATTTTCTCATATAAATACATTCTTTTATACACATTCTCAGTTTCAGAAGCATACAAGATGCATCCGTCGACTTTATGATTAGGATTATGTGATGAAACAATTATTTTGGCATCTTTATCAAAACTTTTTATTTGACGTGCTATTCTTTCTAACAAATTTTCTCCATCAATAACAATTTCTTGCTTAGTTATATTCATATAATTGTTCCATCTTGTCCCCTTACCATCTGACATAATAACATATTGCATTCTTGTAACCTCCTTAATTATACCATAAAAAAGACTAGTTTTATCTAGTCTTTCAATCATTTTATATTAATTCTTCTTTGCTTTAATTGCAGCTTGTGCAGCAGCTAATCTTGCAATAGGTACTCTGAATGGAGAACATGATACATAAGTTAGACCTATGTTATGACAGAATTCTACTGATTGAGGGTCTCCTCCATGTTCACCACATATACCTAATTTGATATTAGGTCTTGTTTCTTTACCCGCTGTAGCAGCCATTTTTACTAGTTTTCCTACACCATTTTGATCTAGTTTAGCAAATGGATCTTGTTCATATATTTTATTTTCATAATATGCACCTAAGAATTTACCAGCATCATCTCTTGAGAATCCAAATGTCATTTGAGTTAAATCGTTCGTTCCGAATGAGAAGAATTCTGCTTCTTTTGCTATTTCATCTGCTAATAATGCTGCTCTTGGTATTTCTATCATTGTTCCAATATGATATTCCATATTAGATTTCTTTTCTTTTTTAACTAATTCTGCTGTTTCTACAACAATATCTTTTACAAATTTTAATTCTTTAACTTCTCCTACTAATGGAATCATAATCTCTGGAGTTATTTTATATCCTTCTTCTTTTTCTACTTCAATAGCTGCTTCCATTAATGCTCTTGTTTGCATTTTAGCTATTTCTGGATATGTTACTGCTAATCTACATCCTCTATGTCCCATCATTGGATTAAATTCATGTAATTCAGCACATTTTTCTTCTAAGTGTTTATTTGTTACTCCCATTTCTTTTGCTAATGCTTTTATTTCATCTTTTTCTTTAGGTAAGAATTCATGTAGTGGTGGATCTAAGTAACGTACTGTCATTGGTAATCCTTTTAGTTCTTTGTACATAGCTTTAAAGTCGCCTTTTTGATATGGAATTAATTTATTTAATGCTTTTTCTCTTTCTTCAGTTGTATCTGCTAAAATCATTTTTCTTATATTAAAGATTCTTTCTTCATCAAAGAACATATGTTCTGTTCTACATAATCCTATTCCTTCAGCGCCTAATTCTATAGCTTTCTTTGTATCTTTTGGAGTATCTGCATTAGTTCTTACACCTAGTGTTCTATATTTGTCAGCCCATTCCATAACTCTTCCAAATTCTCCTGCTATAGTTGCATCTACAGTTTTAATCATTCCGTCGTATATATTTCCTGTTGATCCATCTATTGATATTTGGTCTCCTTCATGATATGTTTTTCCGCCTAATGTAAATTCTTTTTTTGCTTCATTCATTTGGATATCACCACAACCTGATACACAACATGTGCCCATTCCACGTGCTACTACGGCAGCGTGTGAAGTCATACCACCACGTACTGTTAGTATTCCTTGAGCGGCTTTCATTCCTGTTATATCTTCTGGTGATGTTTCTAGTCTTACTAGTACAACTTTTTCTCCTTTTCCACCAATACCTTGTTTTTCTGCATCTTCTGCAGTAAATACTATTTTACCACATGCTGCTCCTGGAGATGCACCTAATCCTTTTCCTATTTGTTTAGCTTCAGCTAATGCTTTTGTATCAAATTGTGGATGTAGTAATGTATCTAAGTTTCTTGGATCTATCATTAATACTGCTTCTTCTTCTGTACGCATTCCTTCGTCTACTAAATCACATGCTATTTTCAATGCTGCTTTAGCAGTTCTTTTACCATTTCTTGTTTGTAGCATATATAATTTACCGTGTTCTACAGTAAACTCCATATCTTGCATGTCTTTATAGTGACTTTCTAGTGTTTTACAAACATTCTTAAACTCTTTAAATGCTTCTGGGAATTTTTGTTCCATTTCGGCTATTTTCATTGGTGTTCTTACACCTGCAACAACATCTTCTCCTTGAGCGTTTGTTAAAAATTCTCCAAATAATCCTTTTTCTCCTGTTGCTGGGTCTCTTGTGAAAGCAACACCTGTTCCACAATCATCTCCCATATTTCCAAAGGCCATTGATTGAACGTTTACAGCTGTTCCCCATGAGTAAGGTATATCATTATCTCTTCTATATACATTTGCTCTTGGATTATCCCATGATCTAAATACTGCTTTAATTGCTCCCATTAGTTGTTCTTTTGGATCTGATGGGAATTCTTTTCCTATTTTCTTTTTATATTCTTTTTTAAATTGTGTTGCTAATTCTTTTAAATCATTAGCATCCAATTCTATGTCTTGAGTTACTCCCTTTTTCTCTTTCATTTTGTCAATTAATTGTTCAAAGTATTTTTTTCCTACTTCCATTACAACATCTGAATACATTTGAATAAATCTTCTATAGCAATCCCATGCCCATCTTGGATTATTACTTTTTTTTGCTAATACTTCTACAACACTTTCGTTTAATCCTAAATTTAGTATTGTATCCATCATTCCTGGCATTGATGCTCTTGCTCCACTTCTTACTGATACTAATAATGGATTTTCAGTACTTCCAAATTCTTTTCCTGTCATTTTTTCCATTTTCTCGATGTATTCGTTTATTTGTTCTTGGATTTCTTTATTTATTTCTTTTCCATCTTCATAGTATTGTGTACAAGCTTCTGTTGTAATTGTAAATCCTTGTGGTACTGGTAGCCCTATATTAGTCATTTCTGCTAAATTAGCACCCTTACCACCTAGTAATTCACGCATGTTGGCATTTCCTTCTTTAAAGGAATATACATATTTTTTTTTCATTTTGCACCTCTTTCAAAAAACATTGCGTTACCCTTTAATTATAACAAACTACTTTGTTTTATTCAATAAAAATAAGTTTTTTTTACAAAAAAAGATTATGGTTAGTATTCATACCATAGTCCTTCTTTCTTTAATTTATAAATTGTATTATTATGTTCATTTTGATTTCTACTAAAATATACTTTTTTATTTTTATCTGCTACAAAATAATAATAATCACCTTTTGTTGGTTCTAATACGGCTTCTATTGCTTCTATAGATGGAATACATATTGGTGAAATTGGAAGACCTAAAAATGATGCACATCTTGTATTATAATCATTACATTCTTTTACTTCTGTTGATGTTAATGCTCTTTCATTCATATCTATTTTTGCTCCATAATATGTTGTAACATCGCTTCCTAGTGTCATATTATTATCTATTCTATTTAAGAATACTCCTGCTATCCCTTTTCTATCTTCTAATGTTACTCCTTCTAATTCTACCATTGATGCTAGTGTTATTATTTCATTTACATCCATACTGTTTTTTTCTATTTTTTCTTTATATATTTTTAGTTTTTTATTTGTATTATCTAACATTATTTCAAATATTTCTTCTACTTTTGTATCTTTACTTTTTATTGCATATGTATCAGGATATAGGTATCCTTCTAGAGAATAATAGATTTTATCATCTTTAATTTTATCTGTTAAGAACCAATATTTTTTTATTATTTTATCTAAGTATTTTTCATCTTTTAGTAATTTGTAGATATCTTCTTCTTTATTATTTGTTTCTTCTGTTATTATTTTAACTATTTTACGGATGTTTATTCCTTCTTTAAATGTTAATATAATGTCATTGTTATATCCACCTTTACTTAAAATATCTACTATTTTTCTAGTACCCATATTTTGACTTAATTTATATGTTGCTGCTTTTAAATTAGTTTTATTAGTTAATCTTACATATATTTTAAATGCTTTTTTATTTTTTATTAGTTTATTTTTATATAAAGTATTAGCAATATCTGATATACTTCCCTGTTCTATTGTTACTTCTTTTAGAGTTTTATCATTACTTACTTTTGCTAATTCAAAATTAAATAAAGTACATACAAATACTAGTGCGCTTGTTATTAATACTAAAAATGCTAGGTATATGTTATTATATATTTTCATTGTACTATTTTGCATATTATTCTTTATTTTT
Organism: Bacilli bacterium; assembly: GCA_017432825.1. Classification (GTDB taxonomy): domain Bacteria; phylum Bacillota_I; class Bacilli_A; order RF39; family UBA660; genus RUG11198. Next base: position 127,064 of record JAFRIJ010000003.1, read on the forward strand.
ATCTTCTTGTATTGATTCTAATATTGTTTCTATTATTTTCCATTCTCTATCAGTTTCTATTGGTATTAATTCTGTTTTTTTAGCTTTTGGATTAAATATTGAAGCATATACTTTTACATTTCCTTCTTCATCTGTTGTGTTATCCGTATAAACCATATAGCTTTTTTTTGTTTCTTCTGAATCAAATGTAAATAATATTTCACATGTTACTTCTTTTCCATTTTCATCTAGGACTGTAAATTTATTCTTTTCTTCCATTTTAATCACCTTTCTTATCTAAATAGCTTTGTAATATTATTACTGCTGCTATGCCGTCTACTTTTTTCTTTCTTTTTTTTCTTGATACATTTGCTTCTATTAATACGTTATTTGATATTACAGATGTTAATCTTTCGTCTTGTAATATAACTTCTATATTTAGATTTTTTTCTATTTTATCTTTAAATTCTTCTGTTATTTGGGCTCTAGGGCCTATTGTATTATTCATATTTTTTGGATAACCTAATATTATTTTTTCAATATTTTCTTTTTCTATTATTATTTTTAATGGTTCTATTAAACTATTGTAATCTTCATTATCAAAATATAGTGTTTTATAATTTGTTGCTATTGTTTTTGTTAAATCAGATATTGAGATACCTAATGTTTTAGTTCCTAAATCTAATCCCATATATTTCATATTATCACCTGATATTTCTATCATAGCATTTTTATTTTTATTATACAAGTTATTATTTTTTGTTTAAAAAATAATTTAATATTTGATACCAACTATATACTCTTTCTACGTTATCTTTTTTTACTTCTAGATTGTATGGGGCATCAAAGCATAATACAGGTATGTGTTCGCTTATTTTTTCTACGTTACTTGCTTTATCTTCTATCATTATATCTATATTATTCTTTATACACTTATCTTTTTTATTTCCTGTTCCTGCTATTATTTGATCATATTCTATTCCGTGTTTTGTTAGCCATTGTTCTACATAAAAATTCATTGTATTAGCATATTGGTTTGTTAAATATCTATTATCTCTTGCTGTTAGTATTACAATTTCATGTCCTAATTCTCTTAATTCTTTTATTACTTGTGAGGCATAAGGTCTTGATGGTATTGATACCATTAAATCAAATATATATTCTTTCCAAAATCTATTATTCTCTTCATTTGTTAAAAAGAATTGTTCTTCAATCATGTATTTATATGGATTAAATCCTCTATGTATATTGTTTTCTATACAAAATTTATAACCACATGAATAATGCCATTGTCCGATATCATTTAATACTCCGTCTATGTCTACACCTATTCTCATTTGTTTACCTACTTTCTTTTTGAATTATATCATATATATAATAAAAAAGCAATTTTGTTATTGCTTTTTTTCTTCTTCTAAATTTTTCTCCATTAATGATTTTATTTCTTCATATAGTTTTTTATTTGCTGTTTCTAAATCCATATCTCCTACTTTAAATGGTTCTCCATATCTTATGGTTAAATTTTTACTTCTAAATTTGTAATCTCCTGTTAATCCAAATGGTACTATAGTTGCGTTTGTTTTTTTGGCCATTGATACTGTTCCAAATTTAAATGGTAATAGGAATACATCTTTTGTTTTATTTCTTGTTCCTTCTGGAAATAATCCTATTGCTCCATCATTTCTTAATATTTCTAATGCTTGTTCTGTAGCGTGCGTATCTTTTATTTGTCTATTTACTGAAATACAACCTACTAATTTAAAAAACCATGCCATTTTACCATCAAAGTATTCTTTTTTAGCCATGTAATGGATTATTCTATGTGTTGCCATTATAGTTAGACATTGATCATATACGTGTTTATGATTTCCTGCTATTAGTATTGGACCTTTTTTAGGTATTACTTTTTTATTAATTATGGTTGGATTATAATATAGTCTAAATAATACTCTCATTATTGGAGTTAACATGAAATATCCTATTTCACCTTTAAATCTTTTTTTCTTCTTCATTTTTCGCTCTCTTTTCTATATTTTCTTGTTGTAGCTTTTTAAAATCTACTTTTCCTACTATTGTTTTGGGAAGACTTTTTCTAAATTCCCATTCTTTTGGTATAGCATATTGTGCTAAATTTTTTTTACATAATTCAATTAAGTCTTTTTTTAATTTTGGAGATGCTATATGTCCTTTTTTTAGTGCTATATATGCTTTTCCTACTTCTATTTTATATGGATGTGGTATACCTATTACTGTTGCATCCATAACTGCTGGATGTTGTTCTAAAACTTCTTCTATTTGTGATGGATATACATTGTATCCTGATGTAACTATCATTCTTTTTATTCTCTGTTTATAAGATACGAAACCATCTTCATCCATACAACCTATATCTCCTGAATGTAACCATATATTACCATCTTTATGTATGTGTAATGCATCGTTTGTTTCTCTTTCGTTGTTGTAATATCCTAACATGACAACTGGACCACATATGCATATTTCTCCATCAGTTCCATATGGGACTTCTTCATCCGTTGCTGGTTTTACTATTTTTAAATATATTCCTGGCCATGGAATTCCAATTGTTCCTGGACGTGAAGCATGTTTTAAATCTACACATACTGCTGCTACGGCTTCAGTCATTCCATAACCTTGAATCATATTTGTTTTGGCTCCGTGTTCATGTAAAAAGTCGTTTATTTTATTTACTCTTGTTTTATTTAAGGTATCTCCTCCTGCTATTACGTATTTTAATTGTGATAGAGATACGTTTTTCATTCTTTCGTTTGTTGTTAATGCTTCAAATAATGTTGGCACTCCTAGTAATACTGTTGGTTTATGTTTAGTTAGTAATTTATCAAATTCTTTTGCTTTAAATGTTGGAATCATTACTAATTCTGCTCCTACATATAAGGCGTCATTCATTCCAACTTCTAATCCTAGTCCATGAAATATTGGTAATATTCCTAATATCTTATCATTTTTGCATAAATCTGGATATGCTTTTGTTGCTGCTATGGTTGCTGAATTGAAATTACCATTTGATAGTACTATTCCTTTTGGTGTTCCTGTTGATCCTCCACTTTGCAATATTACAGCTGGAGTGTCTTTTGTTCCTTGCTCTTCTATATTTTTTTCTGTATATTTAATTCCTTTTTGATAAAATTCTTTCCAATATATATATAATTCAGTTGATTTTGGTCTTTCTACTTTCCTTCCTTGAGTTAATTCGTAACCTATTTTAGTTATTACATTCATCGAATCTTTAGCGGATATTATTATTGTTTTGTATACATTTGTTTCATTTATTATATTTTTTATTTTACTATAACATATATCTAATGCTATTAATACTACTGATGAATAATTCTCTAGAGCTTGTTTTATTTCTTGCTCTGATAATAACGGGTGTAATATGTTTACTACTGCTCCAATTTTATTTAGTGCATAAAAAGATATTAATGCTTCAGGAACATTAGCAGATAATATTGTTACTATATCTCCTTTTCTTATTCCTTGTGATTTAAAAGCTTTAGCTGTAATATTAATTTCTTTAAAGAAATCGTTATATGTTCTATGTGTTCCAAAATATGTTATTGCTATATTATTATCATAATGTTCTTCTTTGACTTTATCTCTTAAAAATCTATATATTGATTTATTTGGTGGAGATATATTCATATCATTTTTTTTATAATATTTTTCCCAAGGTGCTTTTGGTTTCGTTTTAAATCCTAGAAATTTGAAAAAACTTATGTCCATTAGTCCCATATTATTTTTTCTCCTTTTTTAGTTTTTTACTAATTATATTTTCTAGTTCTTCATTATATTCTGTTAAATCTTCTTTTTTTGGTATTTCTATTGGTTCTAAAAATTCTATTTTTAAACCTTTATTTCCTATTTTATATTCTCCTGTTATTATAAATGGTACTATTTTTGTATTAGTAACACTTGCCATTTTTACTGCACCTATTTTAAATGGTATTATTGTGTTATCAGTTCTATTTATTGTCCCTTCGGGGAATATTCCTATTACTTTATCATTATTTAGTACATCTATTGCTTTTTGTAAAGCATCTTTATCATGTATTCTTCTATTTACAGGTATAATTCCCATATTTAAGAATAATCCTTTTTTAAATCCTTGTACTAATTCATCTTTTGCTAAGAAATGTATTGTTCTTTTAGTAGATGTTATTAGTAATACACAATCTAAATTGTTTGTATGGTTACCTGCTAATACAACTTTTCCATCTTCTGGAATATTTTCAGTACCTATTATTTCTGGCTTATATAATATTTTTACTAAAAAAACTATTAATGGTCTTAATGTTTTATAAAGAATTGGTTCTTTCATTTATTCACCTTTTTTCTATGCATTTTAATTATATAATAGTTTTTTTTTATTGTAAAGTTAATAAAAAAACTTTAATAATTTTGTTATTAAAGTTTATAATAAATCTTTGTTTTTAATTACGAATATATTATTATTTTTATAAAAGGCATAGAATACTTCTTCTAGTTTTATATTTTTATTTTTTAATAATTTTATTACCCATTCTTCATCTTTGTTTAATTCTTTTAGTGTATCTTTTTCTATTCTGTTATCTAATATAAGTGGTAGTGGTAATTCTTTTTTTTCTTTTGTATAAGGAAATACTGATAGAGTTCCGTTGTTTTCTAAGATGGCATATTCTATTTCTTCTATATTTTTATATCCTTTTTCTCTTATTTGTGATATTAAATCATCTAAGTTATATTTTTGTTTTGTCATTTCATGATAATTTATTTTTCCTTCTTTTATTATTACTGCCGGATTACCATCTAATGCTATTCTTAGTTTGGGGTTTTTAAGTGTTATATATGCTAAAGATATTTGTATTAAACATAGTGTTATTATTGGTATTATTGATTTAAATATGTTATTATCATAATTTTCTATGCTTATAACTGCTAATTCTGCTATTAGGATTGATACTATTAGATCTATTATTCCTAATTGACCTACTTCTCTTTTTCCCATTATTCTATATACTATAAATATAAAAAAATAGAAGAAGAATGTTCTTATTATTATCATTAATAGTTCCATTTTATCACCTATATTTATTATTTGCTATTATATTTTCTTTTATTCATCATAATATTTATTAGGTGGTTTATTATGAAAAAATTAATAATATCTTTAGGTTATTTCTTTATAATTTTATTTTCTTTATTATTAATTTATACTTTACTATTATATTTTAATTTACTATCTAATAATATTCTTAATTATTTTAAATTATTAATTCCTCTTATTAGTATCTTATATAGTTCTTATATTTTAGGTAGAAAATCTGTTAAAAAGGGTTATCTAGAAGGTATGAAACTTGCTTTAATTATTATATTTATTTTTATTATTATTAATTTAATGTTTGATAGTTTTAATTATAAATCTATTCTTTATTATTTAATTATATTTATTTCTTCTTCTTTAGGTGCTATGATAGGTATAAATAGAAAAAAGAATATCTAGTTATGATATTCTTTTTTTCTTTCTAATATTTTTTTTAAATCTCTTTTTGGTGTTTTTTCATCTTTTACTACTTTACTATATTTGGTTTTTTCTAAATTTATTTCTTTACTTTCGTTATATATTTTTAGTTTGTGATTTAATTCTTCATATTTATTTATAAATTTATTCTTTGTTTCTAATTTTTTATCATCTATAGATAATTTTATAGCGGTTATTATTACTGGCATTGATAATACATCTAATGCTATTCCGATATATCCTAATGTATTATATGTTTTTAATAGTGGTACTGATGAACCTAACATTAATATTCCAGTTAGTTTTATTATGTTTAATCCTTTTATTTTTTTATCTTTTGATTTGTAATACTCATTATATTTATCTTTGCTTATTATTAAGTATTCATTTAAATCATTATAATAGTTTTGCATTAGTAATTCTTTGTTTAAAGATGTTTTTGGTACTTCTAGTATGTATTTTTCTTTTTTATTTGTTCCGTAGCGAGATACTAAATAGAATCTTTTGTTTTCATCTATTTTTGCTATGGTTCCTTTTTTCCCGTAATATGGTAATGTATAATTCATCATATCACCTCTTTTCTTTGTTTAGAGTTGATATTTTAACATATTTTTTCTATTTTGGCAAGTTTTTATATAAATTAATTTTATATAACGTTTTTATTTTATATAATATATATTTTTTGGGTATTAATTTATATATTTTATTTAATTTAATTAAATCTTCTTTGTTTTTATCTTTAAATAATATACTATTTTCTTTTAATAAATATGGTCCAAAATATAATTGCTTTCTGTTATATATTTTACGTCCTTTTTTAAATTGTATTATGGTATATATTATATTTTTATCTTTTATTAATTTTTCTTTTTCAATGTAATAACCTATTTTTGTTATTTTTTTTCTTAAAAAATCTATATCATTATTACTTTGTAATATTAAGTTATCTATATTTTTTAATTTTTTTATATTTTTATATAATATACCTACTATAGTATGTGATCCCATTCCTGCTATAATAATTGTGTTTATATTAGTGGTATCTATATTATCTAATCCATTGGTATGAATTGTTTTAATTTTATTATCTAATTTATTTTTTTTAAAGTTTTTTATTGCATTATTAAGTGCTTCTTTATTTATTTCAGTTGCTGTTATATTTATATTATTTTTATTTTGCATTAAATAGATATCTAATAATCCATGGTCACAACCTATATCTAGTATGTTTGTATTATCTTCTATAAATTCTGAAATAGATTTTAATCTTTCTGATATTTTAATCATTTAAGAAATCCTTTAATTTTCTACTCCTTGATGGATGTCTTAGTTTTCTTAGAGCTTTTGCTTCTATTTGTCTTATTCTTTCTCTTGTTACTCCAAACATTTGTCCAACTTCTTCTAGAGTTTTACATGAACCATCATCTAATCCAAATCTTAATCTTAATACTTGTTCTTCTCTTTCCGTTAATGTTAGTAGTACATCACTTATTTCATCTTTTAACATTTCATGAATTGTGTATTCTTCTGGAGACATGCTTCTTTCATCTTTTACAAAGTCTCCTAAGTGTGAATCATCTTCTTCACCTATTGGTGTTTCTAATGATACTGGATCTTGAGCTATTTTTATTACTTCTCTTATTTTATCAACTGGTATACCCATTTTTTTAGCAAGTTCTTCATCTGTTGGTTCACGGTTTAATTCTAGTGTTAATTGTCTTTGATATCTTGATAATTTATTTATTGTTTCTACCATATGTACTGGTACTCTTATAGTTCTTGCTTGATCTGCAATCGCTCTTGTTATAGCTTGTCTTATCCACCATGTTGCATATGTAGAGAATTTATATCCTTTATTTGCATCAAATTTTTCTACTGCTTTCATTAATCCAATATTACCTTCTTGAATTAAGTCTAGAAAAAGCATTCCTCTTCCTACATATCTTTTTGCAATACTTACTACTAAACGTAGATTTGATTCTGCTAAAATATTTTTAGCTTCTTCATCACCATCAGCAATACGTTCTGATAATGCTGTTTCTTCCTCTAATGATAGTAAGCTTATTCTACCTATTTCTTTTAAATACATTCTTACGGGGTCGTTTATGGATATTTCTTTTGCAATTGTGTTATCTTTTAATATATCTTCAATATCCCCACCTGCATCGTCTGGTTGTCCTCCTAATTCAGATTCATCATTTACTATTTCTATATTATTTTCTATTAAGGAATTGTATAATTCATCTAGGGAATCTGAATCTATTTCTAATCCTTTTAATCTATTAGCAAGTTCTTCATAAGTTATATATCCTTTTTCTTTACCTTTTTCTAGTAATTCATTTTTTCTTTCTTCAAATGTTTTTATTTCTTCTATCATTTCATGGTCACTCCTTTTAATTTAGATATTTCCATTGATATTTTAGCTTGTTTCATTGGATCTTTTTCTGTACTTAATTCAATGTTTAATTTTTCTATTCTTTTATTTTGATATTCTTCATTTATACATTTAATATAGTCTTCTATTTCTTCTTCTGTATACTCTTTTTTTAAGTTTAGATTTAGTATTTCCATAAATGTATCTGCTACATCAGTTTTGGTATTTAAATATGTGACAAAATCTGCAATAATTATATTATTATATTTATGATAATAATAAATTAATTCATTAAATAATCTTCTTTTTTTATCATCTAATATCATTATTACTTTTTTTTCTGATTTATCTATTATACTAGGCGCTACGGCCATATAGTATAACAAATTATTTGTAGCTTGTCCATACTTATTTAATAAGCTTTTTTCTTTTATTTTTACTTCTTGCTTACTAGTTTTAGTGTTCTTCTTTGTTATTTCATTATATTTATCATATCTTTCTTTTAAAGTTTCATAATTTACATTAAATTTTTTTTCTAGTTGTTTTAATGTTAATTCGATAGTTATTTCATCTTTTTCTTTAATTAATTCTTTAATTAATTCATCTATATATTTACTAATATCTTTTGTGTCATTTAGATTTTTATTTTCTTTTAGTGTTTGCATCTTAAAATCCATTACACTCATTGGATTATTTACTTTATTTATAAATGCTTCTTTTCCTCTTTTTATAATAAATTCATCTGGATCTTTTTCTTCTAATCTTATTATTTTAATATTTATATTTTCATTTTCAAGTAATGGTATTGCTCTTTCAGTTGCTGTTTTTCCTGCTTCATCTCCGTCAAAACATAATATTATATTATTAGTTATTTTTTTTAATGTTCTTATTTGTTTTGTTGTTAGGGCTGTACCCATTGGGGCTACACAATTATTTATTCCTACTGTACTTGCTCTTATTACATCAAAGTACCCTTCCATTATTATTATAGAATTATCTTTTGATAATTTGTTATGTGCTCTATGATAGTTATATAATATATTACTCTTATCAAATATTTTAGTTGATTTGGTATTTATATATTTACTTCCATCTTTTGTTTGATATATTCTTCCTCCAAAACCTATTGGGTTACCATTCAAATCGTGTATTGGAATCATTATTCTATCTGAAAATACATCTGTTTCATTCGTATTTGATAATCCTAAATCTATTAAATCATTTATATCATATTTATTTTCTAGAAATTTTGTTATTGGTTGTCTTGCTATTGATAAACCTATTTCAAATTTTTTTATTGTATCTCTATCTATTTTTCTGTTTTCTAAATATTTTATGGCGTTATTTCCTAATGTACTGTTTATATTATTTTGATAAAATTTAATTGCTAAGTTCATTATTTCATAATCTTTTATATGAGGGTTTACGTAATTTGATACATTTCCTATGTTATATCCATCTTCTTTTGCTAATAATCTTATTGCGTCTCCATAGTTTATATTTTCCATTCCTGCTATAAAGTTAAATATATTTCCTGCTTTGTGGCATGCAAAGCATTGAAACATATCTAATTTAGTTGATACACTCATAGATGCATTATTATCAGGATGAAATGGGCAAAGACCCCAATAATCTTCACCTTTTTTAGTTAAACTTACATATCTTTCAACTATTTCTTTTATAGGATGTTTTCTTCTTATTTCGTTAATTGTTGCATCATCTATATATGCCACTTGTTATCACCCTCTAATAATAATATTCTACGTATAATTCGTATTTCCTTTTTTTTATTTAAATTTTTACTTTTTTGTTGTTAAAAACATAGCATCTCCAAAGGAAAAGAATCTGTAATTATTTTTAATTGCTTCATTATATGCATTAAATATTATTTCTTTACTACTGAATGCACTTACTAACATTATTAATGTTGATTTAGGTAAATGAAAATTTGTTATTAATCCATCTATTGCTTTATATTTATATCCTGGATATATAAATATATCTGTATTTCCACTGCAACCTTTAAATTCATTATATTTTGTCATTATTGTTTCCAATGTTCTTGTTGTAGTTGTTCCTACTGCTATAATGTTTTTTCCTTCTTTTTTTGCTTTATTTAGTTCTTTAGCTACATTTTCATCCATACTATAGTATTCTGAATGCATTTTGTGCTTAGTTACGTCTTCTACGTTTACTGGCCTAAATGTACCTAATCCTACATGTAATGTTATATAGTATATTTTTATATTCTTTTTTTCTATTTTATCTAATAGTTCTTTTGTGAAGTGTAATCCTGCTGTTGGAGCGGCTGCACTTCCTATTATTTTAGCGTATACTGTTTGGTATCTATCGTTATTTTTTAGTTTTTCTTTTATATATGGAGGTAATGGCATTGTTCCTAATTTATCTAATATTTCATAGAATATTCCTTCATAAATAAAGGTAAATTGTCTTATTCCTTCTTCTTTTACACTTATACATTTAGCTTTTAATAAACCTTCGCCAAAATCTATTATAGTACCTATTTTTACTCTTTTTGCTGGTTTTACTAAACATTCCCAATTATCCTTTTCAATATTTCTTAATAATAATATTTCTATATGTGCTTTGGTGTCTTCTTTTATGCCTATTAATCTTGCTGGTATTACTTTAGTATTATTTAATACTAATACGTCATTTTCATCTAAGTAATCTATTATATTATGAAATATTTCATGCTTTATTTCACCAGTATTTCTATTTACTATCATTAATTTGGAACTGTCTCTATTTTTTAAAGGATGTTGGGCTATTAGATATTCTGGTAATTCATAGTTAAAATCGTCTGTTTTCATATATACCTCCGTTAAAACACTAGTTAATTATAACATAATTTTATAATAATAACAAAAAAAGTTTGAATTAATCAAACTTTTAGTCTTTGCTACTATATTTGTAAAAACCTTCACCACTAGATTTTCCTATTTTACCTTCATCTATATATTTATTTAATATTCTTAACATTCCATCATAATTATATGGTAGCATCATTTTCTTTAGTAATGGATCAAATAAATCTGGTACTTTTTGATATTGTAATACTATATTTTTGGCAGTTTCTAAGCCAACTGTATCCATTATTTGAAATGGGCCTTTAGGTGCTCCTGTACCTAGTGTCCATGCTTTATCTATTGTTTCTGGGTCAGATACTTCATTTGCTACTAAATCCATAGCACTTAATAAGAATGGTACTAACATGGAATTTAGTAAATATCCTGATTTTTCTGTGTTTGCTTTTAAAGGTATCATATTAATTGATTCAGCAAATTTAACTACTTCTTCAAAATATTTATTATTTGTTCCACTATGTTTCATTACTTCTGCAATATTATTTTTCCAGATTGAGTTAGCAAAGTGTAATGATAGATATTTATCTGGTCTATTTGTAAATCTTGCTAATTTTGATGGTAATAGTGTTGAAGAATTTGTTACTATTACTGTCTTCTCTTCTAATAATGGTGCTATTTCTTTATAAAATGATACTTTTATATCATAATTTTCTGTAATTGATTCTATTAATAAATCTGCATTTTCTAATGCTTTAGATTGTTCTGTTTCTATTGTTATATTATTTTTTGTTTTATTTAATTTATTTAAGCAATCATTATTATTAAATTTGTTTTCTTTTGCTATTCCTCTTGCCCATTCTTTATTTTTAGTCATTAATGCTATTGTTTCTATATATATATCATATAATTTATTTATTTTATTTTTTACTTCTTCTTTACTATCTTCTTTTCTAATTAATATTACTACTTCATAGCCACAATATGCACTTTGAAAAGCTATTTGACTTCCTAGTATTCCTCCGCCTGCTACTACAATTTTTTTATAATTCACATTATCCTCCTATTTTTCTATGTCTTCTAGTCTTACACTAACTAATTTACTTACTCCTGATTCTTGCATTGTTATTCCATATAAGGTATCAATAAATTCCATTGTTTTCTTTTTATGTGTTATTAATATAAATTGCGTTTTATCTTTATATTTATATAGATAATTACCAAATGCTTCTACATTAGCGTCATCTAATGCTGCTTCTACCTCATCTAATAAGCAAAATGGTACTGGCCTTACATTTAATATAGCGAATAATAATGATATTGCTGTAAATGTTTTTTCTCCTCCTGATAATAAAGATATGCTTTTTAGTGATTTGCCTGATGGTACTGCTTGTATTTCTATTCCTGTTTCTAGAATATTATCTGGTTCTGTTAATATTAATTCAGCATTTCCACCTTTAAACATACTTACGAATACTTTTTTAAATTCTTTTCTTATTTCTTCAAAAGTAGTTATAAATCTTTCTTGCATTATATTATCCATTTCACTTATTATTTCTAATAATGTATCTTCTGCATCATGTAAATCATTTTTTTGTTTATTTAAGAATTCGTATCTTGTATTTATTCTTTCATATTCTTCTATAGCACCTAAGTTAACGTTTTCTATTCCTTTTAAATTATTTTTTAATTCTTTTACTTTGTTTCTTGCTATTGATTCATCTATATCTAATTTATATTTTTTTATTGCATTATCAAATGTCATATTATATTCTTCTGTCAATTCTAATAATAAGTTATCCATTTTTATATTAAGTGTGTTTAATTTTAATTCATTTTCTTTTATATTCTTTTCTTTTATATTTATATTTGTTTTTGTTTTTTTACTTAATTGTTCTAATTCTTCTATATTTTTACTTGTATTATCTTTTTTTCTATACAATGATTCTATTGTATTTTCTAAATTATCTTTATTGTTTATTGCACTATAATATGTATTTATTAGTGTTTCTAATTCTTTGTTAGTATTATTATTGTTTATTGTTTCTAAATCCTTTAGTTCTCTTTCTAAGTTGTTTAAATTATTTGTTTCTTCAATTAAATTTTTATTAGTATTATTTATATTTTCTTCTATAATACTTATTTTTAAATTATCATTTTGTATAATGTTTTCATAATTATTTAATTCTTTATTTATTTCTATTAAATCGTTTTCTATATTTTGATTTTGTTTTATTAGATTATTTAGTTCTATTTTATTGTTTTCTAAATCATATTTTTCTTTAATTATATTATAGTTATTATTAATAGATCCTCCTGTTATAGATCCTCCTATATTTATTACTTGTCCATCTAATGTTACTATTTTATATTTATGATTTATTATTTTGCTTATATTATTAGCAGTATCTATATTATCTGTAATAATAATATTACCTAGTTGATTTGTTATAATATTTTTATATATAATTTCATAATTAACTAGTTTGTCTGCTGTATTAATAAATCCCTTTATATTTTTTATGTTATTTAATGTTTGTTCGTCAATGTATCTAGGTTTTATTACATCTAAGGGAAAAAATGTTGCTCTTCCTAGTTTGTTATCTTTTAGATAATTAACTAATTCTTTAGCTATTTTTGTATTATCTACTACTAAATAATTGATACTTGCACCTAATGCTATATTTATAGCAGTATTATATTCATTATCTATATTTATTATTTTACCTATTGTATTATGAATACCTGTTAATCTTGGATTATTTTGAATATTTTTTATAGATGTTGGTAATGAATTATTGTTATTTATGTTGTTTTCTATATATTCTATTTTATATTTTATATCTGTTATTTTTCTATTATTATTATTTATATTATTAGTTAATTTATTCTGTTTTTCTTTTAGAATATTCATTTTATTTATGTTATTTGTATTTATACTTTTATTATTATTTAATTCCTCTTGTTTTTTTTCTATTGTTAGTTTTATATTATTTATATTATTTTCTTCTTTTAGTATTTTTTCTTTTATTTGTAGTATTTTATCTAATATATTATCTTTATTATCTTTATTTTTATCTCTTTCTTTTAATACTCTTATATTAGCGTCTATTTTTTCAATATTTTTGGTTAATTCTATTAATAATTTTTGATTATTATTTATATTATCTTCTGTTTCTTTTAAACTGTCTTTTAATTTTAATATGTCTAAATCATATGTAGTATTTCCATTGGTTAAATCAATTAATTCATCGTTTAAATCATCTATCTCTTTTTTTAGATTTTTTGTCTCAAAATTATATTTATTTATATCATGTGCTATTAAAGAGATTTCTAAATTATCTAATTCTTCTTTATATTTTTTATATATTTTTGCTTCTTCACTTTGTTTTTTTAGGGGTATTAAGTTTTGTTCTAGTTCACTAATTATATCATTTACTCTATCTATATTTGTGTTGGTTCTATCTAGTTTTCTTATTGCTTCTTCTTTTCTTTTTCGATATTTTACTATGCCTGCTGCACTTTCAAATATTGTTCTTCTATCTGTTGGTTTAGTACTTAATATCTCATCTATTTTCCCTTGAGATATTATATTGAATGCTTCTTTATCTGCTCCTGTATCTGTTAATATATTTGTTATATCTTTTAATCTACATTTTTCATTATTTAAGTAATATTCATTTTCTCCTGTTCTATACATTACTCTTTTTACTGATACTTCTGTATAATTTATTGGTAGACTTTTATCTGTATTATCAAATACTAGTGTTACTGTTGCGCTATTAAGTGGTTTTCTGCTTTTACTTCCTGAGAATATTACATCTGTAGAATTATCTCCTCTTAGGGATTTTATGCTTTGCTCTCCTAGTACCCATCTCACAGCGTCTACTACATTACTTTTTCCAGATCCGTTAGGGCCTACTATTCCATTTATATTTTTGCCTAAATTGATTTCTATTTTATCTGCAAATGATTTAAATCCGTATGCTTTTATACTTTTTAGATACATTTGTTATCACCACTATCTATTATTTAATTTATCATAATTTATATATTTTTTCAAGTAAAAGAAAAAATGAATAGTTTCCTATTCATCTTTACTATATATTATGTGTAGTCATAAAACTTTTTAATAATGTATATTCTTCTTTTGTTATTTTATTTAATTTATTTATATCTAAATTTAAATCATTTATTGTTTTAATATTTAATTTTTCTATTATATTTTTTAATGTTTTAGTTTCTTCTAATGTATATCCGTTTGTTAATTTAGCATTTATATCTTTTTTTAATAATTCATAATTTTTCTTTCTATTTTCTTTATCATTATCTTCTAATATTATACTACAATCTATTCCTTTAATTATATATTTGTTTTTCTTTTTTAATAATCCAATTAATATGCTTTTTATTATGTAGACTGATGGTACTAAATATAAATATACTATGAATGCTATAAAATTTAAATTCATTAATTTTATAATAGTTGATATTTCTGTAATAAAATAATTTGTTTTAATTCCTATTAATAGTATTACGTTTAATACTAATATTAGAGTGCTTATTAAATATAATGTTTTATTTAATATTTTATTAGATAAATTTATTTTTTTATTTATTGTTATTAGTATTATAATGGTTGATATTAATATGCTTAATATGTATAGATCTACTGATGCTAATTCTAATTTAAAGATACTATTTAGTATATTTTTGATATATACTGTACCTACTATAGTTAGCATTATATATGTTATAATATATGATTTTTTTAAACTTTTTTTAATATTATTATCTTTTAGAAATAATATTGACGCTACTAAAAATAATATACTTATAATTATATAATTTATATTTATTTTATTTATTATATTTATCATTTTTTACTCCTTTATTAATTTGAATAGTTTTTTAGCATTAATTTAAATAGATTGTATTCTTCTTCTGTATATTTATTTGTTAATTTTAATTCTAATTCTCTATTTATATTAATTATATTACTTCCATTTATTTCTTTGATATCTCTTAATATTTTATTAAATATTCTATAATCATTTAATGTGTAATTATTTCTTTCTTCTAGTACTTTACTATCATGAATTACTGGTAATCCATTGTTTATTAATTTATCTAATAATTCATCACTATTAATAGTTTCTTCTTTTTTTATTTCTTGTTTTGAGAATAATAAATCATTTATATTTAAATCTTTTTCTTTATTGGTATATATATATTCTTTCTTTTTATTATTTTCTTCTTTTACATTTGTATTTATATTTTCTACTATTAACGTATTATTTACTGGTTTTAATTCTTTAATTGGTTTTAGGCTTATGCTTTCATTTATTTTACTTGACGTATATATTACTGTTCTTGCTAATAACCAGGTTAAGAATATATTTATGCTTGATTCTAATAATATTACTAAGTTAGTATTTGTAAATAATGATTTTTTAGAAAATACATCTATATTATTATTAGATATTATATTTATTATTAATATAAGAATAAAATGTATTATAAAGAAACATATTCCGTTTGTAATTCTATATGATTTTTCTTCTTTATTTAATATTCCTTTTATTGTTATTGTTGTTATTACTATTAAGATAAATATGTATGTATATATAGAAGGAAAATATATATTAGTAAAGAAGTTGTTAGCGATGTTATCAAATGCTTTTACTAATCCTTTATAATTATTTATTACTTCATATAATAATAGTAATAAATAATCTATTATTATTAATATTATACCTTTTTTAGGCTTTATTTTTTTTAATAGCATTAGTATATTTATTAAGCCTAAAATAGATATAAATATTGGATATACTATTGTATTACTAGTTAGATCTAATATACAATTAAATTTTTCTATTATTGATGTATATTTCATATTATAACCCCCTTTATTATTCTACTTCTAATAAATTCATTATATATACTGTTTGAGTTGTTTCATCATCTTTTGTACATGTAATTAGAGTTAATGTATTCTTGGTTATATCTCTTAATATTGTTATTGTTCCATTTTTTGTATCTGTATATATATTTGTTACTTTATAGGTATATTTTTTTCCTTCGTATGTTATAGTTGCTAAGTCATTTAATTCTAATTGATATAGATTAGCAAAATAACTATTACTATAGTTTCCTGAATGACCTATTATTATTACATTTCCTTTATCTTCATCTGGGTATGCTGATTCATTTATTATTTTTATATTAAATGATACATTATTAAGGGATGATTCTTTTTTATAAAAGCCTCTACTAAATCCTATTTTAGGAATATTTAGTATTCCTGTATATGTTTCATAATTTACTATTTCTTCTTTTGACTCTTCATTACTTTCTTCCTCTTCTTCTGGTTCTTCAGTTTCTATATTTTCTTCTGGTTCTTCATTAAATATTTCTAATTTAGGAATAGATAATTCCATATTCATATTACTGAAGACTAATTCTCTTTTTTCTCTTACGTAGTTGCTTAATAATAGATTTATTCCTAAAATTATTAGTATTAATCCTAGTACTATTCTTGTTCTGTTATTCATTATTGTTTTTTGTAATGAAGATTGTATTTATTATTAATAATAATATTCCAAATAATAGTATTATGGTTTTTTCTTGCGGATTTGTTATTAATATGTAGTTAATTACTATTAATGTTATTAGTATACTTATTGCTATTATTTTATTATTATTTATTATTTTATAAGCTTTTTTAATCATAATTAACCCCCCTTAAAAATCGGTTATATATGTTAACATTTATTTTACTTTTTGTCAAGGTTTATTATTTTATTTTAGCAATCTATATTGACAATTGCTAAAATGGTGATATAATTTTATTATTGAAAGGAGATGTAATTATGAATAATAATCCTTATGAAGAAAATTTAGAGAATGTTTTAGAGAAATATGGTCGTGATATTACTTTACAATCTAAAAATGGAAAAATTGATCCTGTTATTGGAAGAGATGATGAAATTAGAAGTATTACTAGAATTCTTTCTCGTAAAACTAAGAATAATCCTGTATTAATAGGAGAACCTGGCGTTGGTAAGACTGCTATTGTAGAAGGACTTGCTAATCGAATAATTAAAGGCGATGTTCCTAATAATCTTAAAAATAAAACTATTTGGGAACTTGATATGGGTTCTTTAATTGCAGGTGCTAAATATCGTGGTGAGTTTGAGGAAAGATTAAAAGCAGTTTTAAAAGAAGTTAAAGATTCTGATGGTAATATAATTATGTTTATTGATGAGATTCATATGATTGTTGGAGCTGGTGCTATAGAAGGTGCAATGGATGCTGGTAATATGTTAAAACCAATGCTAGCTCGTGGAGAAATTCATTGTATTGGTGCTACTACTTTAAATGAATATCGTAAATATATTGAGAAAGATGGAGCTTTAGAAAGAAGGTTTCAAAAAGTACAAGTTAATGAACCTACTGTACTAGATACTATTACTATTTTAAGAGGTTTAAAATCTAGATTTGAAGTATATCATGGTGTTAATATTAAAGATAAAGCTTTAGTTAGTGCTGCTTATTTATCTGATCGTTATATTACTAGTAGATTTTTACCTGATAAGGCTATCGATTTAGTTGATGAGGCTTGTGCTACTATTAAGGTTCAAATGGAGTCTGTACCTACTGAATTAGATAGTTTAACTAGAAATATTATGCAATTACAGATTGAAAAAGAAGCTCTTAAGAAAGAAAATGATGATATATCTAAAAATAGATTAAAGGAAATTGATAATTCTTTAATTTCTTTAAAAGAAAAGGAAAATAAACTTAGGAATGATTGGGAAGAAGAAAAAAGAATTAATAATTTAATTAGTGATAAGAAGAAAGAAATTGATGATGCTAATCGTAAGTTAGATACTGCTTTAAATAATTATGATTTGGATGCTGCTGCTAAGTTACAACATGGTATTATTCCTAAACTAGAATCTGAATTAAAAGAATTACAAAAGGAAAATAAATCTGATATTTTATCTGATACTGTTGATGATGAGGATATTGCTAGAATTATTTCTAAATGGACTTCTATTCCAATTAGTAAATTAGTTGGTAGTGAAAAAGATAAATTACTTAATTTGGAAGCTAATATGAAGAAACGCGTTATGGGACAAGATAAAGCTATTAAGTTAGTTAGTGAGGCTATTATTAGAGCCAGAGCTGGTATTAAGGATCCTAATCGTCCTATTGGTTCATTTATCTTTTTAGGCCCTACTGGAGTTGGTAAGACAGAAGTAGCTAGAACTTTAGCTTATGAATTATTTGATGATGAAAGACATATGATTAGGATTGATATGAGTGAATATATGGAACCACATAGTGTTGCTCGTTTAATTGGTTCTCCTCCGGGATATGTTGGTTATGATGATGGTGGGCAGTTAACAGAAGCCGTTAGGCGAAATCCTTATTCTATTGTTTTATTTGATGAAATTGAAAAAGCTCATAGAGATGTATTTAATATATTACTTCAAATATTAGATGATGGAAGAATTACTGATGGTCAAGGTAGAACTGTTGATTTTAAAAATACTATTATTATTATGACTAGTAATTTAGGTAGTGAATATATTCTTGAGGATTTATCAAATTCTGAAGATATGGTTATGACTGAATTAAGAAATACTTTTAAACCTGAGTTTATTAATCGTATTGATGAAATAATTATCTTTAATTCTTTATCTTATGATGTTATATATAATATTTTAGATAAAATTATTAAGGATATTGAGGTTAGACTTAAGGATAAAAGAATATCTATTGTTATTACTGATAAAGCTAAAAAATATATTATAGATAATTCTTATGATGTTAAATTTGGAGCTAGACCTATTAAAAGGTTTGTTCAGAGAAATATTGAAACTTTAATTGCTAATGAAATTATAAAAAATAATATTAAATATAATAGTACTATTACTATAGATGTTGATAATGATAAATTTGTTTTAAAATAAAAAGAATTGAATAATCAATTCTTTTTTTATACGCAAGTATATCCACCATCTATTGGTAGTATTACGCCTGTTACATAACTTGCTTCATCGCTTGCTAAAAAGATTGCTCCAGCATTTAATTCTCCATTTTCTCCATATCTTCTCATTGGAACATGTACTTTGGCAAATTCCTGAAATTCTTTGGTATCTAATACTTCTTTTGTTAATTCAGTATAAAAGTATCCAGGACATATTGCGTTTACTGTTATTCCATCTATAGCTAACTCTGCAGCTGCTGCTCTTGTAAAGTTTACTACTCCACCTTTAGATGAATGATATGCTATGGTTGGTATTTCTGTATTTCCTACTAATCCATACATTGATGCTATATTTATAATTCTTCCGTAGTGATTTTTTTTCATTATATTAGCAAAAGCTCTTGTCATTTTAAAGACTGATGTTAAATCTGTTGCTATTGTGAAATCCCACTCTTCATCTAGCATATTTAATACACCTTTATCTTTTGATGACCCTGCACAATTTATTAATATATCTACTTTACCATATTCCTTTTCTGCTTCTTTTACTGCTTTTTCTATATCTTTTGTGTTTGTTACGTCACATTTAATTGTTAATACTTTTACTTTCTTTTTTTCTAATTCTTTTTTTATTTCTTCTAGTTTTTCTATTCTTCTTGCTATTAATACTAAATCTGCTCCTTGTTCTGCAAATGCATAAGTCATTTGTTTTCCTAAACCGCTTGATGCACCTGTAATTACTGCTACTCTATTTTTTAAACTAAACATATTATTTCCTTTCTATTTTATTTTTACGCGCATTATATTGTCTTTATATACTTTTTTATCTAATTTGAATTTAATTATTTGTTCTGGATGATTTGCTACGTCTAATAAATTTCCTTTTTCATCATATATATCTGGTATTATAAATGAAAAAGTTTTTATTTTAGGTCCAAATATTTCTACTGAATCACCTTTTTTAAAATAATTTCTTTGTGTTAATGTAACTATTTCTTCTTTTTCATCATAATCTAATACTATTCCTAAGAAATCTTGATTAGATTCTTCTTTTCTTCCACTAAAATATTGTTCTCTTTTAGTTATTTTTTTATTAAAAAATTGATCTATACTTTCTCTATTTGCTACTCTATTTAATATTTTTTCGTATTGTTTTATCTTCTCATCTGTTAAATTATTATTATAGTAATCATCTATTGCTTCTCTATAGGTACTTATTACTGTTGCAATATAGTAGAAGCTTCGCATTCTACCTTCAACTTTAAGAGAAGTTATACCGATTTCTATCATGTCTTTTAAATAATTAATCATAGATAAATCTTTTGCTTGCATTGTAAATTGTGTTTCATTTTTAATATCAGTATTGTTTTTTTGTAAATCAAAACACCATCTACATATTTGAGCACATGCTCCTCTGTTTGCATCTCTATTAGTAAAGTAATTTGATAATACGCATCTTCCTGAATATGCTGAACACATTGCTCCGTGTAAAAAACACTCTACTTCTACTCCTGTACTATCTATTATATCTTTTATATCTTCTTTTGAACATTCTCTTGCTAAAACAACTCTTTCTACTCCTAATTTTTTCCAATATAATACTGCTTCTTTATTTGCTGTTGACATTTGTGTAGAAATATATACTTTTAAATCTATTTTGTTTTCTTTAATTATTTCTATTATACTTGGATCTGATACTATAATGGCATCTACTTTATAACTTGCTAAATCTTTTAGATATTCTATTAATCCTTCATAATCATCATTATGGAATATTATATTTACTGTTACATATATTTTTTTGCCTAATTTATGTGCGTATTCGCAGGCTTCTTTGATTTCTTCATTAGATAAATTTTGAGCATTTGCTCTTAAGGAAAACTTTTTTCCTCCTAAATATACTGCGTCTGCTCCATAGTTAATTGCTATTTTTAATTTTTCTAATGTTCCTGCAGGTGCTAATAATTCTATTTTATTCATAATCTTTGATGTTATATACAGTTCTTTTATTAATAAATCCTGTATATGTTTCTTTCTTTTCTTTTTTATTTTCTAAGTAATTATTTAAAGTATTCATAAATAATTCTTCATTTATATTAAAGGCATTTAATATTATGTAATCTACATCTATATTTTCTATTTCATTTATTAAATTTATTGGTTCTTTAGTAAATATAGTTGTTCCATCATTTTCTTCTATTATTGGATATCTATCATCTTTTGCTTTTATATAATACATTACTTCTTCTTTTTTTTCTTTAATGTATTCTAAATAATTAGATATTAATTTTCTTCTTGAATAGAATATTGGAATATATCCATAGCATGTTAACATTAATTTATTGCTTTTACTTATTTCATTTATTTCTTCTTTAGTTATATCATTAGATATTAGTGTATATTGTATGTTTCTTTTTTGATAGAAATTATTACTTGATATTGATACGTTTAGATGTTCTTGATATATTACTAATTCTTTACTTATATTTAATTTTTCACTTAGATTTAATACTCCTAAATCTGTAAATATTATTTTTGAAATATTTAGTTTGTTTAATTTTACTAGGACTTGTTCTAGTAATGGTAAATCATCTTTATGTAGTGTTTTATTTATTATTACACATATTTCTTTACTAGTTAGGTTTATTATATCTTTAATATCTTCTATAGTAAAATATGTGCTATAACCTACTGATAAATCTTTTATTGGTAGGATTATTCCATTTATTTCTGTTTTAAGAATATTACCTAAATTATTTAAATTTTTAGGTATTACTAATATTTTTTTCATTTTTATCACTTCTTTTCGATATACTTATTTTATCTCCTATTTCAATATAATTTGTATCAAATTCTTGATTATTATCTAAAAAATCTATAAATAGTTTTATTTTTTTTACTATTCCTTTTTGATTTTTTGTTATTGCTAAGGATTCATTTTCTACTAATCCATGGAATGATAAATTATCTGTTATTATTACTCCGTTATCATTTAAATTATTTTTAAATTTATTAAAGAAATCTATATTATGTCCTTTAGATGCGTCTATAAATATTAAATCATATTTATCTTTTAATTCTATTTCTAGGGCATCTTTTAATAATACATTTATTCTTTTGTCTAAATTTAATATATTAATATTTTTTATAGCTTCTTTATATCTTTTTTCATCTTTTTCTATTGTAGTTATATAAATATTATCATTTACTGAAGCCATTTTTATTGCTGAATAGCCTATGGCGGTTCCTATTTCTAATATTTTTTTAATATTATTTTCTTTAATATAATTACATAGATATTCTATTCCATCTGGTAACATTATAGGGATTCTATTTTCTTTTGCATATTTTTCTATATTTTCAATCATTTTCATCTAGTCTTGGTGTTAGTATTTCATATCCGTCTTCTGTTACTAATACTGTGTGTTCATAATGTGCTGAAGGCATGCCATCTTCTGTTACAATTGTCCAGTCATCGTCTAATATACCAACTCTTGCGCTTCCTAAATTTAACATTGGTTCAATACATATAACCATTCCTGGTTTTAATATTGGTCCTTTATGTGGTTTACCATAATTTGGTACATCTGGATCTTCATGCATTTCAGTACCTATTCCATGACCTACTAATTCTTTTACTACTCCTAATTTATATTTTTTAGCATATGTTTCTACTGCATTTGATATATCTCCTATTCTGTTACCTGGTTTTACTTGCTCTATTCCTTTGTAAAGTGCTTCTTTTGTATGCTTCATAAGGTATTTTTTTTCTTCTGATACACTTCCTACTTCATATGTCCAAGCGGCATCTCCTTGATATCCTTGATATCCTATTACCATATCTATTGTTATAATATCCCCATTTTTTAACTTTCTGTTTCCTGGTATTCCGTGTACAACTTCGTCAT
This sequence comes from Bacilli bacterium, assembly GCA_017432825.1. Classification (GTDB taxonomy): domain Bacteria; phylum Bacillota_I; class Bacilli_A; order RF39; family UBA660; genus RUG11198. Next base: position 150,684 of record JAFRIJ010000003.1, read on the forward strand.
TTATGCTGGTACATAATGCTGCTGGAAATCCTTCGTATCCTTTACATGTTGGTATTCCTCCCATACTAATTATGTATTTTTCTGCTATTTCATCAAGCTTTTTTGTTGTTATACCTGGTCTTATATATTTTTTTAGGTATTTGTGAGTTTTTGATACCATTAATCCTGCTTCTTTCATTAAAGTTATTTCTCTTTGACTTTTAATTGTAATCAATATTATCACTCCTAACCGAGGTTATTATATCATGAATATTCTTTTTTTACAAATAAAGAAGAAGTATTTTTTCTCTTATACTTCTTCTTTAAAATATACGTTATACCATTTGATAAAACTGTATATTGCCCAGATTCTTCTATAATTATCTTTTTTATTATTTTTATGGTCTTCTAATAATTTTATTATTTTATTTTTATTAAATAGTTTGTCTGCTATTTCACTATTAAATTCTTTTTTTATTTCTTCATAAAAGTCATCTTCTTTAATCCATTCTCTAACTGGTACTGGAAAACCTAATTTTTTCTTTTTATAACTTTCATTTGGTATATCTTTTTTTGCTGCTTCTCTTAATGCTGCTTTTGTCATTCCATTCCTTATTTTATGATTTTTATTTAATTTACTTGATATTTTAAATACTTCTATATCTGTATATGGAACACGGGACTCTAATGAAAATGTTGTTGTCATTTTATCTACTATATTGAATATATTATCTGGTAGCCAGTATTTTATATCTATAGCAAGTTTTTTATTAATTTCATTTTCATTTTTATATTTTTCATATGTTTCTTTTAATATATCTTGATTTTTTAAATAATTATTATTTTTCAAAATATCTTTTAGTTCATCATCATAAAAATTTCTATTTACGCTTGCATATGATTCTTCTAATGACATTCCTCTTCTAATTAAGTATCTTGTATATTTGTTTTTTGGTAATAATTTACATATTGCTCTTATAAAACGTCTTATTCCTAAAGGCAATTTAGTGTATGGATTATCATCATAACTGTTATAACCACCAAATAATTCATCTGCTCCTTCTCCTGAAAGTACTACTTTTAAATCTTTACTTGCCATTTGTGATAAAAAATATACTGCTATACTACACGCATCACTAGTTGGTTCATCTAAATGATAATATACATCATCTAATACATTCATATATTCTTCTTTAGTTATTATTGCGGAGGTATTATTTATACCTAACATTTGACATAGTTCTTTTGCGTTATCAATTTCACTATATTTTTTATTAGTGAATCCTACTGTATATGTTTTATCTGGTTTAGCTAAGCTTACTAGATACGAAGAATCTATTCCACTTGATAAGAATGAACCTACTTCTACGTCACTTATTAAGTGGTATTTTACTGATTCTTTCATTGCTTCTGATATTTGATTTGAAATACTTTCAAAAGATTCATCTGTATTAGAAAATTTCATATCAAAATATTGTTCTATTTTATATTCTCTGGTTTCTACATTTATTAACATATAATGACCTGGCTTTAGTTTGTATACGTTTTTAAAAATTGTTTTTGGGCCTGGTATAAAGCTAAAGGTTAAATAAGCTCCTAACATTTCTTCATTTAATTCTTTTTTAAAATCAGGGTGATCTAGAAAGGCTTTTATTTCTGATGAAAATAGCATAGTGTTATTATTATTATTATAGTAATATAATGGTTTTATTCCAAAGTGATCTCTTGCTAAAAACAATTCTTTTTTCTTTTTATCATAAATTGCTATTGCAAACATTCCTCTTAGTTTTTGAAGTAATTCTACTCCCCACTCTTCATATCCGTGTATTAGCATTTCTGTATCAGAATTAGTTTTAAATGTATGATTTTTTAATTCTTCTTTTATTTCTTTATAATTATATATTTCGCCATTAAATATAATAACCATACTTTCATCTTCATTATATATTGGTTGATTTCCTGTTTTTAAATCTATGATAGCAAGTCTTCTATGTCCTAGAGCTATATTCTCATCTATATATGTTCCCTCACTTTCAGGACCTCTATGAATTATTCTATCATTCATTTTTTTTATTTGGTTTTCTTTATTTTTATTTTTACTTATTATTCCGTTTATTCCACACATAATTTACTCCTTTTATTATTTTCCACCATCTACTTTTATTATTTCTCCATTTATATAGCTTGCACTATCTGATGCTAGAAAATATATTACTTTTGCTATTTCTTCTGGGTTTGCAAATCTATTTAATAATATTTTTTTTGTTTCTTTATTAATAAACTCTTTATCTAAATCTTTGTTCATTTCAGTATTTACCCATCCTGGTGCTACTGAATTTACTCTTATATATGGAGCTAATTCTACTGCTAAATTTTTGGTTAATGATATTACTCCTGCTTTAGATGCATCATAATCTATACTATATGGATAGTATGTATCAATTCCATTTGTACTACTTATATTTATAATACATCCTTTTTTTTCTTTTAGCATATATTTTGATACTTTTTTACTAACCAAGAATGTTCCTATTAAATTTATATTTAATGTTTTTTGGAACATTTCCTTTGTTTTATCTTCTAGCAATGTATCTTGTGCAATTCCAGCGTTATTTACTAATACGTCTATTCTACCAAAAGTATTTATTACATCTTCTATCATATTGTCTACTTCTTGTTCGTTAGATACATCTGCTTTTATTGCTAAGCATTCTATATTATATTTTGATTTTAATTTATTTTTTAAATCTTCTGCTGCTTCTTTATTATTATTGTAATTTATTACTATATTATAATTATTTTTTGCAAATTCAGTAGCGGTACTTTTTCCTATTCCTCTACTTGCTCCTGTTATTAAAACTACTTTATTCATATTTACACCACTTACTTTTATTTTTCTTTCTATAAATTATTATATATTAATATATAATAAAAAAGCAATATTAACATTGCTTATTTACTTCTATTTTTATTATTATTTACATTATTTTCATATTCTTTTAGAACGTTTTTAAGAATAGTTCTATTATTATTTAATATGTTATTATTTGTTGCAAAGTTTTCATATGTTGTTTTGTACTCATATATTTTATTTATTATTTTTTGGTCTTTTATATTTAATTCTTTAATTGTTTCGTTTAATTCTCCTAAAATTAATCTTCCCATTGTTTTAAATTTTCTTGCTTTCTTTTTCATTTTAATTGGTTTTATTTCATTTAATATGTAAACTATTTTATTTGTTACTTCTTCTATTATTTGTATATTTTTATCTATATGTTTTAATTCGTTACTTGATATTTTTTTTTGTATTTTTTTAGTATTTTGTATTGTACTATTCTTTATATTATTATCTATATTATCTCTTTCTATTATTGCATCTTCTAATATAAATTTAAAATATTTATTTAATTTTTTATTAT
>JAFRIJ010000004.1 GCA_017432825.1 Bacilli bacterium
TAAAAATAATTGGAGTAATTATTTAGATAAAAAAGAGAAAGATGAAGAAAGAAGAAATGGTTATGAAAGCAGAATTAATGAATTGGAGCAGCAAAATCTTGAATTACAACAAAAAGTATATGATTTACAAGAACAATTAAAAAACAAAAGCTTTTCGCAATAGGTTGCTAATGTTAAAACATTAATAAATTAAATAATCGGAAGATTAAGATATATAGAACGGATGAAAATCCGTTTTTGTGTGGTATAATTAGTTATAGGAGTTGATAGTATGGCTACTACAAAGGATTATAGAGATTTTATTTTAGAACAATTAAACATATTAGATAACATAACCTGTAAATCTATGATGGGAGAATATTTACTTTACTATAATGGATTATTATTTGGTGGTATTTATGATGATAGATTACTTGTTAAGGTGGTTGATAGTAATAAAAAATATAATATGCAAGAATCTATTCCATATGAAAGTACTAAACCAATGTATTTAGTAGACACTATAGATAATAGAAATAATTAAGAAATATAGTATTAGATACTTATAAAATTTAGGAGGAAAGAAAAATGAAAGACAAAAAAAGTTTAATAATTTATTTTAGTAGAGCAGCTGAAAACTACTTTGGTGGAGAAATGAGACATATAGATAAGGGTAATACTGAGGTTATTGCTGAATATATTAGAGATTTAACTGGTGCTGATATGTTTAAAGTAGAACCATTAAAACCTTATTCAACTAATTATATGGAATGTATAGAAGAAGCAAAGATTAGGACAAGAGAACATAATGCTCCAATTAAAGAAAATGTTCCTGATATATCATCTTATGAAGTAATTTATATAGGTTCACCAATTTATTGGGGAGGTATGCCAGAAGAATTATTTACAGCATTAAAGGAATTAGATTATTCTGGAAAAATAATAAGGCCATTTGTAACTCATGAAGGATCAGGACTATCCGGAGTACCAAGACAGTTAGCAAGTATTTGTGTAGGTGCAAAAGTACTTGATGGATTAGCAATCGTTGGTTCTCAAGCAAATAGTTCTAAATCAAAAGTAGAAGAATGGATATAAAAAAGAAAGGTATAAAAATAATAATATGAAAAGAATACTTTTATTAATAGTAATATCGATATCTTTATTAACAATATCTGGTTGTAATAAAAAAGAACCACTTAATAGTAATATAGATAATACATCTAAAGAAAAAATTAGTTCGATAGTTCTATATTTTTCCGTAACAAACAATACAAAAAGAATTGCCAACCTAATAAGTGAAGAAACTAATTCAGATTTAATAGAGATAATTCCTAAAGAAAAATATACAGATAAAGATATTAATTATAATGATAATGATAGTAGAGCTAATAAAGAACAAAATAATCCTAATATAAGACCAAAAATAGAAAATAAACTAGATTTATCACAATATGACACCATCTATTTAGGGTATCCTATATGGTGGGGAACAGTACCAAAAATAATATATACATTATTAGATAATTATGATTTAACAAGTAAAAAAATAGTATTATTTTGTACATCAGGTAGTACAGGTATAGAAACAAGTGTAAATGATTTAAAAAAATATAATAATAAATTAAACATAATTGATTCAAAAAGATTTTCTGCAAACACATCTTCAAAAGAAATAAAAGAATGGATAGAAGAACAAAATCTTCCTAAAGGAGAAAAAAGTATGATGACGAATCAAATAAAAGTATTAATTGATAATAAAGAATATAATCTTACTTTAGAAGATAATGAAACAGCAAAAAGTTTTATAAAACTATTACCAAAAGAATTTAATATGAGAGAATTAAATGGTAATGAAAAATATATATATTTAGATAACCCTTTACCAACCAATGAATATAATCCTAAAAAAATAAATAAAGGAGATATAATGCTATATGGTAATGACTGTTTAGTTATATTTTATGAATCATTTGATACAAACTATAGATATACCAAAATAGGACATATTGATAGTTTAGATAATTTAGAGAATAAGAATATAACAGTTAGATTTGAAAAATAAAATAAGATAAAGATTATTAATAAAGGTGGAATAATAATGAAAAAGAAAATAAAAACTACTGAAGCAATATTTCCAATGCCCGTATTGATGATAGCAACATATAATGAAGATGGAACAGTTGATGTTATGAATGCTGCATGGGGAACAATGTTTGAAAGAGATCAAGTAATACTTAATTTAACTGAAAGCCACAAAACAGTTAAAAATATAAGAAAAAGAAAAGCCTTTACTGTATCAATAGCAAATGCCAAAAATGTAGTAGCAGCAGATTATTTTGGAATTGCATCAGGAAATAATACACCAAATAAATTTGATAATAGCGGTCTAACATATGTAAAAAGTGCAAATGTTGATGCTCCTATCATTAATGAGTTTCCAATATGTATGGAATGCGAACTATTAGAAGGAGAAAGCAATTGGGGAATTGTAGGAAAAGTAATAAATACCCTAGCAGATGAATCAGTAATAAATAATGATAATATAGATATTAATTTATTAGAAGCAATAGCATTTGATCCGTACACTCACGGATATTATAAAGTATCTGAAAGAGTTGGTAATGCCTTTAAAGATGGATTACAATTTAAAAAATAAAAAACAGAAAAAATCTGTTTTTTTATTTTTTCAAGATTATTTCAAGAATATTTTATTAATATTAAATTATCAAAAAAAAGGAGGAATTATATCGAAAATAAACAATGTAATAAATAAAAATATGATATAATTATATTAAGTAACTATATTTAAATAGTATCTAGAAAGTAGGTGATAACATTAAAAAATATCGTAACGAATGGAAATATAGTTTAACAAATGGAGAATTAACACTCTTAAAATCAAGAATAGAGGAGATAATGGAATTAGATCCACATACTCCTCCCAAAGGAAGATATGTTATTCACTCACTTTATTTTGATGATTATAAAGACACATCGGTATATACAACAGAATCAGGATTATCAAAAAGATTTAAGTGGAGAATTAGATATTATGATGAAGATTTAAATTATATTGTACTTGAAAGAAAAGAAAAAATAAATAGTAGATGTCACAAAAAAAGTTGTATACTTACATTAGATGAATATGAAAAAATAGTATCTGGTAATATAACAGACATTTTATATGATACAAACAAAAAATTAATTAAAGAATTAGCAAGAGATATAATGTTATATAACTACAAACCCAAAGTAATTATTGATTATGAAAGGATTGCTTATGTAGAAGAAATAACTAATGTAAGAGTAACTTTTGATATAAACATATCAGCATCGTATGATTTAGATCATTTTTTAGATAGAAATTATATTAAATACTATATAAATACAAAAGGAATAAATATTTTAGAGGTAAAATTTGATGATATATTACCATCTTACATAAGAAGAATAGTAGAATCATATGGATTTAAACAAACATCTTTCTCAAAATATTATTATGGAAGAAAGATAATAGATTCATATATGAGATAGGAGAATTAAAATGATAGAAATATTTGAAAATATATTTAACACATATTCAAATGAGAGTATAACAACTATAACAATAATATCTGTATTATTAATGGTATTATTCTTAGCAGTTTATGAATTTTTAGTTTATAGATTTGTTTCACACAGATCTTTCTATAACAAATCATTTAACATTACAATAGCAATATTACCATTCTTTATATCAACAATAATATTATGTTTACAATCTAATATTATAATTACACTTGGTACAATTGGAGCTTTAGCAATTATTCGTTTTAGAACAGCAATTAAAGATCCAGTAGATATGCTATATTTATTATGGAGTGTATATATTGGTATAATATGTGGATGTCAATTATTTGAAGTAGGAGTATTAACATCAATATTAGTAACTATAGTATTAGTAGTACTAGATAATATTAATTTTGGAAGAAAACCATTTATATTAATTCTACATAGTAATGAAGATATAGAAAGTGAATTAATAGATTCATTTAAAAATAAAAAGATTAGTAATAAATTTAAATCAAGAAATTATACAAATAAAGGCTATGACTATGCTATTGAATTAAGAACAAAAGATATAGAAGGATTAAAAAGTGAACTATCTAATAATAAAAATGTAAGTAAATATTCTATTATTGAATATGATGCTGATGATATAGTATAACATGAATAAAAAAAGGTTATTTGGAATTATACTAATACTAACATATTTAGCTATAATAATAATCTTAGTACTTAATACCAGCATCAAATATAACACACTTATATTAAGTGAATCTGAATGGAATAAAATAATTAGTAATAGAAATATGAGTACTAGTATAAGTATTGAAAGTATAGAATTTAATGATTATAATTTATTAGTTGATAATAAAAACAGTATTATTTATTATTCAGTAGTAAATTCTAATCATAAATATAATCCTTCAATTAAGTATAAAACAAACAAAAAAGTTAATATAAAAATAAATGGTAGTATAACTGATGAAAAAATAGAACAAAGTGATAGCTTAAAAATAATTATATACAATAATAAAGAATATAGAATTTATTCATTAGTAGCAACAAATTATCCAATTATAAATATAATTTATAAAGAAAATAAAAATGACACAAAGAAAATACCAATAGAATTAGAAATATTTGATAATCATACTCATTCAACACGAAGAGTAATAAAATCAGATGGAATTTTTAATATTATTGAAGAAAATAAAACATATGGTTTTTCTCTTATTAAGAAATCCTTAGGTAACAATAAAAGAGAGAATCATATATCTATATTTAGTGAAGAAAAACAAGATGAATATATATTAAAACAAGTTGAATACACAATAGATAGTAGTGAAAGACATGAAAATAATATAAAACTATTTATTAATAATAAATATATTGGCCTATATTCACTTAGACCTAAAGAAAGGAGGATAAATAATTTTGAACGAAACAAAGAAAACAATAGATAAAAAGAAACTAGTATTTTATATTATAGGAATTATTATTTTAATATTTATGGTAATATGCTTCATGATAGCATTTAAAAATTATAATTCTAACTCATCATCAAAAACAACTAATTCAAATACAAATAGTGAAAACTCAAATAATATATCTAGAAGTACAATAACAAAGGGAGGTAATTATAATATAACAGGTGATAACAGCTGTATTGTTATTAACACAACCGATAGTGTAGAACTTTCTTTAAATAATGCAACAATAACTTGTGAAAACGGTCCTGCTATAAACGTAGAATCAGCGGGAAAATTAAGTATTACTCTAACAGGTGAAAATAAAATTGTAGCAACTACAACAGAAGAATTAGATGCTGCTATTTATTCAAAAGATGACTTGATTCTATCAGGAACAGGGAGTTTATCTTTAACATCTAATTATGATGGAATTGTTTCAAAAGACGATTTAGTTATTAATGGTGGAACATACACAATTAATTCAGAAGATGACGGAATAAAAGGAAGAGACAGTGTTCAAATAACAGATGGAACATTCAATATAACTACTGGTGGAGATGGCATAAAATCAACCAATGACGAAGATAAAGAAAAAGGATATATCACTATTTCAGGAGGGACATACATAATAAACAGTATAAATGATGGTATTCAAGCAGAAACTAATTTAACAATAAAAAAAGGAACCTTTACTATTAAAACAACAGGAAATGCTGACAACGACTCAGCAAAAGGTTTAAAAGCTGTTACTCTAGTTACAATAGAAGCAGGAACTTATAATATTAACACAACAGATGATGGTATTCATTCAGATGGAAATATAACCATAAATAAAGGTGAAATAACAATTAATTCAAAAGATGATAGTATACACGCTGATGGTATGGTAGAAATAAATGATGGAACATTCAATATAACAGCTGCTGAAGGAATTGAAGGAACTTATGTTAAAATTAATGGCGGAAAAATAAACATATCAGCAACTGATGATGGAATAAATGCTGGGAATAAATCTAATGCTTATTCCGTAAAAGTTGAAATAAATGGTGGAAATATAACAATCAAGATGGGACAAGGAGATACAGACGGAATAGATTCTAACGGAGACATATATATAAATGGCGGAACAATAGATATAACAGCACAATCACCATTCGATTATGACGGCACAGCTAAATACACAGGAGGTACAATAATTGTAAATGGAACAACAACCAACCAAATAACTAATCAAATAATGGGAGGACCTGGTGGAAATATGAATGAAGGAGGTCAATCAAGTTCTAATAGAAGTCAAAATCGTGGAATGAGATAATATGTCTAAAAAAGGAAAAATAATAATATTGATATTAATAATTGCTTTGCTTATTTTTGTAATATATAGAAATAAAAATATTAGTAGTGATTATAACTTTAAAATATATTTCTTCAATGCTGGAAAAGCAGATGCAATATTAATTTCCAAAAATAATAAATATATAATGATTGATACTGGTGAAGAATCATTATCTAATAATATTTTAAGATATTTTAAAAACAATAACATAACAAAATTAGAATATTTAATTATAACCCATTTTGATAAAGATCACGTTGGTAGCGCATCAAGTATAATAGAAAATATTGAAGTAGGAGAAGTACTTCAAAGTAATTATCCAAAAGAAAGTGAATACTATACTAACTATCTTAACTCCCTTTCCAAAAAATCTATTACACCAATAACCGTAATTGATAAATATGAATTATCATTAGAAGACGTAAATATAGTTGTAACTGGACCAAATAAAACATATGAAAATAGTGAAAGCAATAATTCTTCACTAATAGTATCAATTAACAATGGAAATAATAAATTTTTATTTATGGGAGATTCAGAGAATGCCAGAATAAAGGACTTTACTAATAGTAATACTGAAACTTATGATTTTCTAAAAATACCTTATCATGGTAATTATTTAAAAAGATTAGATAGTTTATTAGAAAATACTAACCCTAAATATGGGATAATGACATGTTCATACGCCGAAGGATGTGAGGATGAAACGTTAGAAATATTAGATAAATACAATGTTAAATATTATATGACAAAAAATGGTTCAATCTCTGTATTATCAAACGGAAAAAATATAATCATAAAACAATAAAATTAGATTTAAGTATAAAACTTAAATCTTTTTTATTAATTTAAATAATTCAAGATTATTTCAAGATAACATTGATACAATTAATTCGTAAACAAAAAAATTGCTAAATTAGAAAGTTTACAAAAGGAGGATGATAAATGAAACAAAAAAAATAGTAATAACATTATTAGATGTCTAAAATAATATTTACAAAACATATGGTATAATATAGGTAAAAAAAGAAGGTGATTATGTGAAAGTATTAATTATAGAAGATGAATATAGCTTAGCAGATGCAATTAGAGAAATCTTAGAAAAAGAACATCTAGATGTTAAAATTGTTACTAATGGATTAGATGGAGAAGATGAAGCATTGACTAATATATATGATTTAATATTACTTGATATTATGTTACCTAAAAAAAATGGTTTTGAAATATTAAAGACACTAAAAGAAGAAAAAATTAAAACACCTATTATTATTTTAACTGCAAAATCAGAAATGAATGATAAATTAAATGGATTAGAAAACGGAGCAGATGATTATATAACTAAACCATTCCATATGAAAGAATTGCTAGCAAGAGTAAAGATAATACTAAAAAGAAGTGCAAATATTGAAGATACAAATATTTTATCATATGGAGATTTAACACTAGACTTATCAACAGGAAATTTAAAATGTAATAATAACGAAGTTAGAGTAAACGGAAAAGAACTAAAATTAATAGAATTGCTTCTTATTAATAAAGAACAAATAGTTGCAAAGGAGGTATTAACAGATAAAATCTGGGGATATGATAGTGAAGCAGAATATAATAGTGTAGAAGTATATGTATCATTTTTAAGAAAAAAAATAAATCTTTTAAAATCATCTGTTAAAATATCAACAATAAGAGGAATTGGATATAAATTGGAGGCTAAAAATGATTGAAAAATTAAGAAAAAAAATATCTTTAATTATACTAATTGCAATATCAATTCCTCTATTGTTTATTATTATTTTTTATAATATTTCATATTATAATAACATAATTAGAGCTAATACTAAGTTTGTTGATAGATTTATTGGTGAACCTAATGGAGGACCAGTAGATAGAAGAGAAAATAAAATTGAATCATCAGAAATAAATGGAATATATTCTATTTCAATAAATAACGGTAATATATATAAATCAAGTAGTAATGTTACTGATAAGATAAAAAAATATGCTCTTAAAACAATTAATAAGAAAAATGAAAATGGAATAATAGGAAATTACATATATAAAAAAATAATCCATGATAAAGATATAGCAATAATATTAATTGAGAGTTCAAGTGAAATTAATAAAATAAAAATGGTTATTATATCATCAATAATAGTATTAGTAATAGGGATTACTATATTTTATATTATATCTAAAAAAATAGCTGAATTAATTGTAAAACCAGTAGAAGAAACATTTACAAAACAAATTGATTTTATTTCCGATGCATCTCACGAATTAAAAACTCCTCTAGCAGTCATTAGAGCAAATGCTGATGTGTTAGAAGGAGAAATAGGGAAAAATAAATGGTTATCTTATATTCAAAATGAAACAGACAACATGACTAAACTTATAAGTGAATTATTATTACTCACAAAGATAGAAAACATAGATAAATTAAGAAAACCAGAAAGATTTAACATATCAGATCATATTGAATTAACAGTATCATCTTTTGAAAGTATAGCATTTGAAAAAAAAATTAAAATTGAAACAAAAATACAAAAAGACATTATAGTAAATAAATTCAATAAAGATGATATTACTCATATTCTATCTACTTTAATAGATAACGCAATAAAACATACAGATGAAAAAAAGAAGGTAATAGTAGAATTAGAAAAAAACAAAGATAAAATAATAATTGATGTAAAAAATAAAGGAATAGAAATACCTATAAGTGAAAGAGAAAAAATATTTGATAGATTCTATCGCATAGATAAATCAAGAAACAGAAATGAAAAAAGATATGGCTTAGGTCTTTCTATTGCAAAGGCAATTACATTAAAAAATAGTGGTACAATAGATGTTGATTATAAAGACGGATATACAATATTTAGAGTAGAATTACCACTATAAATAATAAATGAAAGGAAAAGATAAATTGAAAGAAAAAATAGTATTATTTATTATTGGCTTATTAGCAGGATCAATTACTGCTACTGGAATCTTCTACATATATTTAACAACCAATAATTGTAATAATAAAGCAATAAAAAATAGTAGCAACATTTTATCAAGGAAAAAAGAAAAAGATAATAGTAAACACACAAAAAAAACTAATAGTGAAAATACCAAAGATGAACAAACAACAGAAAAAAAAGAAAATTAATTGCTTACAAAAAAATAAGAAAAATGATATAATTTACTTGTTGAGAAAAATAAGTCAATTATATTCAATGTGTAGCTATAATGCGTAAGTCCAATTGTATAAGGACTTACGCATTTCTTATATAAAAAGGAGAAATAAAATGTATAAAGAAAATGATTATTTAATATATAAAAAAGACGTATGTAGAGTAAAAGAAATAAGAAAGAATAAAATAAATGGTCTTGATTATTATATACTAGTTCCAATAAGTGACGAATCTTTAATAATAGATGTTCCTACTGATAATAGAATGGGATATATTAGGAGTATAATAACAAAAAAAGAAGCAGAAAATTTAATTAATAAAATACCTATAATAGAACCACTAACAAATATAGATGATAAGTATATAGAAAAGACATATAAAGAATTACTATATAATGGAACAAATGAAGATTTAATAAAAATAATTAAAACAACATATTTAAGAAATGATAATAGAATCAAAAATAATAAAAAAATAAGTGATAAAGATAGAATATTTTTTGAAAAAGCAGAAGAATACTTATATAATGAATTGTCTATAGCATTAAATATAAGTGTTGCTGAGACAAAAAAATATATACTTAACAAAGTAGAAAGTCTAATAAAATAATCATTTAAGGATGTAAGTAGTATCACATTTTTTTATATATGTTATAATATTCAATAGGAGTTGATACTATGGATAAATTTTATTTAGAAAGACCATCAATAGATAGAAAAGAAGAAATAATAGATTACATTAATGAATTTGTAAAATATAAATCTAATATTAATGGAACTGGACAATTAGATAAATTTTTAAATGGATATACTTTTGAAGAAACCTTAGAAAGAGATTTAAATATGGAAAATAAAGAATATGCTTTACAGAACGGAAGATGTCCTGGAAAAACATTTTTACTAATTAGAGAAAGTGATAATAAAATAGTTGGTACTATTAATTTAAGATGGGATTTAAATGAAAGATTATTACGTTTTGGCGGTCATATAGGTTATGGAATTAGACCAACTGAGAGAAGAAAAGGATATAATAAGATAAATTTATATTTAGGTTTAATCGAAGCAAAAAAAATAGGGTTAGATAATGTTATGTTAGATTGTGATGTAAATAACATAGGTTCAGATAAGACTCTAAAAGCATTAGGAGGAAAATTAGAAAGAAAAGAAATAAATCCATATGATGGAGTATTAACTAATGTATATTGGTTTAATGTAGAAGATACTTTAAACAATTATAAAAATGTATATGAACCATTTATAAGTATTAAAAATATAAAAAAAAGATAATATTATGAATTTAAGAAATATGAAAAAAAGTAGGAGAATATATAAATATATATAAAATCATACAAATTATTAACAAAAAAAGATGAATAAAATAACGGATGAAAAATCCTCTTTTTTATGTTATACTATTAATAATAGGAGAGTATATGGAAGTAAAAGAAAGAGAATCAAATATTGAATTACTAAGAATATTTTCTATGTTTTTAATAGTATTATTTCACTTAGGATATCATGGGATAATACTATCAAATACATTTATAGAAAGCAATATTTATATAAATAATATATATTTATATTTTATTAATATACTTGGGAAGATAGGCGTAAATTTATTTGTATTAATATCAGGATATTTCCTAGTAACTAAAAAGAAATATAACTACAAAAAAATACTATTATTTTGGTTACAAATACTATTATATTCCATAATTATATATCTTGTATTAACTCTAGTATTTAAAAATAATAGTATAAGATTAATAGAAGCTTTAATGCCACTATCTTATAAAAAATGGTGGTTTGCAACATCATATTTTATTTTATATTTAATATATCCATATATTAATATACTCATAAATAATCTATCTAAAAAAGATTATAAAAAGTTACTAATAATATTAACAGTAATACTAAGCATATGGCCAATGATGATAAATAAAGATATAGAATGTAATAACTTAGTTTGGTTTATATATCTATACTTAATAGGAGCATATATAAAATTATATATAAAACACACACGCAATAAGAAATGGTTTATATATACAGCAATATCTTTTATAGCAGCATTATTATTAATTATTGTATTATATAGATTTAAAATAGATTACAATATTATATTTGGAGAATATAAATATCCAACACTATTAATATCTATTATTCTGTTTCTAAGCTTTTTAAATTTGAAAACAAATAATAGTAAAATAATAAATACAATAGGAAAAAGCACCTTTGGAATCTATTTATTACATGATCACATAATACTAAAAAACTATATATGGTATAAATTATTTAAAGTAAATGAATTATACTATCAGAAAAACTTTATACCTAAAAGCCTATTAATAGTACTAATTGTATTTATAGCATGTTTTATAATTGAATTAATAAGAATGACTTTAGAAAAATATATATTATTATTTATTGATAAAAAGAAGAAAGAGGATAAATATGAAAAAAAAGAAATTAATATATGATACATATGAAAAGCCACCATTAAAAGAATGGATTATTTTATCATTACAACACGTATTTGCCATGTTTGGAGCTACTATATTAGTACCAATATTAGTAAATAAAGCAGCAGGCGCAGAGATAATGAGTGTACCACTTGCTCTTATTTGTAGTGGAGTAGGAACAATAATTTACATTATATGTACTAACGGGAAATCACCAGTATATTTAGGGAGCTCTTTTGCATTTATCGCTCCTATAGCATCTGTTTATTTAAAAGATGGTGTATCAGGCTTTGCTACAGGGATAATTTCCGTTGGATTAGTATATATCTTGTTTTCTTTATTAGTAAGATTTTTTGGTAATGATTGGATAAAAAAATTATTGCCTCCAATTGTAACGGGGCCAATGATAATTATAATAGGATTATCTTTAGCACCTAATGCAATTAATCAAATAGGATTAAGTGATGGAATAATAGAATGGAAAAGCTTATTTGTAGCAACAATATCTTTTCTTATGACATCATTAGTAGCAATATATGGTAAAGGATTTATTAAGGTAATACCATTTCTTTTTGGAATAATAGTAGGTTATTATTTATCAGTATGTTTAGGATTAGTAGACTTTACTAATGTAAATAATTCGTCATTTTTTGCAATTCCTAAACTATTATTACCTTTTAAAGATTATTCTTTTAGTATGGTAGGATTACTAACAATGCTTCCCATAGCAATAGTATCTATATCAGAACACATTGGAGATCATATGGCTTTATCAAGTATAATTGATAAAGATTTAATTAAAGATCCAGGTCTAGATAAAACATTATTAGGAGATGGTCTAGCAACAACATTTGCTGGATTAATAGGAGGGCCTGCTAATACAACTTATGGAGAAAATACCTCAGTAGTAGGAATGTCTAAAGTAGCTTCTGTATGGGTAATAGGATTAGCAGCAGTTATTTCCATATTACTAGCTTTCTTTGGTAAAGTAACAGCCTTATTTCAAACAATACCAGATGAAGTATTAGGTGGAGTATCTTTACTATTATATGGATTTATCTCTGTAAATGGATTAAAAGTATTAATAGAAAATAGAGTAGATTTTAGTAAAATAAGAAATGTTATCATAGCCTCAACCATGTTAATATTAGGTTTAGGTGGTGCTGTAATAACAATATATACTAAAAATTTATCTATATCATTAACAGGAATATCTCTAGCAGCAATAGTTGGAATATTACTAAATATATTATTAAAAGATAAGGAAAAAACCATATGATAAGATTAGCTAAAGAAAAAGATTTAGAAATAATAATAAACATATATAATTATGCAAGAGAATATATGAAAAAAACAGGAAATACTACCCAGTGGCACGAAAATTATCCTAATAAAGAAATAGCAATAAATGATATTAACAATAATAATCTATATGTCTATGAAGAAGATAATATAATTCATGGCGTATTTACCTTTATAATAGGTGAAGATAAAACGTATAAGATAATTGAAGAAGGTTCTTGGCTTTCTAATGAATTATATGGAACAATTCATAGATTAGCAAGTGATGGAAAAATAAAAGGATTATTTAATGAAGTATTAAATTATTGTGAAAATATCATATCTCATATAAGGGTAGATACACATGAAAATAATAAAGTAATGCAGCACTTATTATTAAAAAACGGATTTAAGAGATGTGGAATAATATATGTAGAAGATAAAACTCCAAGAATAGCTTATGAAAAAATATGATTTATACTATTAATAATATGTTATAATAACTGCGAGGAGTGTTACTATGAATAATAATATGATAAAAAAAATAGGTCAAATGTTCATTGTGAGAATGCAAGGAAAACAAATAACAGAAGAACTTGAACAATTAATTAGAGATTATAATATTGGAGGAATATGTTTATATTCTAAAAATTATGATACGTATGACGAAATGATAACACTTGTAAATAAATTAAAACAATTAAATAAAAAATATAATAAAGAAGCACTATTCATAGCAATAGACCAAGAAGGTGGCAGAGTAAACAGATTACCAAAAGATATAAGAAATATCCCAGCGGCTAAAAATATTAGTGTAAATAAAGAATACATAATTGAAGCAGGAAATATTATTGGAGAAGTACTATCAAAAACGGGAATAAATATGAATTTTGCTCCGGTATTAGATATCCAAAGATTTGCAGATAATCATCCTATAGGAAATAGATGCTTTGGAACAAACGCTAATGATGTATCTAAAAAAGGTATTCTTATGATGAAAACACTAAAAGATAATAATGTTATATCTGTAGTTAAACATTTTCCAGGTCATGGCATGATAAAGTATGATAGCCATATTTTTTTACCAGTTACAAATAAGAATATAGATAATACAGAAGATATAATTCCATTTAAGGATGCTATAGAGCAAAACACAGACGCTATTATGATAAGTCACATATTATTATCTAAAATAGATATGTTTAATCCAGCTAGCCTATCTAAAAAAGTAATAAAGAATTATTTAAAAGAAAAACTAAATTATAAAGGATTAGTAATAACAGACGATTTAAAAATGAAAGCAGTTAATTTATTATATGGGTATAAAAGATCTTCAATAAAAGCAATAAAAGCCTCGGCAGATATAATTCTTATAGGATCAGATTATAATATAGTAACAAAGTGTATTAATAACATAAATAATAAACTAAATACGGAATTAGAAACAAATATTAATGATTCATATAATAAAATAATAGAAATAAAAAATAAATACAAAATAAATGATAATATAAATAATAATATAAATATTGATAAATATAATGAAAGAATATTAGTTTTAAATAAAAAATGTAATTAAAAAGTCCTATATCTAGGACTTTTTATAATCTCTTTCTCCAAATATTTTAGTACCGATTCTTATATAAGTACTACCTTCTTCAATAGCAGACTTATAATCACTACTCATTCCCATAGATAAAGTATTATAATTATACTTATTAGCAAATTCTCTCATTTTTTTAAAATATTTTCTATTATCAGAATGATTACTTGTATTAGGTGCTACACACATAAATCCAAGTATTTTAATGTTATTTAAAATATTAATATTTCTTATAGCATTATCTAATTCATTAATTCTAAATCCATATTTAGATTCTTCGTTAGCAATATTTATTTCAAGTAGAATATTAACTACAATATTCTTTTTTTTAGCTTCTTTATCAATAACATTAGCTAACTTAATACTATCAACAGAATGTATAAGAAAGACACGACCAACAATATCTTTAACTTTATTAGTTTGTAAGTGACCAATCATATGCCAATTTATATCACTAGGTAACATATCTATTTTAGAAAGTAATTCTTGCACCTTATTCTCACCAAAATCTCTAATACCTGCTTCATATGCTTCTCTAATCATTTCTACAGGTTTAGTTTTACTAACAGCAATTAATGTAGCGTTATTAGCGTCTTTTAATATACAATTAATATTATCTTTTATCATATTCTCACCAATATTATTATAACATTAATTAAGAATAGGTGATATTAAAATATGAATTATAAAGAAATAAGTAATAAATTAAAAGAAATAAATAATGAAGAAATAATATGGGTAATATATATTGGAATAATAATATTAAGCTATTACTCTAATGATCTAGAAAGAAAATATTTTATAAATAAAGATTTAAATAGTAAAGAAAAATATAGAAGTATTATGATATTAATATTCTTAATACTAGTAATAGTATATTTTTATTTTTTAAGTGATTCATATAGTGGAATAAAAGAATTAAAAATAAATGATAATAGTAAGAAAAGAAATCTAACTTATCTATCTTTCGTAGCGTCCTTATTAATATTTATTAGTGGAATAATATTTTTATACATAGCAATAGAAGATGAAGATTTAAATGTAGAATTAGCATTTAATTAAAATATACATAAAATGTCAATAAATATTTTTTTTATAAAATTGTATAAAATAAAGAAAAATAACATAAAATTATCTTGTAGCATATAATATTATGATTTACTTTAAGTATTAATATTTGACATTTTTAACCATTTTTGATACAATATTAAACGTCCGTCTGAAAAAGGAGAGGAAAAAAATGAAAATATTAAATGATCCCCTCTCGGTTAAGAGAGTGATCAAAAAGAATATATCTAAATATAAAATTGTAGCTATTTTAGTGTTTATAACACTATCAATTGCCATTATAACTTATAATATTTGTGATATGAATCATAGACAACAAGTATTTAATAAGTTAGATGTAACATTTACTGAAGTAAAAGCTGTAGAGTATGGTACAGAAAACTATGACCCAATAGATTTAGTTGAAAATGTACCATATGGTAAAATAGTAAAATATACTAATTATGTAGATACCAATTCAATAGGTACACAAAAACTTATGTTCGTAGTAGAAGATGAAAACGTAACTAAAGTAATTAATGTTGAAGTAGAAGTAGTAGATACAGAAAAACCAGAAATCTCTATGGAAGAAGAAACAATATCTATTGAAGAAGGTAACGAATACGATATAAAAGAAAATATTAAATCAGTAGTTGATAAAGTTGACGGTGAACTAGAATATGTTGAAAATGAGACAGAAGAACAAAAGTCTTATTATACAATAACTAGTGATTTAGATACTAATGTAGCAGGAAACTATACAGTTAGTGTTAAAGCCGTAGATAACAGCGGTAATATAAACGAAAAGGTTTATAACATAAATGTTGTGGAAAAGCCAAAACCAGCACCAGTAGTATATTATAATGATAATATAAATAATAATGCTACTGCTTCTGTAGATACATCTTCAGTAGTTTCAGCAGCTTATTCATTTGTAGGTTATTATTATACACCTGGTGGAGCAAGTCCAAGTACTGGATTTGACTGTAGCGGCTTTGTTCAATATATTTATAGTTTATTCGGTAAAAGTGTAGGTAGAACAACTTATGATCAAGCATATGTAGGATCTGGTATATCAAGAGATAATATGGAACCAGGAGATATAATAGTATGGAGTGATAATGGATATTCTCCAACACACTCAACATTGTACGTAGGTAATGGTATGATGGTACATGCTGCTAACTCTAATGATGGAGTAATAGTAAGTAGTGTAGATTCTTGGGAAAGATATGCTGGAAGAATAGTTGCAATTAGAAGGGTATAACAATTAATTATTTAGAAAAAGTAAATTAAGAAAGTAACGTAAAGTTCTTTCTTTTTTTTTGATAATAAGTTATAATATTAAATGTAAGTAAGGAGTGTTTATATGGAACAAAAAGAATTAACAATAGAATATATAAATATGAAAAACGATTTACAAGATATCAGGAGGTCTCTTTGACTTAGATAATAAAGAAATAGAATTAAACAAATTAAATGAGGAAACTAAGGTATCTAATTTTTGGCAAGATAAAGATAACGCTAATGAAATAATAAATAGAATAAATGAATTAAATAAAATAATTACTCCTATTAATGAATTAAATAATACCATTAATAATAATTTAGAATTATTAGAATCTAATGAATTAGATAATGATTTATTATTATTAATAGAAGAAGAATATAAAAACAATTTAAAAATAATAGAAGATTTAAAAATAGAAACATATTTATCAGGAGAATATGACTCTAATAATTGCATATTAGAAATACATGCCGGAGCCGGAGGAACAGAATCATGCGATTGGGTAAGTATGTTATATAGAATGTATACAAGATATTTAAATAAAAAAGGATATAAAATAGAATTAATAGATAAACAAGATGGTGAAGAAGCAGGAATAAAGAGTGTAATGATAAAAGTTATTGGCCATAATGCATATGGATATCTAAAGAATGAAAAAGGAGTACATAGATTAGTAAGAATAAGTCCATTTGACGCTAATAAAAGAAGACACACATCATTCGCTTCTGTAGAAATTACACCTGAAATAAATAAAGATATAGATGTAGTAATAAATGATAGTGATTTAAAAATAGATATTTATAGAAGTAGTGGGCCAGGAGGACAAGGTGTAAATACCACTGATAGTGCCGTAAGAGTAACACATTTACCTACTGGAATAGTAGTAACGTGCCAAAATGAAAGAAGTCAAATTCAAAATAAAGAACACTGCTTGGAAATATTAAAAAGCAAATTATATGTTCTAGAATTAGAAAAAAAGAATAAAGAGTTATCTGATTTAAAACAGGGAAGAATGGCAAATGCCTTTGGATCTGGAAAAAGAAGTTATGTAATGTGTCCGTATACTAGAGTAGTGGATAATGACTCTAAATATGAAACAAGTAATGTAGAAGATGTATTAGATGGAAACCTAGATGACTTTATCATAAAAGGGTTAAGGAAGTGATACTATGGAGTTAAAATTCATAAGAAAGATAAGAGAGAAAAAGATTAATAAAATACTAGACCAAATAGATAAAAGAGATTTATTTAAAAGATATTCTCTATTACTATTAGGTTGTTTTATTGTAGCTTTTTCTTTTAATATCTTTTTTGATCAATATAATATAGTATGTTTTGGAATATCTGGGTTATCTCTAGTATTTAAGCAATTTGGAATACCTACTTATATATTTATTTTAGTAGGTAATGTTATATTACTAACAATAAGTCATTTTGCCTTAGGAAAGAAAAAGACCCAACACGCTATAGTTGGTAGTTTATTATACCCTTTATTAGTATATTTAACTAGTTTTTTAAAACCATATTTTTATTTTGAAAACATAGAATTATTAGTAATAGCAATATTTGGTGGAGTATTAACAGGATTAGGCTATGGATTAATATATAAAACTAATTTTAATACAGGTGGAACAGATGTAATAACAGAAATAGTATCAAAATATACTAAAATTAGTTTAGGTAAAGCAACTTGGGTATCTGATGGATTAGTAGTATTATCTAGTCTAATAGTATTTTCCTGGGAAATAGTATTATATGGATTTTTAGTATTATATATAATAAGCTTTATGACTGATAAAGTAGTAATAGGTATATCTCAAAGTAAAGCCTTCTATATTGTTACTCAAAAAGAAAGCGAGGTACGAGACTTCTTATTATCTATAGCAGATGGTGGAGTAACGATAATTAATGCAAGAGGAGGTTATACAAATGAGAAAGAATCACTATTATTAGGAGTAGTACCAACTAGACAGTATTTTTTAGTAAAAGAAGGACTAAAAACAATAGATAATAAAATATTTTTCTTAGTATGTGACTCTTATGAAGTAAGTCCTAGGAGGAAACATCATGAAAAATAAAATAGTTAAAGGATTAGAAAGAGATAGTTTCCTAAAAAAAGCAGCTTTATTTATATGGGGAGTATTACTTTATAGCATTTCATTTAGTTTATTCTTTTCAAACAATGATATAGTAACAGGAGGATCAACTGGAATAGCCTTAATAATAAATGAAATATATAAAATAGATGTAAGTACCTTTGTATTTGTATTTTCAGTAATAGCGCTAATAATAGGCTTTTTCTTCTTAGGATTAGAAAATACACTTAAAACAATAAGCGGAGTATTAATATTACCAATATTTTTAAAATTTACTAGCATATTTCCCAGATATATTGACTTAAGCAACTTACCAATGTTTATGATTATATTATTAGGTGGAATAATAATGGGCCTTGGTAATGGAATTATTTTAAGAAGTGGATATTCTGTAGGAGGATTTCAAACAATATATCAAATCCTATATAAGTGTTTTTATATATCGATAGGTAAATCAACACTAATATTAAATGGTATATTAGTATTAATAAGTTCATTTATATTTGGATGGGATAAAGCATTATATGCCATATTAGGATTATTTATAGCGTCTAAAGTAACTGATAAAGTAATGCTAGAAACATCTATTTCAAAATCATTCTTTATAATTACAGATAAATATAAAGAAATAAATGACTATATTATTACAATATTAGGAAGAAGCGCTACGATAGTAAATGCAACAGGAGGTTATAGCAATAGTAAAAAGAAAATACTATTATGTGTTATGCCAACTAGACAATACTTTTTAGCAAAACAAACAATTCAAGAAATAGATGAAAATGCCTTCTTTTTAATAACAGATACATATGAAATATATGGTGGAGTATAAAAATAGTTTTAAAAAGAAACTTAATATGCTATAATATTTAATAGCAGTAAAGGTGGAATATAGATGGAATTAATAAGAATAGAAAATGTACAAAAAACATATAAAAATGGAGTAGTAGCCCTATATGATTTTAATTTAACCATAAAAAAAGGTGAATTTGTCTTTGTAATTGGAGCTTCAGGTTCTGGTAAGTCAACATTAATAAAAATGCTTTATAGAGAAGAAAAACCAGAAAAAGGTTCTATTATTATAGGTGGAATAAATGTAGCTAAACTTAAAAATAGAAAAGTATATATATTAAGAAGAAAAATAGGAGTAGTATTCCAAGATTTTAAATTATTACCAAAATTAACTGTATTTGAAAATGTAGCCTTTGCTCTAGAATTATTTGGATAT
Source organism: Bacilli bacterium (assembly GCA_017432825.1). Classification (GTDB taxonomy): domain Bacteria; phylum Bacillota_I; class Bacilli_A; order RF39; family UBA660; genus RUG11198. The sequence continues at coordinate 20,514 of JAFRIJ010000004.1, forward strand.
GATAAACAATCAATTCAAAGAAGAGTAATAGAAGTCTTAGATTTAGTTGGATTAAAAAATAAAATAAGACAATATCCAGACCAATTATCTGGAGGAGAACAACAAAGAGTAGTAATAGCAAGAGCTATAGCAAATAATCCCAAATTATTAATATGTGATGAACCAACTGGAAACTTGGATCCAGACACATCAATGGAAATAATGCACGTATTAGAAAACATAAATAGATTAGGAACAACCATTATAATGGCAACTCATGATAGAGAAATAGTTAATAAGTTACAAAAAAGAGTTATATTGATTGAGCAAGGAAGATTAAAGAAAGATTTTGAGAAAGGAACATATTATAATGAGAGGTATTAGAACGATAAGAAGGTATTTTAGAGATGCCGCTAAAAGTGTTGTAAGAAACTTTTCACTATCACTAGCTTCCATTTCTTGTATAACAATAACTCTAATAGTAGTAGCATTCTCAATAGTACTATCATATAATGTAGAAAACTTTGCCGAATCAATAAGAAAAGACGTAACTATAATAATATTCCTAGATAGTGATGCCACCACAGAAGATGCATCTAGAATAGAAAAAGAAATAAAATCCACAGGTAATGTGGAAAAGCTAACATTTAAAAGCAAAAAACAACAAGCAGAAGAAACAGCCAATGAAAATGAAATATTTAAAACAATAATAAACGAATGGACTGATGAAACAAATCCATTATTAGATAGTTTTGAATTAAAAGTAAAAGATGTTGAAATTATAAAAAATACTGCCAATAAGATAAAAGAAATAAAAAAAGTAAATACAGTAAGCTATGGTGAAGAATTAGTAGACAAACTAATAACTATATTTAATGTTGTTAAAAAAATATCTATAGCAGCTGTAGTAGCTTTAATAGTAGTAACTGCCTTCCTAATAACGAATACAATTAAACTAGCAATATATGCTAGAAAAAGAGAAATAGAGATAATGAGATTAGTAGGAGCATCTAATCTATCAATAAAAATACCATTTGTTATAGAAGGATTATTTTTAGGATTGTTAGGTTCTATAGTACCAGTATTAATAACAATATATGGTTATATAGGATTATATGATTTCTTTGGAGGTAAGCTATTTAATTCAGCTTTAGCAAAACTAATAACGCCAAATCCATTTATATATCTATCATCACTATTATTAGTAATAATAGGAATATTAGTAGGTATGTTTGGTTCATGGCAAGCAGTAAGAAAGTATCTAAAAATATAAGGAGAATATTTAATTATTCTCCTTATATTTTAAATAAATATTTAATAATTTATTAAAATTATCTTTACTTAATATTAAAGAAGCATCCTTTATAATGGAATCAATGTCTAAATAACCATTAAAGTATTTATCATGATTATCTTTAATATAATTAAATACACTAGATGCTTCGTTATCATTTAGAGTAATATTATATTTATTAGCAATTTTTTTAACATCTAATAAAGATAAATTTTTAATATATATTTTTAATAAATTTTGATTCATATTAATCACCATTATATTATATGAATTACTTCTATAAAACAACAATATTTTCAATTGAATTTAATATATATTTTTGTTATAATAAAATTAATTTGAAAGGAGGATAACATGACAAAAGAAAAGAAAATTAAATTAAAAGGATCAAGTTTTTTTGATAAAAGAAAACCCATAAATAAAACTAGAAAAGTTAAAAATAATAAAGTAAAAATTGATAAATTATCCTCCAAAAAACCAATAAATAAAATATCTAAACCCAAAAATAATAAAGGAAATACCTATAAGAACACAAGACCATTAAATAACGCTAATAAAAACCAAACTAAAATAAGATATTTACCAGACATAATAGAAAAAAGATATGTATTAATTATCATAGTAACTTTTTTAGCATTTACTTCCATTGGAATTAGATTAGCTAAATTACAAGTAATTGAAACAGAAGAATATAGTAAAAAATTAGTAGAAGCAACAGAAACTATAATAGAAGGACCATCTACTCCTAGGGGAAGAATATATGATAGAAATCATAAATTATTAGTAGATAATAAAGCTGTAAAAACAATTTATTATAAAAAGGAAGATAATATAACTACAAAAGAAGAAATAGAACTAGCATATAAAGTAGGAGATTTAATAAATGTTGATTATAGTAAACTATCAGAGAGAATGCTTAAAACATTTTGGTATAAAAATAATAAAGAAAAAGCAGAAGCAAAAATAACGGAAAAAGAAAGAAAAAAATACCAAGAAAGAAAATTAACTGATGATGATATAAATAGTATGATATATGAAAGAATAACTAAAGAAGATTTATCTATATATGAAGAAAAAGATAAAAAAGCAGCTTATATCTATTATTTAATGAATAAAGGATATTCATATGCCGAAAAAATAATTAAGAATAAAGAGGTAACAGATGAAGAATACGCTAAAATTTCTGAAAATATTGATTCATTAAAAGGATTTAATACTAAACTAGATTGGGAAAGAATATATTTGTATAATAATTACTTTAGAGCAATATTTGGTAACGTATCATCATCATCTCAAGGAATACCAGCAGAATTAGCAGAAACGTATTTAAAAAATGGTTATAGTATGGATGACAGAGTAGGAATAAGTTACCTAGAATATCAATATGAAAAATATTTAAAAGGTACTAAAGCAAAATATAAAATAAAAAATGGCAATTATGAATTATTAAGTGACGGATCAAGAGGAAACGATTTAGTACTTACAATTGATATAGATTTACAAATATATTTAGAAGACTTACTAGCAAGAGAAGTATTAGAAACAAAATACGAAATAAATACTCAATACTATGATCATAGCTTTGCAATAATATCAGATCCTAGAACAGGAGAAATATTAGCAATGGCTGGAAAACAGGTTAAAAGAGATAATAACGGGGAATATTATGTAGTTGATTATACACCAGGAATAATTACTATGTCTGTAACCCCAGGATCTATTGTAAAAGGAGCGTCTATGTTAGTTGGATATAAATATGGAGCAATATCCATAGGAGAATATCAAGTAGATGAATGCATAAAAATTAAAGCAACACCAGAAAAATGTTCTTGGAGAACTATGGGCTATATAAATGATATTTATGCCCTAGCATTTTCTTCAAACGTATATCAATACAAAACAGCAATAAAAGTAGGAAGAGGAGTATATCGCTATGATGAAAGTTTATCATTAGACGAAAGTGCTTTTACAAAATATAGAGATATGTATGCATCATTTGGTTTGGGAGTTAAAACAGAAATTGATCTCCCAAGTGAAGGACATGGATATAAAGGAAATTCTAAACTACCAGGACATTTACTAGATTTTTCTATAGGACAATATGATACATATACACCAATAGAAATATCTCAATACATAAATACTCTTGCTAATGGAGGAACGAGATTAAGACCATTTTTATTAAAAGAAATATATGATTCTAAAGATGAAAAAACACAAAATTTTAAAAATAAAATATATACCACAGAAGTAACAAAGTTAAATACAGTGGATGTAGAAAAACAATATATAGATAGAGTAAGAGATGGATTTAGAGCTGTTATAGAATATGGATTAGGAACAACATATATGGGAGATTATCAATATATAGGAGCAGGAAAAACAGGTACTAGTCAAAGTTTCATTGATACAAATGGAGATGGAAAAGTGGATACAGAAACAATATCAACAAGCTTCATTGGATATGCTCCATACGATAATCCAAGGATGAGTGTAGTAGTAGTTAGTCCAGATGTAGCAGTATCTACAGCAGAACAAACAAGTACTATAAATAAAAGAATATCTTCACAAATTATAAATAAATACTTTGAAATTTACCAATAGTATGTTATAATACCTACATATGTGCTTAAAAGGAGGGAAATTATGGCTAAAAAAACAGAAAATAGAGTTTTAGTTACATTAACTTGTAGTGAGTGTAAAAAACCTAATTATAGAGTAAGTAAAAATACAAAAAACACTGCTGACAAATTAGTATTAAATAAGTATTGTCCAGAGTGTCGTAAAACAACAGAACATAAAGAAACAAAAACAAAATAATTTAAGGAAGTGAAATTATGATAAACGTTAATGACTTCAAAACAGGATTAACAATTAATTATGATGGAAATATCTATCAAGTATTAGAATTTAATCATGTAAAACCAGGAAAAGGTGCCGCAATAGTAAAAGCAAAACTTAAAAATTTAAGAACTGGATCTATTGCAGAATATTCTTTCGGTGCAGGAACTAAAGTTCCAACAGCACATATAAATAAACAATTAATGCAATATCTATATTCAACAGGTTCAACATATAGTTTTATGAATATGGAAACATATGAACAAATAGATATAGATGAATCTAGCATTTCTAACGAAGTAAAATTCTTAAAAGAAGGATTAGAAGTATATGTAACATTTTTTGAAGCAGAAATGTTAGGATTAGAATTACCAGAAAAAATAGATTATAAAATTACGAGTACAGAACCTGCTATTAAAGGTAATACTGCAACAAATGCAACAAAAGATGCCATAATAGAAACAGGATTACTTGTTAAAGTTCCATTATTTATTGATGAAGGTGAAGAAATAATAGTATCAACAAAAGATGGAAAATATGTATCTAGAAAATAACTAAATGGTGATAAAATGATAATTGATTTAACTAGTTTAATTACTAATTCAAAATCACAAATTACATTTGATATAGACGTAAGTTTTGCTGATGAATTATTAAATGATACAAATATAAAAAAAATAAATAATTCTAAATTTATTGGAAAAATAAAAAAATTATATTCAGATGAATTTGAAATATCAGGTATATTATCGGGAACAATGATATTACCAGATGATATTACACTAGAAGATACAAAATATAATTTTAATACTGAAATAGAAGAAAAGTTTATTGAAAATGACACAAGTATAGATAATAATTTAAAGATTATTCAAAATAAACTTGATATTACAGATTTTTTATGGCAAAATATATTAGTGGAAATTCCCATGAAAATTGTAAATAAAAAAAATGAAAATTTAACAATACAAGGAAATGGATGGAGACTAACAACTGAAGAAGAATTGAACAAAGAAAGAGAAAGTAATAATTCTCCATTTAAAGACCTTTTAGAGAAATTCCCAAAAGGAAGGAGTGAATAATAATGGCAGTTCCATTTAGAAAAGTAAGTAAAACAAGTAAAAGAATGAGAAGAACTCATTACAAAGTAAAAGCTAATGGTTTAGTAAAATGTTCAAACTGTGGAGAAATGATTAGATCTCACAGAGCATGTCCAAAATGTGGATATTACAAAGGTGAACAAGTTACAAAAGTATCTGAATAAGTCCGTATGGGCTTTTTTTGTTTACGTTAAGTGAAAAAAATAGCTAAATATAGAAAAAATATTGTATTAAAAATAAAATTATGTTAGAATTGTAGTATAATCAAAGATAGGAGATGAAATAATGGCTTTAAGTAAATTTAAAAAGATGTTAGTAGATGATGAATATGATGATGATAATGAAGAAGAAGAAACAAAAGAAACAAAATCAAAATCAAAAGTAGTATCAACACCTGGAAATATAAGTGGTAAAATGATATTATTAGAACCACGTGCATATTCAGAATCTCAACAAATAGCAGACCATTTAAAAAAGAAAAATACAGTAGTAGTAAATATGAAAAGAGTAACTCCTGATCAAGCTAAAAGAATAGTAGATTTCTTAAGTGGTACAGTATACGCTCTAGAAGGTGATTTGCAAAAAATAGGAGCAGGAATATTCCTATGTACACCAAAGAATGTAGATGTAGAAGGTGCTATTACTGATGACGAAGATAAAGCAAAGAGTAAAAAGAGTACAGATGATAATTATATAGAGTGGTAAGAAAAGTGGTGTAATTATGAAACGCTTTAGCATTGTAAATAACGGATATAATATTGAAGAAGTAAACGAATTTATCGATTTAGTAATAAAAAGATTAGAACAATTAAGTGCTGATAATAGTAATTATTTAATTCAATTAGACGAATTAAGACGTCAAGTAGAAATAGAAAAAAATAAAGATAAAGAAACAAATAATAATGATACAGAAAACAAAGTAACTAAAGCACTTATAGCAGCACAAGAAACAACAGATAAAATGAAAGAATTGGCTAAAGAAGAAGCTGATTTGATATTAAGAGAAGCAAAAGAAAATGCTAATGCCATAATCCACGAAGCTCTAATAGATGCAGAAAAGAAAGAACAAGAATATGAATTGTTAAAAAAAGATTATAATGTCTATAAAACTAAAATAGAAACTTTAGTAAAAGCACAACTAGAATTATTAGAAAGTAATAAAGAAGATAAATAAATATTGACTTTTATTTTCTTTTTTTCTATAATAAACTAGTATTTATTTTAAAGCACATGTTGAAGACGATATTTAATAACACTTATAGAGAGTCTATGGTTGGTGAAAATAGATAAGTTAGTTAAATATAGATCACTTCAGAAGTGAGTTTCCGATATGTAGGAAATATCCGGATATAATCCGTTATCAAAATAAGAGCACTTATGTGAATTAAGGTGGTACCGCGGTTATTCGTCCTTAAACTTAAGTGTTTTTTTATATTATTAGGAGGAATTATGAAAAAATTTGAAAGTTTAGAAAAAAAGACTGCTTATGAAGTAGAAAGTAAAATTCTAGAAAAATGGAAGAAAATGGATATTCTAAAAAAGACAACAGAAAATAGAGATGATAAGGATAGCTTTGTATTTTATGATGGTCCAATATATGCTAATGCTAAACCAGGAATACACCATGTCTTTGCCAAAACAATAAAAGATTCATTTTGTAAATATAAAGTAATGCAAGGATATAAAGTATTAAGAAAAATAGGACTTGATACCCATGGATTACCAATAGAAGTAAACGTAGAAAAGAAATTAGGATTTAATTCAAAGTCAGATATAGAAAAATTTGGTATAGAAAATTTTTGCCGTGAATGTAATAATGAAACAGCATCTAATATAGATGAAGTTAAAAAAGTAACAGATATGATGGGGCAATTTATAGACTGTGACAATCCATATATAACATGTGAAAATGATTACATAGAGTCTGAGTGGTGGATTATTAAAGAAATGGATAAAAAAGGATTAATCTATCACGGAAATAAAGTATTATGGTATTGTCCTAGATGTGGAACAGAATTATCTTCAAATGAAGTATCACAGGGGTATCAAGAAGATTCAGTTAATTCTATAATAATACCATTTAAAAAGAAAGATGAAGATGTATATTTTTTAGTATGGACTACAACACCATGGACACTAATAGCAAACGTTGGTTTATGTGTAAACCCATCTTTAGAATATAATTTAGTAGAATCAATGGGATATAAATTTATATTAGCTAATTCTTTAATTAATAAAGTATTAGGTGATGATGTAAAAATAATTGAGTCTTATAAAGGTAAAGATTTAGTAGGATTAAAATATGAACAATTAATGCCTTTTGTTAAAGTAGAAGGAAAGTGTTTTGAGGTAATATCTGATAACTATGTAAGTGATTCTGATGGTACAGGAATAGTACATATAGCACCAGCATATGGTGAAGACGATAACAGAGTATGCCGCGAAAATAACGTAGGATTTGTAAATCCAGTAGGTCCAGATGGCTGTTATACAGAAGGACCATGGAAAGGTAGACTAGTTACAGATAAAGAATTAGAAATAGATATAATTAAATGGTTAAAAGAAAATGATAAACTATTTAAGAAAATAAAAATAAATCACGATTATCCACACTGTTGGAGATGTAAAAGCGCACTAATATCATATCCAAAACCAGCATGGTACGTAAAAACAACTGCCTATAAAGATAAAATAATTGAAGCAAATAAAAAAATTAATTGGTTCCCAGAGTTTGTTGGAGAAAAAAGATTTGCTAATTGGCTAGACAATATGGTTGATTGGGGAATATCAAGAAATAGATACTGGGGATGTCCTATGCCTATATGGGAATGTTCTTGTGGACATAAAGAAGTAATAGGAAGTAGAAAAGAATTACAAGAAAAATTAATTGAAAAAGTAGATGTTAATAAAATAGAATTACATAGACCATATGTAGATGAACTACATTTGACATGTCCAAAGTGTAAAAAAGAAATGACACGTGTTAAAGATGTAATGGATGTATGGTTTGATTCAGGAGCAATGCCATATGCTCAATATCATTATCCATTTGAAAATAAAGAATTATGGGATTCACAATTTCCAGCAGACTTTATTGCAGAAGGAGTAGACCAAACTAGAGGATGGTTCTATGTATTATTAGTAATATCAACAATATTATCAGGAGAATCTAGTTTTAAAAATGTCGTAGTAAATGATATGATGTTAGACGCTAATGGTAAGAAAATGAGTAAGTCTTTGGGAAATATTATAGATCCTGTAGAAATAATGCAAAAATATGGAGCAGATGCTATAAGATTCTATATGTTATATGTTTCACCAGTATGGACACCATTAAAATTTGATGAAGAAGGAATTAAAGAAGTACATAGTAAATTCTTTAATCCATTAAAAAACACATACACTTTCTTTCAAACATACGCTAATATTGATAAAATTGATATTAATAAATGTAATGTAAAAGTAGAACTAAGAGAAGAAATAGATAAATGGTTATTATCTAAATATAATAAACTAGTTAGCAATGTAACAAATGATATGGATAATTACGATTTAAATCAAGCAACAAGAAGAATAACAAAATTTGTATCAGATGATTTATCTAACTGGTACATAAGAAGAAATAGAAATAGATTCTGGGCAAGCGACTTAGATAATTCTAAAAAATCAGTTTATATAACAACATATGAAGTATTAACAGGATTATGTAAATTATGCGCTCCAATAATTCCATTTACAACAGAAGAATTATTTACAAAATTAACAGATAAAGAGTCTGTTCATCTAGAAGATTATCCAGTAGCAAATACAAGTTTAATAGATGAAAAACTAGAAGAAAAGATGGATTTAATAATTGAATTAATATCTTTAGGAAGAAATGCTAGAGAAGAATCTAAAATAAAAGTAAGACAACCAATACAAAGTGTAATATTAGATAAAAAAATAGAACCAATTATTAAGGATATAGATGAATTAATTAAAGAAGAATTAAATGTAAAAGAAATAATCTATCTTGATGACTTATCAGAATACATGAATATAGAATATAAACCAAACTTCAAAGTATGTGGACGTATATTTGGTAAAGATATGTCTAGATTTACAGAATATCTAACTACAATATCATCTGAAGAATTAAAACTATTAAATGAAGATAAACTAGAAATATCATTAAATGGAACAGATTATAAATTACAATCTGATTACATAGAAACTAGAATTAATTCTAAAGAAGGATATGATGTAGCAGTAGAAAATAATAACCTAATAATATTAAATACTAAATTAACTCCTGAATTAATAGGAGAAGGATTAGCTAGAGAAACTATATCTAAAATACAAAACATAAGAAAATCTAATGATTATGAAATAATGGATAGAATAATTATTCATTATAGTAGTAATGAAGAATATACAAATTCTATAAATAATTATTTAGACTTTATAAAGAAAGAAACCCTAGCAAATGACATAATTAAAGAAGATAATATAGATAACATAATAGATATTAATGATTATAAAGTAGGAATTAAATTAGAAAGAGTGGATAAATAACTATTCATTCTTTTTTAATATATTATAAAAAAGGTGTTGACAAATAATGTAAAAAATATACAATAATTTAAAGAAATATAAAAAGGAGAAAACATGAATAAGCAATTTTTTATAGATCACGAGCCAGCTCAATGTACTTTAAGCGGAATCCCAAAACAAAAAAAAATCATAGAAAATATAATAAATGAATTAGGCTTAGTATGTAGTATTAAAATAGCAAGTAATAATATTTTTTTAAAAGACGAAATATTAGAAAAAACAAATATATACTGTGATATCGTAAATATAAATACTGATAAAGAGAATGCTGCAATATATTTAATGAAGATACTGAATATTACGCCAACACAAGCAATGGTAATATGTGATGGAATAAATGATTTGAAGTTATTCAATCTGGTAAAACATAGAATTGCCATGGAAAATGCAGTTGAAGATATAAAAAAGCAAGCTACATTTATAACAGATTCAAATAACAATGAAGGAGTAAAAAAAGTATTAAAAAAAGTATTAAAAAATGGAGTGTGTGATTAAAATGAAAATAGGTATTGATATGGATAACACTATTTGTTCAACAATAGAAAAAATAAATGAATATCAAAAAAAGTATATTGAAAAAGAAAAAATTACACTAGAAGAACTATGGAACACGAAAGAACACAAAGAAAAGTTCTTAAAAAAATATTTAGAAAGAATATATAACGAAGCAAAACTAAAAGAAAACGCCAATTCAACCATAAATAAATTAAAAGAATGTGGTTATAAAATATACATAATTACAGCAAGAAGTGAAAAATATGTTTCAAATATTTATAACATTATAAATAATTACTGTACAAAGAATAATTTTACAATTGATGGTATATTTATAGATGCAAAAGATAAAGCTGATATATGTAAAAAAAACAAAATTAACATAATGATAGAAGATAATAAATATAATTTTGACAAACTAACTGATAATAATATTAAAACAATTTTATACGATGAAAATAACACATATAACGAAATTGATAATAGAATTAATTCCTGGAATGAATATACAAAAATAATTGATATTATTAATAATTAAATTAGAAAGAGTGAATAAATAATTATTCATTCTTTTTATGTTATAATTTATTAAAGGAGTATATTATGGAAACAGAAATAAGATTTTATTATTCACTCGAAAGTGAAGAAAAAATAATTAATAAACTAAAAAAGATAAAAGAATTAGAATATGATGATAAATATTATGAAACAACAGAACAATATAATCATCCAATGAAAGAATATGATTTTTATACTAAAGAAATAGATGGAAGATTTAGAATAAGAAAGACCCAAAGTGATAATATTTCTAAATGTATGATTACCTGGAAAAAAAGATTACCAAATAGCGATACTCAAATTCATGAGGAAGAAGAAGTAGAAGTATCTATAAATATAGATGAATATGATAAATTAATATACTTATTAAATAATGTATTACATATGAAATTAGTAGAAAAATATGAAAGATATAGAACCATATTTCATAATAAAGATATAGAAATAGCAGTAGATAAATATCCATTCGGAATAGCATTAGAAATAGAAAATAAAAGTAAAAATAAAAATCCAAAAGAAGTAGTAGAATATTGGATTAATAAAATAGGATTAAATATAAAAGATTCATACCCATTATCATGGGATGATAAATATTCTGAATTATGTAAAGAACAAAATATGAAAGTAGAAAATATTGTAACTTATGATAAAGATATGCCTAAAGAAAATAATAAATTTATGTTATAATGTTTATGGAGGAATAAAGATGAAAATAAAAAATGTAATTGGAAGACAAATATTAGATTCAAGAGGAAACCCTACTGTAGAAGTAGACGTAATATTAGATAATGGTGTATTAGGTAGAGCAGCTGTACCTAGTGGAGCTTCCACAGGAGAAAGAGAAGCCTTAGAATTAAGAGATGGTGGAACAGAATATATGGGTAAAGCTGTAACAAAAGCAGTTTCTAATGTAAATGGTCCATTAAGAGAATTAGTAATAGGAATGGATGCAGAAAATCAACAAGAACTAGATTATGCTATGATTAAGGCTGATGGAACTGAAACAAAATCTAAATATGGAGCTAATGCCATATTAGGAATATCAATGGCAGCATTAAAAGCATCAGCAATCGAAAAAGGACTACCTTTATATAAATATATAGGTAATGGTACTACATTACCAAAACCAATGATGAATATCTTAAATGGTGGAGCTCATGCTGATAATAAATTAGATTTTCAAGAGTTTATGATAATACCTGAAAGAGATACAATTAAAGAAAGAATAAGAGTAGGAAGTGAAGTATTTCATAATTTAAAAGCTGTATTAAAAGAAAGAGGATTACATACTGGTGTAGGTGACGAGGGAGGATTTGCCCCAGATTTAGAAAGTAATAAAGAAGGATTTGAATTAATAATAGAAGCAATAAAAAGAGCAGGATATATCCCAGGTAAAGATGTAAATCTAGCAATAGATGTAGCAGCAAGTGAATTTTATAAAGATGGTAAATATAATTTAGTAGGAGAAAATAGAAGCCTAACTACTGATGAATTAATAGATTTCTATGTTGAATTAGTAAATAAATATCCAATAATCTCTATAGAAGATCCAGTAGATGAAAACGATTGGGAAGGCTTTACTAAAATAACAGAAAAACTAGGTGATAAAATTCAATTAGTAGGAGATGACTTATTTGTAACTAACAAGAAATGTCTACAAATGGGAATAGATAAACACGCTGGTAATGCTATATTATTAAAAGTAAATCAAATAGGTACAATAACAGAAACACTAGAAACAATAGAATTAGCAAGAAATAATGGTTATAAAACAATAATTTCTCATAGAAGTGGAGAAACAGAAGATACAACAATAGCAGACTTAGCAGTAGGTCTTAATCTAGGACAAATTAAAACAGGATCTATGTCAAGAACAGATAGAATCTGTAAATATAATCAACTAATTAGAATAGAAGAAGACCTAGAAAATAAATAAAATTGTTAATGAATTGTTAAATATAATGCAAATAAACTCTAAAAATGTTATATTCATATAAAGGATATATCATTTTTTTAATAACAATTAGAATATAACATTAATCAAATTAGAGGTGATACAGAATGGATTTAAAAGAATATCAATTAAAAAATGGGAAATTATCAATTAATGAACAAAAGTTAAGAGATTTATATCTAAGAGATTTAGCTTTGGGAAATATTCAAGGACCACATGCAGGGCTTGCAAGCATAGACAAACCATGGCTAAAGCATTATAGCGAAGAAGCAATAGATTTTGATCTTCCTAAATTGACAGCATATGATTTTATTCATAAAAGTAACGGAGATAAACTAGATTCATATGCAATTAATTTTTATGGCAATAGAATAACTTATGAAGAGCTATTTAAAAAAATTAGCGAAGCAGAATTGGCATTTATAAAAATGGGAATAGAAAAGGGCGATTTTGTAACCTTTTGTATGCCAACATTACCTGAAACAGTTTATTCATTTTATGCCCTAAACAAAATAGGAGCTGTATGTAATTTCATAGATTTAAGAATGAATAAAGAAAGAATTTTAAAATATATAAATGATACAAATTCAAAATTAGTTGTTTCATTTAATGGTGTAAGTGAAAAAGTTTATAGCATATTAAAAGACTCTGCCGCAACAAAACTAATAGATGTTGATGTAACAGAATCACTAACCGGAGTTAAAAAGATACTATATAACCTAAAGGTTAAAAATAGATTTCAGTGCGATAAAAACGATACATTACCTTGGAAAGATTTAATCAAAGAAGGAAAGCAACTAGATAGAAGAGAAATGAATAAACACGCCTTTCTACATTATAATCCAGAAGTTCCTGCTGCAATTGTTTATACTGGTGGAACAACAGGAGAACCTAAAGGAGCAATACTTTCAAATAATAGCTTAAATATATCTGCAATACAATATGGGTTAGCAGACATTCCACGTGGATACAACGATAGATTTTTAGATATAATGCCTCCATTTATTGCATATGGCTTGGTAAACGGAATTCATTTTCCAATCTCCTTAGGTATGGAAGATGTCTTAGTTCCTAAATTTACCCCAGAAGATTTCAGCCAACTTCTAAAAAAATATAGAACACCACATTTTGTAGGAATTCCACTACATTTTGAAAAATTAATGCATGATAAAAAATGTGAAAATTTAGATCTATCATTCATCAAAAATGCTGGCTGTGGAGGAGATACAATTCCTGAACTACTAGAAACGGAATTTAATGAGTTTTTAGCAAAGCATAACTGTACTCAAAAAATGAGAACTGGATATGGAATGACAGAAAATGCAGCTATGTCAATTTTAGACCTTAATAATACAGTATCAAAAGTTGGTAAACTAGGTGTTCCACTACAAAAAATGAATATTGGTGTCTTTGATGAAAACGGAAATGAATTAGGATATAATGAAGTAGGAGAATTAAGAATATCATCTCCTTCCATTATTGATGGTTATTTTAATAATGAAGAGGAAACAAATAAAGCAATAATAACAATAAATAATGAGAGATGGATTAAAACAGGAGATATTGTAAGCATCGACGAAGACGGATTTGTTAAAATAATTGGAAGAAAAAAAGATATGATTATTAGACCAGACGGACATAACGTATGGCCAGATTTAATAAGAAACAACTTATTCTCATGTCCAATTATCAAAGATGTTTGTGTTATTGGAGTAAAATCAAAACACAATAAAATAGGAGAAATTCCAACCGCAGTAGTTGTTTTAAAAGATCCGCAAATGAATCAAGACGAAGCAAGACAACAAATATTTGAATACCAAAGTCACCTTCTAGGTGAAAGAGATGGAGTAAGTGAAATAAGATTTAGAAATGAATTGCCATTAACTCCAATTGGGAAAATAGATGTTATGAAATTAACCGAAGAAGAGAATAAAAACTTGAGTAACGTTGATTTCAAAGAATTAACTAACAATAAAGATAAAAAGAAAGTTTTAAAAATATAACTTTTCTTTTTTTTTGAAATATGATATCATTATTACATATGATAGGGAGTGGTTAATGTGCCAAATTGTATAGTTGCAATTTTATCGTTTGTTATAATTCTTTTAATAGCGATAGTATATTTTAGTAAAGAAAGAATTAATAATTTTGAAAACAAAGTATATAAAGCAATGATAATTACCGATTTATTATTAACATTTTTTGCTACATTGTTCTATTTTGCTGTAGATTTTCCCAAAGAGCATTATTTATTAAGAGATTTTATTGGTAAAGGCGTTTGTGCATTATTAACATTATGGTATACATTATTTGGCTTTTATATAACACATTTAATATTTGAAAAAAGATGGGCAAAGAAACGAGATAACATGTTGGAAGTATCCAGAAAAACGCTATTTGTATTTATATATACTTATTGCCTATTAGTCATACTTATAATTTTTGCACCACTATATTACTACAGTGACAAACTAGTTAAGTATTCATATGGTCCAGCAGCAAACTTAGTGTTTGTAGGAGCCTTAATAGTTATTACTCTATCAACTGTAATGATTATTCTTAATTATAAAAACCTATTAAATAAAAAATATATTCCTATTTATATCAATGTATTACTAGGTGGAGTAATATGGGTCGTTCAAAAAAACAATCCAGGAATGTTACTATCATCTTTTTGCGATACCTTTTTAACATTAGTTATGTACTTTACCATTGAAAACCCAGATGTTAAATTAATAAATGAACTAGAACTAGCTAAAAGTAATGCTGAAAAAGCTAATCAAGCCAAAACAGATTTCTTATCTAGCATGTCTCACGAAATAAGAACACCATTAAATGCCATAGTAGGATTTAGTAATGCAATACTAGAAGATGAAAAAATAACTGAAGCCCAAGAAGAAGCAAGAGATATAGTTATGGCCTCTGAAAATCTACTTGAAATAGTAAACGGAATATTAGATATTTCTAAAATAGAAGCAGGAAAAATGGAAGTAGTAGAAGTCGATTATAACTTCAAAGAAATGTGTGAAAACATACTAAAATTAATAAAACCAAGAATAATAGAAAAACCAATTGAATTAAAATCAACTTTCCCTAAAGACTTGCCAGCAATACTTCATGGTGATATGGGGAAAATGAAAGAAGTAATAACCAATTTATTAACTAATGCTGCTAAATACACAGATGAAGGAACAATATCATTAGATGTATCATGTATAAATAACAAGCATAAAACTAATCTAATAGTATCAGTAGAAGATACCGGAAGAGGAATTAAACCAGAAAAAATTGATAAATTATTTACTAAATTCCAAAGATTAGAAGAAGATAAAAATACAACCCTAGAAGGAACAGGATTAGGACTAGCTATAACAAAAAGCCTAGTAGAAATGATGGGTGGAAAAATAGTAGTTCAATCTAAATACGGAAGTGGATCTAAATTTACAGTTACAATCCCTCAAACAATAGTATCAATGAACGAAGTAAAAGAAAAGAAGAAAGAAGATACTGAAGAAAAAGAAATAGACTACTCTAAGAAAAAAATATTAGTGGTAGATGATAATAGTCTAAACCTAAAAGTAGCATTAAGATTATTAGAAACACATAATATTAAACCTGATACATGTATAAGTGGATTTGAATGTATTGAAAAAATAAAAGATAATACATATGATTTAATATTACTAGATGATATGATGCCAAAAATGAGTGGAACAGAAACATTAAAGAAAATTAAGACTGAATACAAAGACTTTAACACTAAAGTAGTAGTCCTAACAGCAAATGCTATATCAGGAATGAAAGAAAAATATATAAGTGATGGATTTGATGATTATCTAGCAAAACCAATAGATAAATCCGAACTAAAAAGAGTATTAAAGACGTATTTAAAAAAATAAAAATACTCTTTTTTTTATTATAAATATATGTTAGAATTAATTTATAGAAGAAGGTGAATGTAATGTTTGAAGTCTTTATATTCATATTAAAATACAAAATATTAAAAGATGAAACCTCTTTAGCAAGCCATACCAAAGAATTTTTTAAATTAAAAGATAAATCTAGAGATAAAGTATTAGATAAGTATTTTAGTAACTTAGAGAAAAACTTTAATATAGATTATTATTTTAATTCCAAAGAATCAAGATATTATGACAACGGAGAAGAATTATCTTTTTTTAATTATTTTTATTTCTGTAAAAAAGTATTAGAATTAAACATATATAATATTTATTTAATAGATAAATTTAATTTAGATAATAGAAAAATAAGTTACCTAATAGAATACGCTTTAAAAATAATAAATGATAATAATATAGAATTAGATATAGATAGAATATTAATTAAGAATAATATTTTACCTAGTAGACTATCTAAAAATATAGAATTTATGAAATATTTAACTAATATAAATATTTATAATATAAAGTATATAACATTAAATAAGGATAAAAGAGAATCTCAAAGAGAATTAATTAAAGAAGTAATTAATATTATTAAAAATGAAGAATATGATTTAAAAAAATTTTTTATAAATAATAAAGAAATATCTAGTGTACTAATTAATAATATAGATTTTCTAAGTTATATAATAGAAAATGATATTGATAATATAGATTATGTAAATGATAGCATATTAGAAAATGAAATAGACGCTAATAAAAAGAAAATAAATGATGCTATTATAAAATATTTAGATAATCATAATGCACCAATATCAACAATAGAAGATAATAGAATACTATCTAATTATTTAAACAAAGATTATGATTTTATAGAATATATGATAAATAAAGATATAGATAATATTACATATGTTGATTGGCATAATATACCAAATAGTAATATAACAAAAATAATAAATAATTTAGCACTAAAATTAGTAAAAGAAAAAATAGATTTTGATTATAATAAATATCCTTTTAAGAACATATTTAAACATAATTATATGTTTATGGCATATTTAATAGATAAAGATAAAAAATATATTAAAGATATAATGGTACCAGATAAAGACGAAGTAAATAAATTAGTTGATATATACTTAAATAAGTACCGTAAAATGAGTTATAATATAGAAGATTATATTGATGATACAGGATATATTAATAATTATTTAATAGAAAACAAATACATGCTAACATATTTAATTAGAAATGATAATAATATATTTAAAAAAATAGATTTTCTTAACATAAGTAATTCTAAAGAAGTTGTAGAAGTAATAGTAAAAGAAATAAATAATAAAACGTTTGAATTTAAAAATGATAATTTCTTAATAAATGGCAGATATCCAATTCCATTAAGTAATTCATTTCAGTTTATGAAGTATGTAATAGATAAAAACTTTAATAATCTAGCATATATAGATACATCAATGATAGACGAAAAAGAATTAGAAAAGATTATTAATTATGCATTTAGGATGGTATATTTCATAAGGGGAGATAATAAAACGTTAAATTTTGATTTAGAAGGATATTTTAATAATAGTATGATTATCAATAATGATTATTTCAAAGAATGTTTAAAAAGTTTATAAAGTTAGTTAACAAATATTACAAGAAATGTTAATAATGTTATAATATAAAACACAAAAAGAATAAAATAGTTATAAGTATTGGAGGATAATATGAAAAAGAACAAAAAAGTATTTATTATAACAAGCATAATAATAATAATTATAATTTGTATAGCTTTTACAACTAGAGAATTACAAAATGACACGTTTTATACTATAAAAGTTGGAGAAGTAATAGCAAAAAGAGGAATAGATATGAAGGATCATTTTTCTATTCATAATTTACCATATACATATCCACATTGGCTATATGATTTATTAATATATAAAATTTATAATAAATTTAATTTTAATGGATTATATATATTTTCAATATTAACATTTATGGTTATAGGAATATCTTTTTATTTAATAAATCTAAAAATCAATAAAAGCTATTTCTTATCACTATTATTTACTATTTTTGCAACCATAATGCTAGCAAGAAACGTAACAGCAAGAGCACAGTTATTAACATACTTATTCTTTATATTAGAAGTATTTTTTATTGAAAGATTACTAAATACTGGTAAAAAAAGATATGCAATATATTTATTATTAGACTGCCTATTAATTGCTAATATTCATTCAGCAGTATGGCCATTTTATTTCGTATTAATGCTACCATATTTGTTTGAAGAATTAATATCTTTAATAAATAAAAAAATAAAATTTAATCCAGATAATAAAATATTTCCTAAAAGATTAATAATAGAAAATAATAAAAATATAAGACTATTATTAATTGTATTTGGAATAAGCTTATTTGTAGGATTACTAACTCCTATATTTCCACAACCATATACATATTTTATTAATATTATGCATGGAGATAGTATGGAATATATAAATGAACATCAGCCATTAGTATTAATAAAGAACATTTTTACTATAATGTATATATTAATTCTAATAACACCATTATTATTAACAAAAGTTAAAATAAAATTATCAGATATTGCAATGATGTCAGGATTACTATTTATGTCATTTTTATCAGTAAGACATACAACTTTCTTAGCAATAATAGGTTCATTTTACTTATGTAGATTAATATGTAATATAGGATTAATTAATGATAAAAAAACATTGGATTTTGAAATGCCTATATATGGGAGTATAGTAGTATTAATAACAACAATTATATCTTCAACTATAGTATATAGCATTAATTATAAAGAAGACTTTATAAATAAAGATAATTATCCAATAACAATGGTTGATTATATATATGATAATATAGATGTAGATAATATGAGATTGTTTAATCAGTATGATTTTGGAAGTTACATATTATATAGAGATTTAAAAGTGTTTATAGATTCAAGATGTGATTTATATACTAAAGAATTTAATAAAAAAGAAGATATCTTTGATGAAGTAATGAATATTTCTCAGAATTATGGAAGAGTATTTAACAAATATGATATAACACATATACTAGTTTATAATGATACAAAAGATTACTTATATCAAATATTAAATGCCTCATCAAATTATAGATTAATAAAAAAAGAAGGAAGATTCTCTTTATATGAGTATTTAAAAAATAAAGAAGAATAAAAATACTTTAATTATTAATAATTTTATGGTAAAATAATAATGTCTTAAAAAAAAGACATTATTTATGGCCTGTTGGTGAAGTGGTTTAACACGCGCGCCTCTCAAGCTCGTATTCACGGGTTCAAACCCCGTACAGGCTACCAATAAGTCTAAAAAGAGTTCTCAAACATCGAGAACTCTTTAACTATATAAAAGAATAATTTAAAATAACATTACTTTACATAATAACATGTCAAATTTAAATTTATGATTAATTAGTATAAATTTTAATTTTGGTAAGTAAATGTATGTAATAATATATTCTTTAATATGATATATAGTTTTAAAATATTTTGTGAACATTTTAAAGTAGGAGATAATTATAATAAATTTAATGATTATACTTTGTTCCAAGTTAACTTTAATAATTTTAGTAATCCTAACGGTAAAAATATTAATAGATACTATATGATAGATATAGATGATATAGAGAATAGATTATCAAATAGTTATAGTATAATGAATATCGATATTGAAAAGTGTTTTAAATTTGTATATAATAATAGTAACTTAGAAGGCATATCTGATTTAGAAAAATGGGCAGCAAAAATTACTTCTAAATCAATTAAAGATATAAAAAAGATAGAAAAGTCTATGAAGGATTAATCTATCTTTTTATTTGTTTTTAAAGATTTTTGTTTAAAAATAATTAATAATGTTGTATAATTACTTTGTGGTGATTATATGTATGAATTTAAAACACAGAAAGAATTATATCAAAGATTGATACCAGCATTTAATGTAAAACTAAGATTATTAAAACAAAATAATTATAATGATATTACTAAAAAAGATATATGGAATTATTTAAAAGATAATAAATGGTGTAAAAGTATTGATTTAACTTTAGCAGAAATGGTTAATGATATAATTCATGCAGATAATAAAGCAATCGACATATATTTAAAAAAGAATAATAAAGAATATTATAGTTAGAAGGAGATATTATGGACATAAGAATTATATACATTGTATTAGGAGCAATTTTTTTAATTAGTATTTTACTATATTTTACTAATAAAAGCAAAAAACTAAGATTAGTAACAAGTATTATTACAATATTGTGTATTACCACAGCGTGTTTATTTTCATATAAACCATTATTTGATAATATTAATTACGGATTAGACTTACAAGGTGGATTTGAAGTATTATATGAAATATCACCAATTAATAAGGAAGAGAAATTAACAAATGAAATGTTAAAAAATACTTATAAATCACTAACCAAAAGAATAGATATATTAGGAGTAAGTGAACCTGAAATTACAATTGAAGGAGATAATCACATAAGAGTAAAATTAGCGGGTGTTACCAATAAAGAACAAGCTAGAGATATTTTATCTTCTACAGCATCTTTAACATTTAGAGATACTACTGATCATTTACTTATGACAAGTGATGTATTAGGTGGGAAAGCAAAAGTAACAACAGATCAATATGGAAGACCTGCTGTAAGTTTATCTATAAAAAACAAAGATGAATTTTATGATGTAACAAGTGCTATATCTAAAAAAGATAATAATTTAATTGTTATCTGGTTAGATTATGATGAAGAAAACGATTCATACAACAAAGAACAAAACAGATGTGGATCATTAAGTAATTCACACTGTTTAAGTGCTGCATCAGTAAGTCAAGGCTTTTCAAGTGATGTAATAATATCTGGAAGTTTTACTTCAGATGAAGTAAAAAGTTTAGTAGATTTAATAAATTCTGGAGCGCTACCTACAAAATTAGAAGAAATATCATCAAGAACAGTAGAAGCATCATTTGGTGCTAATAGCCTAGATAAAACTATATCTGCAGGAATTATTGGTATTACACTAGTAATAATATTAATGACTATTGTATATAGATTTTCTGGATTTATAGCAAGTATTGGAGTATTATTATATACAACATTAACATTCTTGATATTTTATTTAATAAATGGTGTACTAACACTACCTGGCATAGCAGCAATACTATTAGGTATAGGTATGGCTGTAGATGCCAATGTAATTTGTTTTGAAAGAATTAAAGAACAATTAAAAATAGGGAAAAAACTAGATGAAGCTTTTGAAATAGGTAATAAAAATTCATTAACAAGTATATTAGATGCTAATATTACAACTATGATAGCAGCAGTAATAATATTTATTTTAGGAGAAAGTTCTGTAAAAGGATTTGCTACTATGTTAATAATAAGTATTGTTGTTACTATATTAGTAATGGTAGTATTAGTTAAATTTATTTTAAATATATTTGTTAAAACAAAATATTTTGATAATAAACCTAACTTATTTATTGGAGTAAATAAGAAGAAAATAAAAGAAGCTGAAGAAATAGAAATTCCATTTAAAAAATTAGAATTTATTCATAATAAAAAGTATTTTTTAACAATTACTATAATTATAATAGTTATTGGATCAATAATTTCATTTACTAAAGGTCTTAGTCTTGGAGTTGATTTTACTGGAGGAACTAGTATAACATTAAATACAAATGAAAAAGTAACACTAAAAGAATTAGAAAATGATATAAAGGAATTAAAATATACTATTAAAAAAGAAGATAAATCAAAGAGTGATATTACAATAGTAATAAAAGAAGTATTAGATAAAGATAATATAAAAGAATTATCAAATATATTAGAAGAAAAATACAATACAGATTCTAATATATATACAGTAAGTCAGGTAGTTAAACAAAGCCTAACTAAAAATGCAATATATTCACTTATAATAGCATCTATTGGTATATTGATATATGTAAGCCTTAGATTTAAATTTAATTATGCCTTAGCAGCAATAGTTGCATTATGTCATGATGCAATAATGGTTATTTTATTTTTCTCAATATTTAGATTAGAAATATCAAGTATCTTTATAGCAGCAATTCTAACAATTATTGGTTATTCAATTAACGATACTATAGTTACATTTGATATGGTAAGAGAAAACTATAAAAAGTTAATTAATAGAAAAGCAAGACTTGTTTCTAAGAAAGAGAAGAAAAAAAATACAGATAAAAATGAAAATGTAATGACTGTATTAACTAATGAAGATTTAACAGAATTAGTAAATAATAGTGTAAGAATTACTTTCTTTAGAAGTATTCTAACAACAATTACAACTATAATACCTGTAATATGTTTAATGATATTAGGTGCAAGAGAAATTATTAATTTTAATATAGCACTTTTAGTAGGATTTATAGCAGGTGTTTATTCTTCAATATTTATTTCTAACCCAATATGGGTATTACTAGAATCAAGAAGATTAAAAAAGCCACCAAAAGCAAAAAAAGAAGATGACGAAATAGAAGAAATTAAAGTTAAGGGAGTTAACTGTTAAGCTAACCCTCTTTTTATATTTTTTACTTGACATATAAAAAAATAAAATATAATATTTAATTGAATGGATGTGGTAAGGTGAATGATACAGGAAGAGATATTACAATTAATGATGTAATATATGAATTTAAAAAATACAACCAAAATAAAGATGATATAGATTTAATAAATAAAGCATATGATTATGCATACAAAAAACATTTTGGAGTAAAAAGAATAAGTGGGGATGACTATATAATCCATCCATTAAATGTAGCAATGATATTAACAGATATTAATGCAGATGCTGCATGTATGGCAGCAGCATTACTTCACGATACAATAGAAGATACAGATTCAACTAAAGAAGAAATAGAAGAATTATTTGGAAGTGAAGTAGCATTATTAGTTGATGGGGTTACCAAAATAAATAAGCTACATTTCTCCAATTCTGGAGAACAAATGGCTGCTAATCAAAGAAAAATATTAGTAGGATTATCAGAAGATGTAAGAGTAATAATAATAAAATTAGCAGATAGACTTCATAATATGAGAACACTTTATGTAATGCCAGAAGAAAGACAAAAGAAGAAAGCAAGAGAAACATTAGAAATATTAACACCCGTAGCAGATAGATTAGGTATTAATAAAATTAAAAGCGAACTAGAAGATTTATCATTAAGATATTTAAAGCCAGATGCTTATTTTGATATATTAGAAAAATTAAATACTAAAAAAACAGAAATGGATGCATACGTAGGAAAAATGCTTACAGATGTATCAACCTTATTAATAGAACATAATATTAAACATGAAATATTTGGAAGAAGTAAAAGTGTATATAGTATTTATAAAAAAATGCAAAAAGGGAAAAAATTTAATGATATATATGATATTCTAGCATTAAGAGTATTAGTTGATACAGAACAAGAATGTTATCTAGTATTAGGATTAATTCATTCCAAATATAAACCAGTCCCTAACAGATTTAAAGATTATATAGCAATGCCAAAAACAAATTTATATCAATCATTACATACAACCATATTTGGAATAGAAGGAAAATTATTTGAAGTACAAATAAGAACATATGAAATGCATAAAATAGCAGAATATGGTATAGCATCTCATTGGACATATAAAGCCAAAGGGGCTAGTGTTAAAACAGTAAAAGACTCCATGGAACAAAAATTACAAATATTTAGAAGTATAATGGAATTAAATGAAGATACTAATAGTCCAGAAGAATTTATAAACAATATAAAACAAGACGTATTGACAACAGATGCAATATACGTGTATACACCAAAAGGAGATGTTATAGAATTACCAGCAGAATCAACTCCAGTAGATTTTGCATATAAAGTGCATACAGAAGTAGGTAATTCAATAGTAGGAGCAATAGTAAATGATAATATTGTTCCACTAGATTATCATTTAAAAACTGGAGATATAATAAAAATTAATACAAGTAAGGCAAGCAAAGGACCAAATAAAGATTGGTTAAATTTTGTAGTAACAACACACGCTAAGAATAAAATAAAGTCATTCTATAGCAAGATAGAAAAAAATGATATAATTGACAAAGGACAAGAATTATTAGAAAAAGAATTAAGAAAACAAGATTTACCAATAAATGAAACTCTAAATAATAAAAACTTAGAATTAATATTTAATGAATTTAAAATTAAAGATATAAATGATCTATATATGGATTTAGGCACTAATAAATATACACCTCAAGCAGTAATTAAAATAATAACTAAAACTAATGTTGAAGAAGATATAAAAAACAGAATAAATAATCCAACCCAATTTAAACAATTAGGAAAAAATGATATTTTAGTAGAAGGATTAGATGATGTAAAAGTAAATTTAAGTGGTTGCTGCAAACCAATTCCAGGAGATAATATAATAGGTTATATTACAAAAGGATCAGGAATATCAGTTCATAGAACAATATGTAGAAATATAATTGATATAGATGAAAGATTAATAAATGTTAAATGGAATAATAATATTAATAAAAAGTATTTTACAGATATAATTATACATACAAGTACCGAAGATAATTTATTAGATATAATAACTAAAGCAAGCACAAATAATGTAATAATAGATAAAATAGAAACAATAAATAAAAGTGAATACAAAATATATAGTTTAACAATATTAATAGAGAATACAGAAAAATTACAAAAATTTATCAATGACTTAGATAGTTTAGAATTTACTATTAAAGTAGAAAGAGTTAAATAGAAGATTATTCTTCTATTTTTCTTTAACTAGACAAATATTACTAAAAGTAGTATAATACAACCCATCTTATAGGAGTTGGTGCTTACATGTGTAATATTGACTTTAACGAAGTATATTTTAAATATGAAGCAGCTTTAAAGTTGCTTCAAACAAAGTTTGAAATAATATCCAATGAATTAAATAAAGGCAATGACTATAATTGCATAGAATATATAAAGTCTAGAATTAAAACAAAAGAAAGTATATGTAATAAATTAAAAAAACATAATTATGAACTTAATGATGAAAATATAAAAAACATTCATGATATAGCAGGTATAAGAATAATATGCTCTTTTCTAAATGATATAGATAAAATAGAACAACTTATTATAGAAGATGAAGATATAATTATAAAGAGAAGAAAAGACTACATATCAAATCCTAAAAAAAGCGGATATTCATCATTACATTTAAATGTAGAAGTACCAGTTAAATTACTAGATAAAACAGAATACGTTGAAGTAGAAATACAAATAAGAACAATTGCTATGGATATGTGGGCTAGTTTAGAACATAAATTATTCTATAAAAATAATAGTATTATATCAGAATTAACTGAAGAATCAATTAAAAATTTCTCTATAATAATTAAAAAAATAGACATAATAATGAAAGATCAAATTACAGAAAGCAATAAATATAATATAGAAGAACAAAATGAATTAAAATATTTAAAAGAAACATCTGTAATTGAACAAGTGCCAATGTTAAAATATGAATTAGCAAGAAAAATAATAAAAGAAAAAATAGAAAATATTAATTATGAATTATCAATAACTAATGGAATAAGCCCAATTGAACATATAAAAACAAGAATTAAAGAACCAAATAATATAGTAAAAAAACTAAAAAAATTAAATTATGATATTACAATAGATAATATGAAAAACCATATTCATGATTTAGTAGGAATAAGAATTGTATGTTCATTTCTAAGTGACTTAGAAGAAATAAAAAGCATTTTAGAAAAAGATGATACAATAGAAATAATAAAAAGAAAAAATTATATTGAAAATCCTAAAGAAAATGGGTATAGAAGTTATCATTTAAATGCTTTAGTACCTGTAAAAATGATAAATAGCGTAGAAAAGGTAGAAGTGGAAATACAAATAAGAACAATCGCTATGGATATGTGGGCAACTTTAGAACATAAAATCTGTTATAGAAGAGCTGGAAACATTCCAGAAAGTACGAAAAAAAGATTAAGACTAATATCTAATATAGTTAGTGAAATAGATAAAACCATAGATTCATCTATAAATGATAATAAGGAAATAGATAATAAAGTAGTTAAAAAATTAGAATTAATACCAAAAAAGAATATGTAAAAACATATTTTTTTTTGTAATTTTCTTTCTTTTTCTACATATTTTTTAATAGGTGATTAATATGAAAAAAATAATTATAATACTATTATTATTAATACCAATTAATATATATGCAGAAGAAGAAATAAAACTAGGTGAAAATGCCAAAAGTGCTATATTAATAGAATCTACTACTGGAAAAATAATATTTGAAAAAAATGCCCAAGAAGAACTACCAATGGCATCAATGACTAAAATGATGACTCTCCTATTAATAATGGAAAATATAGATAATGGTAATTTAAAATGGGATGAAATAATAACAGCATCGGAACATGCAGCATCTATGGGAGGATCTCAAATATTTCTAGAACCCGGAGAAAAAATGACAGTAGAAGACCTAGTAAAAGGAATATGTATAGGAAGTGGTAATGATGCATCTGTTGCTATGGCAGAAAGAATAGGGGGAACAGAAGAAAAGTTTGTTAGTATGATGAATAAAAAAGCGAAAGAATTAGGATTAAAAAATACCAATTTTGTAAATGCATGCGGATTAGATACAGATAATCATTACTCAAGCGCTTATGATATGGCTATGATAGCAAAAGAATTAGTAAAGCATAAAAAAATACTAGAATTTACTGGAACCTATGAAGATTATTTAAGAAAAAATACACCTAATAGTTTTTGGCTTGTAAACACAAACAAGTTAGTAAGATATTATAGTGGAGTAGATGGACTTAAAACAGGATATACCAAAGAAGCGGGATATTGTATAACAACAACAGCACAAAAAGATAATATGAGATTAATATCAGTAGTAATGGGAGAACCATCATCAAAAATAAGAAATAGTGAGACAATATCAATGTTAGAATATGGGTTTAATACATACGAAATGGATAAATTATTATCTAAAGATAAAGTAATAGCAAAAATAAAAATACCATTAGGAATCAAAAAGCAATCAGAAGTAATTTCAAAAGAAGATATAAATATTTTAAATACTAAAATAGGAACAAAAAGAAATGTAACATATAAAATAGAGTTAAATCAAGTAAAAGCACCAATAAAAAAAGGAGATATAGTAGGTAGCATTAATGTAATAGAAAATGATAACATAATAATGACAAGAGATGCAACAATAAAAGAAGATGTGAATAAAGCAAATATAATTACAGTATATTTAAGAAATATATTAGATATAATAAAAGGTAATATATCACTAAATATTTGACAAATAAACAAATAAATGATAAAATAACCTCCAATTAACAAAGAAGGGGGAGTTTTTATGAAATATATGATTATTACAAAAACTGAAGATAAAATAGAATTAGAACCATATAATCCAACTCCAAAGCAAAAATATGAATATAATTATCTTTCAACGAAAGACAAACATTTGTGTTGGGGTTGTAAAAATGGATATCCATCAAAATGTCCTAAAATATTTGATAGAGAAAATACAACAATCGATAAATTTAAATTTATAAAAGATGGTTATCAAATAGTTGATGAAAATGGAGTAGTTCAAACATTTGTTGTATCCAAATGTGCAAACTTTGAAAAATCAATAGACCTAAATAAAAAAGAATCAAAAAGAAAAAGTCTCGTAAGAACATACAGCATAGATAATAGAATCAGGGAAAATAGTAACACGATTGCAAATTAATTGCAATCTTTTATTTATAATTTACAATACTTAGTATTTATTATATAATTAAATAAAGAAGGGATAGTATGAATAAAAAAATATTAGGTGCAGTATTATCTAGTTTATTCTTTTCAGGGATAATGATATTATATTTAATAATGATAATATATTTTCAAACAACAAAAACAGATAAGATGCCATTACCATTTTTTATATTTATATTATTATTCTTATTAATTCCTATAATAGGAATAATAACTAGTTTAATTCAAAGAATTAAAGAAATAAAAAATAAAGAGGAAGAAGAATCTTCAAAATATTAAGGAGGAAAATATGAAATTAGTAACAACAGAAAGCATAATAGGTTCAGAAATTAAAGAATCATTAGGAATAGTAAAAGGAGAAGTAGTACAATCAAAAAATTTAGGTAGAGATTTTATGGCTGGAATGAAAACAATAGTTGGTGGAGAAATAAAAGGCTATACAGAAATGATTAGAAATGCAAGACAAATTGCTACTAAAAGAATGGTCGATGAAGCAGAAGAATTAGGAGCAGACGCCATAGTAAATATAAGATATGGCTCATCTTCTGTAATGCAGGGAGCAGCAGAAATAATAGTATATGGTACAGCAGTAAAATTAAAATAACAAATCTTAAAAAGATTTGTTATTTTTATGATATAATAATAATATGGAAGGTATGATATTATGTTAGATAAAGATTCTTTACAAATGAATATATATGATTATCTAAAATACTGCAATAAAAAAGAAACAATAAAAGCAGTAGGTGTAATATCAGATAAACAATATGTATTTTATTCTCAAGTTAAAAAAAATGATTATCTAACACATGAAGAAATATCATTAAAAATAGAAAATATTATATATAAAAAAGAATTTACCTATAGCACATATACATATAATAAAAATAATGTTCATCTCTTTTCCTCAGGAGATAACGAAATAATAATAGATTTACCTACGACAGGAATATTTACTAAATCACAATATTCATTCCTAGATGAAGTATTAACTCAAATAGAAAAATATAATAACGATAATAAAATTAAAGTAAAAATCGCAATATTTACCCCAAATAGACAACACTTTAATAAATTTGATTTAACTGACATAAAAGAAATAAAAGAAGAGTTAAAGGAATTAATAACAAGGGAAATAGTATTTCAAGAAGAAAGTATAATAGGTAATACGCTAGATAAAAACAAATTAATTACTAATATAATATATCATACAGGAATAAAACAATGTAAAACTACGAAAGATTTAATAAATACACTTATTATTTGTGATAAATATTATAATGATTCATACTATAGTAAAATATTTAAAGAAATATTTCCTAATTACATTGAAGTAAAAGAAAAAGTACTATTATTAGATCCTAAAGAAGAAATAAGCAATATAAATTTTAATAATATACAAAGTAAAATAAACTTGATATTATTAAAAAAAGAAATAAATAAAATAAATAAACAAATAGAACAAAATAATATAATAATACTAGGATTAGAAAAAATAATAAGAATTATTAATATTAAAAAAAATATCATAAATAACAAAGATAAATTGACTGAATTGTATAATGAAGATAACAAAACCAAAGAACTAATTGATAATGAAAATAGTAAAATAGAAGAAATAGATAGACAAATAAATTTAACAAAATATAATAAAGAATTATCATCTAAAAAAATAAAAATGAATACCAGAAATACATTCTTAGAATTAATTAATATATCAAAAAATAATAGAATATTAAAAGTAATAAATCAATATGAAAAAGATATAAATATATTAGAACAAAAAAAGAACTCCTTAATAGAAGGAAAACAAAAAATAATAGATAAAGAAAAAAGAGTAATAGAAGAATTTAAAAATATATCAGGATTAAATTGCATACCAACTAATTTTTTAAATATTAAAATAAATATTTGTAATAGCAATGAAGAAACTATTCAAAAAGAATTATTAAAATTTAAAAAGATAAATGAAAATTTAGAAAAAGAATTAAATAATATAAAAGGTAAGTTAATAGATAGTAGTCCAAAGGCAAAGACAAAGTAACTATTATTAGGAAGTGATAACTAATGATTGAAAATAACATATTTAAAAGATGTCATATAGATTATAGTATGCTTCTTAAATACGGTTTTATAAAAGATGGTGGCAAATATATATATACTAAAAACATAATGAATAACAAGTTTAAAGTTATTATAGAAATAAATAATAAAGATAAAATTAAAGGAAAAATTATAGATATAGAATTAAATGAAGAATACAATAATTACAGAATAAATAATTATATTGGAGAATTTGCTAGTAAAATAAAAGAAGAATATACAGAATTATTAATAGACATTAAAAATAATTGTTTTATAGAAGATTATTTTATATATAATCAATCAAATAGAATAACAAAATATATCATAGATAAATATAATAATAAACCAGAATTTTTATGGGAAAAATTTCCAAATTGTGGGGTATTTAGAAATAAAAACAATAATAAATGGTATGGAATAATTATGAATATCGATAAATCAAAATTAGATAAATCCAATGGAGAAATTGAAATAATAAATATAAAATTACCAAGAGATATAATAAATTATTTATTAAAAAAAGAAGGATATTATAAAGCATATCATATGAATAAATTAGATTGGATATCAATATTATTAGATGATACATTACAAGATAAAGAAATAATTGATTTAATAGATAAATCATATAATATAGTTAATAATAATCATAAAATAATAAATACAGAATAATATATAAATTAGAAATTTATATATTATTTTCTTTATAAATAGTTAATAATATGATATAATACACTTTTAGTTAAAGAAATTAGGTGATTCTATGTTAAAAGTAAAAAACATTACTAAAATATATAAAACAGAAGGTTTTGAACAAAAAGCATTAAATAAAGTATCTATAAATTTTAGAAAAAATGAATTTGTCAGTATATTAGGACCATCTGGCTCTGGTAAAACAACCCTCCTAAATATTATAGGTGGATTAGATAACTATAATAGTGGGGATTTGATTATTAATAATATAAGTACTAAAAAGTTTACAGATAGAGACTGGGATTCCTACCGTAATCATCGTGTAGGCTTTGTTTTCCAAAACTATAATTTAATTAGTCATCAAACAGTATTAAAAAATGTAGAATTAGCCTTAACCTTATCAGGAATTAGTAAAATTGAAAGAAGAAACAAATCAATTAAAGTACTAAAAGAAGTAGGATTAAAAGAACATATGAATAAAAGGCCAAACCAATTATCAGGTGGTCAAATGCAAAGAGTAGCTATAGCAAGAGCACTAGTAAATAATCCTGAAATAATTTTAGCAGATGAACCAACAGGAGCCCTTGATTCCGATACCAGTATTCAAATAATGAAAATATTAAAAAAAATATCCCAAGATAAATTAGTAATAATGGTAACTCATAATCCAGAATTAGCAAAGGAATATTCCAGTAGAATTATAAATATAAAAGATGGGAAAATAATATCTGATACTAACCCATATAATGGAAAAGAACAAGAAGAGAAAGAAAAAAATAAAACAAAGAAAACAAAAATGTCTTTTCTAACAGCATTATCCTTATCATTTAATAATTTAATGACTAAAAAAGCTAGAACAATTCTTGTATCAGTAGCAGGATCAATCGGTATAATAGGTATAGCATTAATATTAGCAGTATCAACAGGATTTCAAAACTACGTTGATTCTATTCAAGAAGAAACCCTAACTTCATATCCGTTAATAATATCAAAAGAACAAGCTGATATTACAAGTACATTACTATCAATGAGAGAAGGAAAAGACAAAAGAAGTGGAAATAATAAAGTAAAAGAACAACAATATATTACAAACATGCTATCAAATATTAGTACCAATGACCTAAAAAGTTTAAAAAAATATTTAGATGATAATAAAAAAACAATAGATCCATATCTATCTAATATATTATATTCTTATAACATAGACCCTAATATTTATACAATTGATACTACTAATAAATTAGCTAAAGTAAATCCTAGCAATTTATTTAGCAGTATGATGGGTGGAAATAGCATAATGAGCTCATATTCTAATATGGCATCTATATTTAACCAAATAGTAGATAATAGAAAAGAAATAGAAGATAATTATGAAATATTAAAGGGAAGATGGCCAAAAGAATACAATGAATTGATAATAGTATTATCTGAACCTAATAGCATATCTGATTTATTAATATATTCATTAGGATTAAGAGATAATGAAGAACTAACTACTATGGTAACAAAAATAATGAGTGGAGAAAATGTAGATATTAATAATAAACCAATGACATTAACATATGATGATTTATTAAATATAGATTTAAGATTAATAATGCCATCAGATACATTTAAGTATAATTCAAAATACGATGTATATGAAGATATGACAAAAGATGATAATTATTTAAAAGAATTATATAACAAAGCTATAAAACTAAAAATAGTAGGTATAGTTACAACTAAAGAAGGAACAAACTCGAGTGCACTAAATCCAGGAGTTGGATATACATCAGGTTTAATAGACTATATAATAAATTATTCCTCTAATACAGAAATTGTAAAAAAACAAATAGAGAATGATGAAATAGATGTTTTTTCAGGGAATAGATTTGATAGTAAAAAGAGTAATTATTCCTTTGAATTTTCTGATTTAGTTAAAGTTGACAACAATAAATTACAAAGTGCATTTAATATTAATATTGATGAATCTAAAATAGAAGAAGAAACAAAAAAATATATGGAAGAAATATCTAATTCCATAACTATTGATACAAAACCAGCTGAAGAATTATTTAATGACAATTTAAAATCATTATCAAAAGAATTATTAAATAGTATTGAAAAAATAAAAAAAGATAATATAAACACTACTGTGGATAACTTTCTAAGCAAAAAAGAAAATATATTTATAGATATGGAAAACGAATATGTAATACCATCATCAACATTTAAAACAACTTATAGTGGTCTATTAAAAAGTTTATTGCAAGCATATATAACAGGCTATAAAAAAATAAATCCATCATACGATGAGAATACCGACGCTATAATAGTAAAGGAAGCAACTAATAGTACTATAGAATTATTTATTAATAGTGCGCCTATTAAAGAAATAGAGAATAAAATGGCAAATGCCATGACAGAAGCCAAAATAAAGAAAGAAGTATTAACAAAAGTAGGAGAATTAACTACTAATATTTCAAGTAAATTTGCTAATGCATTTAATATAGACAAGGATAAAATAGTAAGTGCTTTCTCATTAAATTTTGGTGAAGATGAATTAGCTAGAATAGTAAATGCTATGACGAATAAAACAGAAACAACTTCCAAAACTAATCTTATAGCTCTGGGATATCAAGATAAAGAAGATCCATCTTATATATCCTTCTATTTTAACAGCTTTGAAGGAAAAGAGAAGTTTCTTGAGTTTATAGAAAAGTATAATAAACAAGTACCAGAAGAGAAAAAAATAAATTACAGTGATACAACAGGAATATTAATGTCATCAGTAAAAACAATAGTAAATGCCGTAAGCTATGTCTTAATAGCATTTGTATCTATATCATTAGTAGTATCAAGTATTATGATAGGAGTAATTACTTATATTTCTGTATATGAAAGAACTAAAGAGATAGGTATACTAAGAGCAATAGGAGCATCTAAAGGAAATATATCATCAATATTTAATGCTGAAACATTTATAATAGGATTATTATCAGGATTATTTGGAATAGGAATATCTTATGCTTTAATACCAATAATAAATAAAATATTACATCATTTTATAGGTAATATTCCATTATCAGCAAAATTAGAAATAAATAATGCAATAATATTAATAATTTTGGCAATAATATTAACTATAATAGGAGGATTAATACCTGCGAAAAAAGCAAGTAAAAAAGATCCAGTAGAAGCATTAAGAAATGAATAATTTTTAGCAATTACTATTGACAATTGCTAAAAATTATATTATAATGAATACGTAATAAGAAAAATCTTATTATAGGTATTAAATTATATAGTGCTACCAAATCGTAACACGTTATGAAAGGAAGATGATTTATATGATGTTAGTACCAAGAAGAAATAGTTTTGATTTATTAGATGATTTTTTTGAAGATGATTTTTTTGGAAGAAAAGAAAGAAATCTAATGAAAACTGATATTAGAGAAAAAGATGATAAATACATAATAGATATAGATTTACCAGGTTTTGAAAAAGAAAATATCAATTTATCATTAGAAAATGGATACCTAAACATTCATGCTAAAGTAGAAAAAAACGAACATAATAAAGAAAAAGAAAAATTTATTCATAAAGAAAGATTTTATGGAGAATGTTCAAGAAGTTTCTACGTAGGAGATGAAATTAAAGAAAAAGATATAAATGCAGAATTTAAAAATGGTATTCTAAAAGTAGAAATTCCTAAAAAGGAAAAAAACAAAGAAGACAAAACTATTAAACAAATTGAAATTAAATAGTATTAAAGCTAATCAAATGATTAGCTTTTTTATTATATAAAAATATGTTATAATAAATAAAAATAGTTAAAATAATACTATTAGTAATAATCATATATAAAGTAAGGAGAATTATATGGAAATAAAAAATAGAAATATTATAGTTACCGGTGCTGCTAGTGGTGTAGGTAAAGAATTAACCAAACAATTATTAAAAAAAGGAGGAAATGTAGCAGCAGTAGACATTAATGAAGATAACTTAAATATATTAAAAGAAGAATTAAATAATGATAAACTAAAAACATATGTAGTTGATATGGGAAGTAATGATTCCATAAAACAGTTTAGAAGTGAATACATAAAAGATTATAGTGACGTTGATATAATAATAAACAATGCAGGTATTATTCAACCATTTGTAAATGTAGAAAACATAGATGATAATACAATAAACAAAGTAATGAATGTAAATTTTTTTGGCCCAGTAAATCTAATTAGATATTTTATGGAAGATTTAACTAAAGATAAAACAGAGCAATATATAGTTAATGTATCTAGTATGGGTGGATTTTTTCCATTTCCAGGTCAAACTATCTATGGAGCCTCTAAAGCAGCATTAAAGATTTTTACTGAAGGATTATATGCAGAACTAGAAAGAACCAATGTAAGAGTAATGATAGTATTGCCAGGAGCAATGAATACTAACATAACAGCTAACTCTAAAGTAGAAGTAAAAACATCAAAAGAAGAGTCTCCAATGAAATTATTAGAAGCTGATATAGCAGCATATCAAATAATAGAAGGAATAGAAAAAAATAAATTTAAACTATTCCTAGGGCAAGACGCTAAGTTTTTAAAATTTCTATATAAAATAAATTCTAAATATGCTATAAGTTTTATTAATAAAAAAATGGGTAACATAAAACAATAAGAAACTAATAATTCTTATTGTTTTATTAATTTTTATGGTATAATATTAATAGAATACGGAAGTGCAAAATGAATAAAAAGAATGAATATTATAAATATTTAGATATATTAAGAATAATATCTTGTATTGGAGTGTTATTTTATCACTTAGATATATTAAAAGGTGGATATTTAGCAGTATGTACCTTTTTTACATTAAGCGGATATCTTTCTTGTTATTCTCTCTTAAATAAAGAAAAAATAAGTATAAAAGACTATTATTTAAATAGATTAAAAAAGTTATATTTACCATTACTTATAGTAGTATTTATAACAATAACAATTATATCATTTATACCTAATATTATATGGCTAAATCTGAAACCAGAAACCACATCGATATTATTAGGATATAATAATTTTTGGCAACTAACTGCTAATTTAGATTATTTTGCAAGACATATAGATTCACCATTTATACATTTATGGTATCTATCTATATTATTTCAATTTGATTTAATATTCCCTTTTGCTTTTATACTATTAAATAAAATAAAAAAGAAAGAAATATCTTCTTTAATAGCATTAATTATATCATTTATAAGTTATGGATATTTTATAGAAGCAACCACTACTGGAAATATAATGATTTCTTATTATCATACATTATCAAGAGTATTCTCTATATTACTAGGAGTATCTTTAGCATTTATATTACCTAAATATCAAAAAAATATATCATTAAAAATAAAAGAAAAAAATCTAGATAAAATAGTATTCTATTTATATACAATACTCTTAGTAGGATTATTCTTACTAATTGATTCTAAACATCATTTATTTAAAATAAGCATGCTACTAACATCTGTACTAACAATAAGATTAATAGATTACAGTACTATAATAGAAAGCAAAAAAAGAAAACAAGATAAATTTATTAAATCACTATCAAGCATATCTTATGAAATATATTTAGTTCAATATCCAATTATATATATATTTCAAAATATAATGATGAATAACTATATAAAAATAATAATAATAGTATTATTAACTATAATTATTTCCTATATAATTCATTTAAGTATTAATATAAAGAAAGAAGATAAATATAAAATAATTAAAATAATAATATGCATATTAATATCTATAATATCATTATTTGGCCTATATAAATATATAGTAACAAAAGATTATACAAAAGATATGAAAAAATTAGAAAAAGAACTTGCTAACAACAAGTTACTAACTGAACAAAAACAAAAAGAATATTCCGAAAAACAAAAAGAAGAAAAAATAAATTGGGAAAATGAATTAAAAGATTTGGAAAATAATGAAAAAAAATTAAAAGAAATAGTAACTAACTTAAATATAATAGGAGTTGGAGATTCCGTAATGTTAGGAGCCATAAACAGTTTATACCAAACATTTCCTAATGGATATTTTGATGCTGCAGTAAGTAGAACAGATTTTGAAGCCAATCCAATATTGGTAGATTTAAAGAATAAAGGACTTTTAGGAGATATAATAGTATTTAATTTAGGAACAAATGGAGAAGGACCAGAATATATAAAAAAACAAATATTAGAAACAATAGGAGATAGAAAATTATTTTGGGTAAATGCAACTAAACCAGATTTTCCAAGCTTTAACACAGATTTAATAGAATTAGTAAATAAAAAAGATAATATTTACTTAGTAGATTGGATAAGCGTAGCTAAAGAACATCCAGAATATTTAGTAGCAGACGGAATACATTTAACAAAAGAAGGAAGTGACGCTTATGCAAATACTATATATAACACCATTTATAACATGTATTTAGAAAAATATAATAAACAGAAAGAAGAAAAAATAAAAGAACACGAAAACAATATAAAAAATAAAATAACATTTATAGGAAATGATCTATTAATAAATAGTTACGAATACATAGAATCTAATTATCCAAGTAGTGAATATATAACTAATGATAAATACACATTCGAAAGCTTAAAGAACGAATTAGAAGAAAAAATAAAAGATAACAATTTATCATATAATATTGTATTTATTTTTGATAATAGTTTTAATATAACATTAAAAGAATATCAAGATTTATCTAAAATCTGTAAAGATTACAACATATATATTTTAACGCTTAAAAAAATATCAATTGATAATATTAAAACAATAGATTTCTCAAAAGAGTTAGAACAAAATAATAATTACTTAATGCCAGATAGAATACACTTAACCAAAGAAGGAAATATGGCATTATCAAATATTATTAAAGAAAACATTAAAATATAACAATCTGATAACTAACAAAATAGGAGGCATATATGAAGGTAGGAATAGTATTAGAAGGTGGAGGGATGAGAGGTATTTGGACCTGTGGAGTCCTAGATACCCTAATGGATAACAATTTAGATGTAGATGGCATTATTGGTACTTCTGCTGGTGGTATATTTGGAGTAAATTATTTTTCTAAACAAAAAGGAAGAGTAATTAGATATAGTAAGAAATATTGTAGAGATATTAGATATATGAGTTTATTATCTCTAATATTAACGGGAAACATTATCAATAAAAAATTTGCCTATTACAAAGTATCAAAAAAATATGATATATTTAACAATAACGAATTTATAAAAAATAATAAAGATTTTTATGTAAGCGCTACTAACATTAAAACAGGAAATACTGAATATTTTAAAATAACAAATCCTATGGAGCAACTAGAAGAATTAAGAGCAACTTCTGCACTACCGCTAGTATCAAGACCTGTAAAAATTAATGGAAATAAATATTTAGATGGTGGTGTAAGTGATAGTATTCCTTTAGAAAAAATGATATCATTAGGATACAATAAAATAATAGTTATACTAACTCAACCATTAAATTATAAAAAAACACAATTAAGCTTAAAAAAACAAAGAATAGTAAAATTAAAATATAGAAAATATCCTAACTTAGTAAATAAAATGCTAAATAGATATAAAGAATACAATGAAGAAATAGATAAAATATTAAAATTAGAAAACAATAAAGAAATATTTGTTATTAGACCAAGTAAAAGTCTTAATATAAAAAGACTTGAAAGAAATAAAAACAAATTACAAGAAATATACGACTTAGGAATAAAAGACACAAATAATATACTAAATAATTTGAAAGAATTTTTAAAAAAGGAATAAATAATATGATAGATAATATATCTTTGATTAGTCAAAGTGCTATAAAAATAATAACAAATAATAACAAAATAGTATATTTTGATCCATTTAAAATAGATAATATTGATTATGCAGACTATATATTTATAACTCACTCTCATTACGATCATTATTCAGAAGAAGATATTCTTAAAATAAAAAAAGAAAGTACTATAATAATTATTCCTACAGAATTAGAGATGAAAGTAAAAGAATTAGGATTTAAAGATGATAATATTATTTTAGTTAATCCTAATGAAGAATATACTATAGATACAATTATATTTAAAACAATACCAGCATATAATAAAAAGAAAATATTTCATCCCAAAGGATCTAATTGGGTAGGATATATACTAAATATAGATAA
This sequence comes from Bacilli bacterium, assembly GCA_017432825.1. Taxonomy (GTDB): domain Bacteria; phylum Bacillota_I; class Bacilli_A; order RF39; family UBA660; genus RUG11198. The sequence goes on from JAFRIJ010000004.1 coordinate 60,097, forward strand.
TTTTAAAGTATATGTAGCGGGAGACACAGACAACATAGAAGAGGCCCAAAAAATTAATTGTGATATAGCATGTGTACCAATAGGCGGAACGTATACTATGGATTATAAAGAAGCATCGGAATTGATAAAAGTAATAAAACCTAAAATAGCAATACCAACGCATTATAAAACAATAGTAGGTACAGTAAAAGATGCTTATAAATTTAAAAAAATATTAAATGGTATAGTTGAAGTAAAAATATTAATGGATTAATAAAAGAAGTACACAAAGTACTTCTTTTATTAAAGTATAAATCTTTCTATAGCATTAATTAATTTAGGATGATAAATAACAAAATGAATAGAAGGATTATTCTCTTTAGAAATAATAACTTGCTTATTTTTAATAATATGAATATTTATATTTTTAAATATATTAGTATTTCTAATTTTATAGTGATAATTCTTATATTGAATACTGTATTCTTTTATTAATTCAATGTGTTCTAAATATTCATCATAATTATATAGAATTTTTTTATCATAAAAAATATTAGATAAAGATAAAGATACATTGTAAAAATCATCTTTAGAAATAATATTTATTTCATCAACAATTTTATTTTTATTAAGAGTTTTTTTAATTCTCTTTTTTTCACTTTCTATATAATTAATAATAATCTTTTTATCTTCTTCACTAATATTATTTCTATTTAAGATTCTATTTAACAATTTATTGCTAATTGTATAAATAGGCAAATTATAAAAAATATTTCTTCTATCATCAAGTATATTATCATTTAATAATTTTAAAAAAATCTCTTTTCTAGAAGAAGTATAAATGTCCATTAAAATATTAGCTCTCTTTAATAATAATTTAGCATTTTCTCTATAATAATTAACTTCTTCTTTTTTATTAGTAACATAATATTTAGATTGTTTAATATTATTAGACATAGAAGAACCTGATAAAGCAGTAGTACCACCAACACATTCAATTTGAGAATATAATAAATTAGAATTATCTTTAAAATAATAAGGATTAATTTGTCCAGTCATATATAAAGGAATCCACCCTTCTAAACCTAACATTAATTCTTTCCAAGGTCTATCTAAATCATGTATTATGTTTAAATGTAGTCCTTTCTTTAACATTAAAGCAAGTCCAATCATAAATTTTTTAGTAAATTCCTTATCCTTACTTCCTTCTATAATAGACATATTAGAATAAAAAAATACATCATCTGTGGATTTAGATAAAACAATAGATTTTAAAGCATCAATTTGAGAATCTTTAAAGCCTTCAATACCATAATAGGTCTTTGATTTAGGTATTTGAATAGGAACAGTAGGTACTTTTAATTTATCAAACTTTATGGATTTAATATATTCATTTAATTCAAATTCATCTAATTTTACTAAAAATGATTGTATACCATTATCGTAATTTACAGCTTTATTCTTAAACCAAGTATCTAAATTAAAAATATATTCATCATTAGAATTAATTTCAGAATCTACTAAAGAACTTACTAATTCAATCGATTTATTGTCTTTATAATTATCCACTATGTATTTAATTACCGCATTAACAAATTCATCTAAATGCTGTGGAATACGAATACCTTTTCTTATCTTGGATAAATAAGAAGAATCAAATCCTAAATATCTAGCTAAATCAGATACATTAACATTAAGAGTGTTTATAATAATATTTAAATTATCTTTAAATATATCAAAATTAATATTACTTTTACCTAAAGAATATTCTAAATCAGTTTTTATTTCTTTAATATCAAAATCCTTACATAGTAAGCTTAATCCATCTATTAACTGATTAAATTGTTTACTATTATACTTAGGAATTCTTTCACCACTTCGATATCTACTAATAACAGAAGTAGATATACCAGAAGCTTCGGATAATTCTTTAGCACTACACCCAATCATATCAATATAATTATTTAATTTATTACCAAAACTCATATTACACCTCTAAAACAATTATAAAACATATTATACAATAAAAATGTCATATTGTCATAAAGTCAATGACAAAAAAGCAAATAACAAAATAATATACAATTTATATGTTAAAATGATAATATCAAAAATAGGAGGAGTATGATATGAAGGAATTTAAAAAGGTAATAAAGAAATTACCAAAGAAAATAATAGCTATAGTATTAGTAATAGCATTATTATTAAACTACATTACACCATTAACTAAGGTATTTGCCGATAACAACAACACATATACATTAACATTTACAATTAATTCAAATGCAGAATACAATCATACAATGGTAGTTGATAATGGACACTTAGTAATTGATGGCCAATTTGTAGAATTAAGAGATGAAAACAATCCAAATCAAGCAGTAGGGACAGCAAATTGTGTAGAAGAACCAACACTAATATGTACAATTTCTGTAACAGATGGACCAAGAGCCAAATTAAACTACAACGGAAATAATACTTATACATTATTTATGCAGGGACATGATGTTAGCTTAGAACACGCTTTTTCAGCAGATGAAGATATTTCTGTAGAAGATTATGTAACACCAAATCCAAATCAAGGACAAGGTGGTGAAGATGAACAAGGACCAATAAACGCTGTAGTATTGTGGTCATGTGGTAATGGAGTGTGTTACCACTTAGTTGAAAACATACCTGATTTTAATGACGGAAATAGTACATTCTATAAAGATACTGAGATAGAAGCTGACAATAAACCAGGAACAACATTTGATGTAGATGCTGAATACAAAGAATGGTATCTAAAAGATGAATTTGATGAATGGATATCCGATTATGAACTAGCTACAGGACATGAAGTAGAATGGACTACATTAGATCCAGAAATAATCATGGGAGCACCAGAACAAAACATAGGACAATATGAAGAAGCAAGTAGCTGTGATAGGCCAGCAGAAGATGCTCATTGGAGTGAGTGGAAAGCATTTGAAAAATGCGTTAACCATTATGCCGCAACACAAGGACATATTTGGACACGTGAATTACAACCAGTAGGAGAGCCCAAAGAAGCTAACGCCTACGTTTCATATGGAGATAGAAACTTTAAAGTAGTAATATATAATAGTGACTATAAAGGAATATCTACTACAGCTGATTTTGGTGGATTAAATTATTATCCAGCAAGCTGGGCAGATCCATTCACAAGAAGAGATCAATATGATGTATCTGAAACTGATGAATTTAATCCAGCTTATTTAGAATCAATATTACTTGAAGATACAATAAATATTGATGTATTACCTTGGAATAATTATCAAGTAAGTACTATTGAAGCCTTAGATGTTCCTGATGATGCAGTAACTATTACTAAAGAAAATAATCGTAAATTCAAAATAGAATTCACATCTAATTTCTATGATCATGTTGTGTTCAAAATAACAGATACTGATAATGGAGAATCATATATTCAAATTAAAAGATATACAATAGATGCTTGGATTAGAGATGGTGATACATTATCTGCTGATTTCTACTTTGATAGGGAAAAATCATATGAAGAATTTGAAATAACTGCTAAAATAATATATAATGATGGAACCGTTGAAAATGTTAAATTAGAAGCAGTAGAAACATTCCTAGATGCCTTAGGTAATCCAATTCATAACTACGAGGCTGATCAGGAAGAATCAGAAGGACCATTCCAAGGAAAAGGATTAAAACAAGCTGTATTTGAATATAACTTAGGACCAAATGCTGCAAAAAGAGTAAAAGATATATATTTAAATGCTGAATACAAAGGAAGCAATGCTTCTACTTATGCTGGAGCCTATACAGGTTCAGGAGAAGGAACTCCTGCAAACATATATCATCCAGAAGGAGGCGAATAATAATGAAAAAATTATTTTATAGTTTATTAATATTATTCTTAATTCCTCTTGCTGTAAATGCTGCTGGAGAACCAAATGTAGATACTCTAGATGCGATTGCAGAAGATAATGGAAGTATCATACTTTATAGTGGTACTACTGTAAATAGTGCCCATGCTGTAATGTGTAAATTAATTGATGGTAACGATGAAATTGATATGTTATCAGTTGAAGTTGAAAACGAAGGGACTAACGGATCTTTTGCTGGTTCTTTCATAGCACCAAAAACAGGAGACTATACAGTATCATGTGCTAACTATGAAGGTGGAACAATAGTAACCGCTGATGTTACAGTAGAAAGTCTAACAAAAGTAACTGTAACATTTGATACAGGAGATAATGAAAATAATCTACAAGTTCAAGTAAACCTAGGAGAAGTAGTTGCAAGACCAAATCCAGATCCAACAAAAGAAGGTAAAGAATTTGCAGGATGGTATGAAGATAGTACATATACAAGACAATTTGATTTTAGTACTAGAATAACTGCTAATGCTACAATTTATGCTAAATGGATAGATGCAGAAGAGCCTATAGCAACATCACAAGTACAAGTAATCTTCTTTGGTGAGGGAGGAACTTATCAAGTAGATTTTGCAGCTAATGATGATATTAATACAGAACCATTAGGAGAACCAGTAAACTCATCACACAGATATTTTGTAAATGAAGGTGATGAAGTAACCTTAACTGCAATACCAACTAATGGATACCATTTAAAAGGGTGGTATAATACTCACGAAACAAATGGTAACGAATGGGTAATAGATGAATTGTTATCATCAGAACCAACTTATCAATTTACACCAGTAGATTACGCTAATATTCAATTAGTATTTGAAGAAGATGTTGAAGAACCAAGTGAATATACAGTAACATTTAATACACTAGGTGGAACTGAAATTTCACCAGTAAATGTAGAAGCAGGACAAAAAGTATCTAGACCGACACCAGATCCAACTAAAGGAAATGAAATATTTGGTGGATGGTACGAAGACGAAACATGCACAAGAGAATTTGATTTTAATACACCAATTACTGCTAACACAACACTATATGCTAAATGGACAAAAGAAAAATTTATCGTAACATTTAATACAAATGGTGGAAACAATATTGCAGCAGTAGAAGTAGAAGACGGCGAAAAAGTAATAGAACCAAAAGAACCAACTAAAGATAATTATGTATTTGCAGGTTGGTATGAAGATGAAGAATTAGAACACGAATATGATTTCAATAATCCAATAACAACAAATACAACAATCTATGCTAAATGGAATAAAAAATATAATTTAGAAGATGATAATAATAATGAAATATCATTTATAGATGAACCAAATCAAACACTTCGCCTTGAAATAACAGATTTCTTAGAACTATCTGATGAAGAATTAGAAGAAGTTCAATTGAATCGTGAAGCAATTGAAGCGTTAATGGAAGTTCTAACAGAAGCATCTAAAAAATTCGGGGAACTAATTACTGTGCTTGATATAAGTGTATTAGATAATAATGATGAACCAATTGAAGTTGGAAAAGCTAATATTAAATTAGCATTAACAGACAAAATGAATGGATATAAATCATATAAATTAGTATATATTGACACTGATGATGATGACAACTTTATTCTAAATGATGCTTACCCATTAAAATTACAAGGTGAACAATTAACAGGAAAATTAGACCATCTAAGTGCTTATGTTTTAGTAGGAAGTAACGAAGAAGAAACTACAACAAATAACACTAACAATTCTACAACTAGTCCAAAAACATTTGATAATATAATGACTTGGTTTATAGTATTAATAATTTCAATGATAGGATTAGTATTAGGAACAATAAAAACAAAAAAAATAAAAAAGTAATAATATAGGGCGATAAAATAATTATCGCCTTTATATTTAGGAGAAGATTATGAAAAAAAAGAAAATAATTATTTCTATTCTAATGATATTATTAGGTGTTGCTATACTTGTATATCTAATAAATAGCAAAAAGAATAATACCAATGAAATAGATTACATAATAGGTGAATGGACAACAGATGGAGTAACAATATATAAGTTTAATGAAGATAAAACAGGTTTGTTAAAAGTATCATTAGGAGAATATGATTTTGATTATAAAATAGAAGATAATAAATTATATATTGACTTTAAAAATGAAAAATCAGAAGATTCTGAATATACATATTCTATAAGTAAAGATAAACTTACACTCAAAGGAAAAAACGGCGAATTTGAATTTAAAAGAAATAAATAACTGTTGACTAGTACATATCTTGTGTGCTAGTCTTTTATTAAATACATATAATTATAAAAAGGAGAGAATATGAAAAAAATATTTATATATTATAGTCTAACAGGTAATGGAGATATAGTAGGAGATTATTTAAAAAAGAAAAATTTCGACATAAGAAAAGTTGAAACATCAGAAGAATTATCTAAAAACAAAATATTAAAAATATTACAAGGTGGCTTTTTAGCAGGTATTAATCACAAATCTAAATTAAAAGACTTTGATGATGATATAGATAAATATAAAGAAGTAATAATTGGAAGCCCTATTTGGAATGGAAGATTATCATGTCCTATAAATACAGTATTAGATAAATTAGATTTAAAAAATAAAAAAGTAACATTTATTCTTTATAGTGGAAGTGGCAAAGCACCTAAAACAGATACTAAAATAAAAGAATTATATAAAGAAATTAATATAATTCATATAAAAGAACCTAAAAAAAATAATCTAGATAAATATTTAAAAAACATATAAGCTAAACAATAGTTTAGCTTTTTACTTGCATAAATTAAGAATAAGTGTATAATTAATATAACGTTAATTTATTAGGAAGTGATATTATGAAAGATTACTTAATAGATGCTTTAATAGATAGTATAAAACTATTACCATATTTATTTATAACATTTATAATACTAGAATTATTAGAACATAAATTAAATAAAAAAAATGAAAAAATACTAGTAAATAATAAAAAATATGGTCCAATATTTGGATCCATATTAGGAGCATTCCCACAATGTGGATTTAGTACAATGGCTGCTAATTTATTCTCTAATAGAGTAATAACAACTGGTACATTAATAGCAGTATTCTTATCAACAAGTGATGAAATGTTACCTATAATGCTATCAGAACATACAAACATCTTAGTATTATTAAAAATAGTATTCTTTAAAGTAATTGTAGGAATTATTATTGGTTCAATAATAGATTTACTATATAAAAAGAAACAAGAAAAACCATCAGACCATATTCATGAAACATGTGAACATGAACATTGTAATTGTAAAGAAGATGGTATTTTCTTATCTAGTTTAAAACATACAATAAAAATATTTATATTCATATTAATTGCAAACATACTAATAAGTATTATTTTATTCTATATAGGAGAAGATAATCTATCAAACATATTATTAAATAAAAACATATTTACATACTTTATAGCAAGTTTAATTGGTTTAATACCCAATTGTGCTAGTAGTGTAATAATAACTGAATTATATTTATCAAATCTTATAACTTTAGGACAACTTTTAGCAGGACTTCTACCTGGAAGTGGATTAGGAATATTGTTATTATTTAAAACAAATAAGAACCTAAAAGAAAATTTACTTATACTATTTACAATATATTTAATAGGAGTAATTTTAGGAATACTTGTAGATATAATTATTTAAAGCAATCAAAAAAATGATTGCTTTTAAAAAAAATCTTTACATAAAAATTAAAATATTATATAATTAAGTTAGCATAGTATCTCTTCGTTAAGATGCTATGGCAAAGATATAGAATCTTAATGAAGAAATAGGAGGTGAAATTATGCAAAGCAAAGATAGAACTTACCAAGTAGTAGCAATAGTAGGGTTAATAATTGGAGTAATGGCACTAACAATTGGTTTTGCAGCATTCACAACTACATTAACAATTAGTTCAGCTGCAGATGTAACACCAGCAGCAACAACACTAGATGTTGTATTCTCAACAAGTAGTAGTAGTGCTGTTACAGGAACAGTTACAGGAGTAGCTACAGGAGAAACAGGAGCTACAGCTGGTAATGCAACATTAGCAGCAACAACAGTATCTGGAATTAGTGCTCACTTTACAAAACCTGGACAAACTGTAACATATACATTTAATGTATATAATAACAGTGCTTATTTGGCATATTTAACTGAAATTGTTTTCAAAAACGCATCAGGAGAATCAGCATTCAAAGTTTGCAAAGCCAAATCAGGAAGCTCAAATCCAGCAACTAATGACATTACTACAGCATGTAATGGTATAACTCTTACTCTAACAGTAGATGGTTTAGAAACTACAACAAGCAAAACTCCATCTGAAATTGCTGCATATTCAGGAAACAAAACTATTGCAGCAACAACAGGTAAGACAGTTACTGTAGTTATTACTTATGCTTCTGGATCTTCAGTACCAGACGGTGATATTGAAGTAGCATTTGGAGATATCGACTTAAAATATAGTTCAGTTGCTCCAACAGCTTAATATAAATATAAACAAACGAAGCACAATATAATTGTGTATTGTGCTTTGTTTGATATATTTTAATAAGATTATATAAATAGTATATAGTTTTATTAAAATATATCAAGCACAATGATGATTGGCAGGTGAAAAGAATGAAAAAGGAAGAAAAAACATCAACAACTAAAAAGAAAAACGTAAAAAAAGATGTTGTTATAACAGAAAAAATAGATAGTGGAAGAACAAAAAAAGGAGTATATTTTAGTTATGGATTAAGAGCAACTATATTTGTTCTATTATTTACTATATTCTTTTCAATTTCAATGCTATTATTAGTAACATCGCTTTCATTTCAAAAAGAAAAATATGTAAGTTACAGTGAAAAAAGTTCTTTAGACTACAAAGTAAATCTAAAAGAAAATAATTTCTATGAAACTAGAACATTAGATAAAGACATGATTTATGTAGCGAGTTTAATAGACAGTATTGATACATATTTTGACTATGATTTTGATATTGATGAAAAAATGGATATAGATTTTACCTACAACGTTATTGCTAAATTAAAAATTACTGACGAAGAAGGAAGCAATACATATTTAGAAAAAGACTATACACTACTTAATGATAAAGTAGTAAATATGAAAGATAATAATCATATAGATATAACAGAAAAAATTAATATAGATTATGGATATTACAATTCAATTGCCAGTGGATTTAAACAAACATATGGAGTAAACTCTAAAAGTAATCTAATTGTTTCTCTTAAAGTAAACAAGAATAATACTAATGCATTAATGACAAATAAAATAAGTACAGAAGTAATTAATATTCCATTATCAGAAAGATCAATAAATATAAAAATGGATTATATTGATATTAATACTAATTCATCTATTATAACTGAAAGAGATGTTACAGTTAACAATACGATTTCCATAGGAGCAAGCATAATCTTATTAATAATAAGTATATACTTTATTTTAAAATTTATAAGATTATTAGAAAAAAATATAGTAAAGCAAAATAAATTTGATAAATATGTAAAGAAAGTATTGAGAACATATGATAGATTAATAGTAGAAAGTAAAACAATTATAGATTTTAGTAACTATGAAATAATTAAAGTAAACAAATTTGAAGAATTGTTAGATGTTAGAGATAATTTAAAATTACCAATCAATTATTATGTAGTAACGCCTCATCAAAAAGCCTATTTCTACATAGTAAGTACAAATATTTACTTATATACAGTTAAAGAGGTTGATTTAGAAAATAGTAGGTGATACTATGACAATAAAAAAATCCTATCATAGGATAGATATATTTTTAATATTATTATTAATAATTTTGGGTATAAATAGTTTTGCATATGATTTTTTAAATGGTTTAAAAGGTTATATGATGATTGTCTTCCTTGTTGCATTGCTAGTTATATTCAAAATCTTTTTTGGTTTTGAAAAAGATAGACATAGACATACTAAAGATGTAATCATTAATTTAATAATTCAATTGCTATCTTTTTTTATATTGTATTATTTACTTGGAATAATAATAACTTTTGCCAGAAATGCAGGTTATTATTCACTATATGGATTTACATTCTTTACATTAAGATTATTTATTTATATTATATTAAGGGAAATATTAAGATATCAAATATTAAATAAATGTGAAGGAGATGTAAAATCAAACATTCTATTATTAATCGTATTTGTATTATTTGATATAACAACAAATATTTATTATCATAGTTTTGACGATAAATATAATATATTTATGTTCTTTGCCTTATACTTTTTACCTGCGCTATCAAATAACTTTTTAGCAACCTACTTAAGTAAAAAAACAGGATATAAACCAGCAATATTCTTTATGTCAGTAATAATATTATATCCTTATATCTTACCAATAATACCAAACCCTAATAAATATATAACATCTGTTGTTAATTTCATATTCCCATTGTATCTATTATATAAACAGTATGATTATTTTAAGAAAGAAAAAGATGAAAATCCAGAAAGAAACTATAAAAAGAAAAGTATACCACTCTTATTAATTAGCTCGGTAATAACAATAATCTTAGTGTATTTTACATCGGGATATTTTAAATATCATGCTGTAGCAGTAGCAAGCGACAGTATGAAGCCTGCTATAGACAAAGGTGATGTAGTAATTATAAAAAGAATAGATAATCAGTACAAAATAATAAAAAAAGGTGATGTCATAGCATTTGAATATAGTAATGTTATAATAATCCATAGAGTTGTAAATATAGTTCATGATAGAGGAGAATACTTCTTCTATACCAAAGGAGATAATAACAAAGAAAATGATAACTTCGTAATAAAAGAAGAAATGGTAGAAGGAATAGTAGAGAATAAAATTCCTTTTATAGGATTCCCAACTGTCTGGATAAATGAATTGTAGGTGGTATTATGAAAAGAATATATTTGATAATACCATTAGTATTAGTAATATTTATAACTATAGGCTTTTCTGCTCTTGAAACAAATCTATTAGTAGACAATATTGGTGTAGTAGTAAGATCTTATAAATTAATAAGAGTAACCAATGTAGAAAATCCAATTACTTCTAACAGTGCAACATCCAAAGCATTTGATTATAATGTTGATAATATAAATGGTATGATACAATTACCAAACAGTAATTCAGAAGTAACATATTATGTAACAGTAACCAATTTAGGTAATGTAGACATAGGAATATTAAACATAGAAACATCCACTAATGGTAATACAAATGTCTTAGAAGCGACCATAAATCCAAGCGATTATACTTTAGGAAATAAGTTATGTAATGCTAATAGTGTCTGTAATGGTGGAATATCAAAAAGTTTTAGAGTAACAATTAAATATAAAACAGGTGTTAGTGCAATAAATGGAGATATTGAATTTATTGCGACGTTTAATTTTGTAGGATTCTATTCAATTACCTACAATGGATTTGATTCGGTTTCTGGACTTCCAACAGAAGTAATGGGAGGAAATACCATTAATATTGACTTTGATAGTAATATAAATGGAGTACCATATGATGTTCAAGTAACAGGTGCAAATTCTAATTATACAAGTCCTCCAACACTAGTATTATCAGATGTAACAGATAATGTAATTGTTAATAGATTATATCATGTAACATACACGGGCTTTCACGATACAACAGGTTTACCTACAACAATACCATATAATGGAGGAAGTATTGCTTTTGATTCAAATGATCCACCTAACCAAGTAATAGTAACAGGTGCAAATTCTAATTATACAAGTCCTCCAACACTAGTATTATCAAATGTAACGAATAATGTATCAATAACCGCTAAATATTCATTATTACTATATACCACAATTCAAAATACATATAACAATCCACCTAGCAATTCAGGATTAAATTGTAATTATACAATACTACCAGATGATACAACTGATGAAAATCTAAGATATGTAGGATCAACACCATGTAATTATATTTATTTCAATAATTCTAATTGGAGAATAATAGGAATATTTGATGTAGATGGAGAAAAACTAGTAAAAATAGTTAATAGTAGTTTTACATCAAACGTAGCTTTCCACAATAGAAACAAAAAGAATTTTGAAAAATGGCCTGCTAGTAGTTTAGCAACTACTTTAAATAGCACTTTCTATAATCAAGTGGTATCTAATGGATACGGTGATCTTATTAAAGAAGTGTATTGGAATGTTGGAAAACCAACTAGTAATGCCGTTCCACCTAAACAATATTATAATGGAGAAATTGCCACAAAAGGAGATTCAACCGCAAATATTGGTTTATTAAATGTTTCTGATATTCTCTATGCAACATCTGGACCAACTAATGGTGATAGAACAGCGGCATGTTTAAACACTAATGTTTATGCAACATCTGGTTCAAATAGATGGTCATCAACTGGATGTATAAGTAGTAATGCCATTGTAAATGATTGGTTATATTCTGGAAACAATGAATGGACTATAGATGCTGATGCTGGAAATACTAAAGTATATAGAATGCAAAGCAATGCCGTACCAGCAGCCTATACAGTAACCAATAATACAACCGGTTATAGAGAAGTTGTTTACTTAAAAGAAAATATTAAAGTTGATAGTGGAAATGGAAGTAGTGGAGAACCATATAGAGTATCATTAGTACAAAATTAAAATGAAACTAAAATTAATTATTCAGTTATGAATGATTAATTTTTTTTTTTAGGTATTGCATATGATTAATAAATATGCTAAAATAATTATGTAAAAATAAAGGAAGGAAGATTTAAAATGGAAAAAAACAAAAATACCCAAATATTGGTTATTGCAATATTATCATTTGCAATATTATTTATGTCAGTAGGTTTCGCAACCTATGCAAGTACATTAAACATTAATGGTACAGCCACAGTTAAAGCAAACAAATGGAGTGTACACTATGTAACTACATCATACGATGAAGCAGAAGGAAGTGTTGAAGCATCAGCACATAATCTTACAAATACAGATTTTACATTTACAGCAACATTAACAAAGCCTGGAGATTACTATGAAGCAACTGCAAGCGTTATTAATGATGGAACATTTAATGCTGAATTAACATCAATAACAATGTCAACATTAACACCAGCACAACAAAAATACTTAACATACGAAGTATACTTTGATGGTAATAAATTTGAAGCATCTCAATCAGGATTATCACTTTCACTTCCATATGCTCAAAACACAAATACTAAGACTGTTAAAGTAAGAGCAGTATATAAAACTCCTGAAAATAGTTCTGATTTACCACAAAATGCAGATGATCCAGTAACATTAACTGCATCATTAAATTTCACACAAGCAGCATCTTAAAAACCTTAAAAAGAGGTTAATATGAAAAAAAACACTAAAGTTATTTATATAAGCGAAATAATATTATTAATATATATATTATTTCTTTCGCTTTTTATGAATAGAATATCATATAACTTAAAAAATTCATCCGTAGTAGTAGTGTTATTACTAGTATTAGTAATATTATTAACTTTTTTTGGATTTAAAAAAGATAAAAATTATTTAAAAGGAAGTTCGGCTAGAATCGTTACAGCAGCTTTAATGACATTTATGATAATTACATATGGACTAGGTATTATTTTGGGCTTTACAAGAGGATACATATATAATAATTTATATGAATTTCTAAAAGATGTAAGCCCAATATTGATAATAACTATTGAGATAGAATTATTAAGGCATACAGTTATTAAAAATAGTTTTAAAAATAAAAAAACAATAATATTCTATACAATTATAAGCATTATTTTAAATATTATACTTGAAATAAATATCGGGATATTAAATACAGCAGAAGATAAGTTTATTTTTCTAAGTACAATAATATTTCCAATAATAGCAGAAGAAGCTTTATGTAGTTATATGACATATAAAATAGCACTATTGCCAAGTTTAATATATAAATTAGTTATTAAATTGTATATTTATCTTGTACCTATAATTCCCAATTTAGGTAATTATATTTATTCAGTTGTAAACATAATACTACCATTTGTAATATATAGCATACTGAGTAAAATAGTAATAAGATATGAAAAAGAAAAGCAGAAGTTAAGAAAAATAAATAGAGTAGTTATAACTATTCCATTAGCAGCCTGTCTTGTTGTGTTAATATTATTAATTTCTGGAATATTTAAATTTAAATTAATTGCGATAGCATCCAACTCCATGTCACCAACATATAAAAGGGGAGATGCTATAATATATGAAAAAATAAATGTTAAAGAATTAAAAGTTGGTGATATTTTAGCCTTTCAAAAAAATAGTATTGTAGTAACGCACAGAATAGTAGAAATATGGAAACAAGATGATAGATATTATTTTACTACTAAAGGAGATAATAATAATACTAATGATGCCGATAAAATTGAAGAAAAAAATGTATTAGGAAGAGTACAATTTTCATTCAAATATATTGGCTATCCAACAGTATTGATTAATGAATTTTTTGGAAAGGAGTAAAAATGAAAAATTATAAATTAAATAAAAAGTTTCAATTTTTATTTCCTTTCCTATTCATAATAGGCATTATACTTATAATATTTGGATTTAATGACAAGAAAGTTGTTGACTTAAACTATACTGAAAATAATAGTATAAAATATAATGTCTATTTAAAAGAAAATAAATTCTTTGATACCCCATACTTACCAGAAGGAAGAACATACATTGCAAGCTTAATAGATTATATAGATATATTTTATCATTACGATGTACTCTATAATAGAAAACTAACTGGTGTTTTTAAATATAAATTTGTAGCCCAAGTTAGAGCAAATAAAAAAGAAGGATCTGGTTATTATTGGGAAAAAGAATATGATTTAACAAAAGAAAAAACTATAGATATCCAAAATAATGTTAACGTATCAATTGATGATAATGTACAAGTAAAATATAGTACTTATAACGAAATATTAAACAATTTTAAAAAAGAATATGGTGTTAATACTGATGGTGAATTAAAAGTAATAATGAAAATTAGTAATAATTCTAAGTTTGAAAAAACAAAAGAACCCGTTATTATTAATTCAGAAATGAATATAACAATTCCACTTTTAGAGCAGGCAATTGAGGTAGCAATTAATAAAGAAACGTCAAGTAATGATAACATATTATCAATAAAGGAAAAAAGTGACAAACCAGCTTATATAATATTTAAAATAACTGGATTTGTATTAATGATTGTTTCAATATTAGGCTTTATAGATGTAACAAAGACAAATATAATTTTTAAAAGAAAAAACAAATATGAAATAAAACTAGATAATATATTGACTAGCTATGATAGTATAATTGCTAATATTAAAACCCTACCAAATTTATCTAGTTTTAAGAAAATAGAAGTAAGTACTTTTGAAGAATTATTAGATGTCTACAACGAAGTAAGAATGCCAATTAATTATTGTCAAGAAGATAAAAAAAGTTCATTCATTATTATTAACGATTCTATAGTGTGGATATACGAATTAAAAAAAGATACTATGAAATGGGTTGATAGTAATGAAAAAGAAAGAAAAAAATGATAAGAAAACTATAAAAATAAATATAGCTATGTCTATGTTGTTTATAGTAGTCTTATCATTTATTTCGTTAGGATATGCATTATATGGACAAGTATTAAACGTATCAGGAAGTTCAACACTTGGAATGCAAGGTGAAATTGCTATAACAGATGTTTCGTTAATTTCATCTAAAAATGTTAGGGCTGGTAGCGTACCTAGTTATACCAAAGATTCAATCGACTTCAACTTAACATTTGAGAAAGCAGAAGGATCAACAGAAACAGACTATCAAGCAGTATATAGTATTACAATAGATAATGGAACGTTCTATGATTACGATTTTAATTTAGCAACATTTCAACCCGTTATAACAAATTCTACGACTGGAGAAAATGTCGACCAAAGTCGTTTATCTTATACACTAGGAGGTATCACTTTAGGAGATCCTATTCCTAAGGGAGAAACAGTAACATTTACAATAACAATGGATTTTAATCCTCCAGATGATGGAACATATGGTGTAGAAGGAAATATGGGAACAGAATTAGAAGAGCAACCACACGGTTCAGTATTAGGAGCCATTCCAGATAATTCTACAGCGGATTTAAGAGAAAGTGAAAACAATAATTTAGTGCCAATAACAGTAACTGTCATAAACAGTTATCAATCACCAAGAACTTTTACACTAGGAATATCTGATTCAAGCCATTTCGAATTAGTAGATTCA
>JAFRIJ010000005.1 GCA_017432825.1 Bacilli bacterium
AATTTTTATTTTATTTTTTTCTTATTTTTATTTTATTGAAAATTCTTTTTGATTTATACTATAACAAGTGATATGATATGGTTAAATAGGAATAATTATGTGGAGAAGAAGTAAGTTCTTCTCTTTTTATGTTGGGAGAAGGTGGATAGAAATTCAAAATACGAGGAAGCACATTTTTTTGTAATTTTTAATTAAGTGGTCACTTTTTATAAAATAAGTAGCCACTTTTTTTGTTGCAGTAAAAGGAATTATTTATTATGAGTGGTCACTTATAGTTGAATATGTAGTCATTTTTGCAAGTGCAAAAATTTTGTGACACCAGTTTTTACCATTTATTTATAATTGTAAAACGGAAAAATGGTGTCGTTCTCCTTATGCCCATTAAAAAAATACAATGTTTTTGTTACAAAAAAAGCCTAAAAAATGTAAAAGTGACCACTCATACTTAAAAAAATTTAAAAAGTACTTGAAAAAAATAATTTTTTAAGTGATAAATGGAACGAAATAAATTTGAAATTAAATGCATTTTGATGCCTATATTAGAGATGTAAGTGTTAGTCTTAGTCAGTTATGTGTACTTAAAATAATAGGCCATAGAATTGATTTATTTCATTGAAGAAAGAAGGTGATAAAGTGAAAGAAACATTTATTGTAAATTCAGATTTATTAGACTACTTAATAAAAAATATTAAATCAATATCTGAATGTGATATAGAAGAAAAAGCACATAGTTTTCCTTATACAAGATCTGTTAGTAATTTTTTTCAAAAGTTATCATTTGAATACGATATTGATTTTGATGAGAAGTTAATTAGTGAAGAATTATTATCAAAAATGATTGATGAAATTGAAAAAAGTTTACCAAGATAGAAAGGAGAAGAATTATGTATATTAGTGGTGTTAGCAAAGATGTAAGTAAGCTATTTTCTTACATAGAAAAATTGAACGATGAAGGTAAGTTAAAAATTTTGATTTATATATTTAGTCTTATAAATAATAATCAAATAAATGATAGAAATGAAATTAATCCAGATTTAAAATTAGATGACGATTTAAAAATATTGAAATTTTCATATATTGGATTAAGTGATGGTCATTGCGAAATATTTATACAATATTTAATTTCAATTTATAATATGTTGAACAAATATGATAAAGCTATATATGTTAATAATAATGTTGAAGGCTTAATATATACTGAAGAAGAAAAAATAATTGTTCATATGTTTGAGAATTTATCTTTTAATGATAAATTGGATATTATTAGGGAGTTATTTATAAGGTATGATAATGAAACTTATTTTAAGAATAAAATAACTATTATAACTTTTAATTCAAAACTAAATGGTTATAATATTGCAAATAATATTTTAAAGTTTAAGGAGAGTGATTTGCATTAAAGATTTTATAATAATACCAAGAAGAATAATGGAAGATAACAGTTTGACTAAATCAGACTGTTTTTTATTTGGAAATATTTATAATTTAAGTAGATTAAATGGTTATTGTTTTGCTACTAATAAAGTTTTATCGACTTTATCATTTGTTAAAATAAGAACGATTAATTATTCGTTAAAAAGGTTAGAAAATAAAGGCTATATAAGAATAGAAAGAGTTAAAAATAGTGAACTAGTACAAAGAAGAATTTATATAGAAGATATGAAAATTGATTCTAGTTAGTATGCAAGTATATTCATTCTAGATATGAACTATATTGCATACATATAATATAAATTAAAAGAAAAATAATATAAATAATTATATATATAATTTAGACAGGAGGTTTTAAAAATGACATATAATCAGGTATTATTATCTGGTGATATTAATAATGTTTTAATTAATAATAAATATATTACACTAGGACTTACTTGTAAAAAGTATTCTCCTAATGAAAATAGTAATATAGTTTATGCAAGTTTGAGAGTTTATAAGGATCTTTATAAAAATAATAAAGGTCTTTTTTTTATTGGTAAAAATGTTTATATAAAAGGTTACCTAAATTCATATTCGGATAAAGATAAAAAAATACATAATTATGTAACAGTAACAAGAATAGAAGGGTATGATTTTGAAAGTGCTGCTGGTCCAGTTATTGGTGTGGATTATGATGGAGTAGAAACATGGAATGGTAAAAGAATCGAAAGTACACCATCAACTCCAGAAGAACAAGCTGAAATGGAAGAACTTATCAAATCAATTATAGGTGATACAGATGAATAATCAATTATTAAACAACATAAATTTAACTATGAAAGAAGATAAAAAAGATATTTTTAAAGAATTAATAATTAATTATCTATTAAAGCAAATTAAAGAAGAAAAATAGTTCTGAATGATTTGCTTATTTTTATTTATTATGGTATGATGCACTTGTCTCGAAGAAAGTTAAGTGCTATAAGATGAGGAGGTATAAAGTGAATTATAGTTACTTAACGAATATGAATTATAATGCAGGTATTTATATTAGACTTTCTCAAGAAGATAAAGATAAAAAATATGAGTCAGATAGCGAAAGTGTTACTAATCAAAAAGAAATATTAAGAGACTATTGTTTAAAAAATGGATTTAATTTAATAGATGAGTATGTAGATGATGGCTATTCAGGAACTAATTTTGATAGACCAGGATTTATTAGAATGATTGAAGATATTAAAAATAAAAAGATAAATCTTGTAGTAGTAAAAGATTTATCTAGACTTGGTAGAGATCATGTAATGACTGGTTATTATATTGAAACTTATTTTCCTGAAAATAAAGTAAGATTTATATCAATTGTTGAAAATTATGATAGTATGAAAAATCAGGCAAGTAATGATTCATCAACATTTATTATTGCTTGTAATGACTATTATAGTAAACAAAACTCATTGAAGATAAGAAATGTATTAGATTCTAAAAGAAAAGATGGTAAATTTATAGGTAGTAAACCATGTTATGGTTATATGAGAGACCCAGAAGATAAAGGACATTTAATCATAGACCACAATACAGCACCTTATGTTAAGCAAATGTTTGAATGGAGAGCAAATGATATAGGAATATCTGAAATAGCTACTCGTTTAACTAAATTAGGAGCACCAACACCAAGCACTTATAAAAATTTACCAATATCTTCAAGAGTAAAAGAAAAAAATGTATGGACAATACATTCAGTTAAGAAAATATTACAAAATAGAATGTACACAGGTGATATGGTACAACATACTCAAACTAACATTAGTTATAAATCCAAAAAGAAGGTAACACTAGATCAAAACTTATGGGTAATAGTAGAAAATACTCATGAACCATTAGTTGATAAAGAGACATTTAGAATAATTAATAAGAAAAGGGATAATAATAATCGAAAAGTTGATGTTAGAACTAAAAGACCAACTAGATTATTAGAAGGATTAATTTATTGCAAAGAGTGTGGAAATAGATTAGGTGTTATTTATAGAAAAAATCATGATTACTGGACTATTAATTGTAATAGATATGCAAGAGACCCAATTAGAGGAAGATGTAAGGCTCATTTCTTTCCTTATGATTATTTTGAAGAAGAAGTATTAGAAGAATTAAACAAATTATTATCTGATTTATTTAGAGGATTAAGTATTAAAGAATTAAATGAAGAAATAGTTAATAGAACTAACTCAGGTACTAAATCACTTGATGAAATAAAGAAAGATATAGAAAAAGAAATTTTAAAATTATCTTCTAATATTCAAACGGTTTATCAAGATAGAATTGATGGTAATATTTCTTTAGAATCATACAAAATGATAGTATCTCCTTATGAACAAAAAATGAGAAATTATAAAGATAAATTAGAAGAAATAGAACTAGAAATTTTAAAGAGAAAAAATAGTGCTAATAAAATACCAAATTATACTAAAAAGATAAAAGAATTATTAAATATAGAAAAACCAAATAGAGACTTGTTATTTACCATAATAGATAGAATAGAAGCAGATGAAGATAGAAATATAACAATTAAATTTAAATATAAAATACTAGAAGATTATACATTCAAATATGTTGATAAAAATCCAATTAGAAATCCCTATGGTAGATGTGGTAAAATAAAGAAGTAGTAATAAAGAAAGGAAGTATCTCTGTATGGGATTGAAACGAGACAATCATTTTTTATCTAGGATGTATTTGAATGCATGGAAAAATGAAAATGGAAAAGTTAATGTGTCAGAATTACTTGTTCCATCTGAAAATGTACCTTATTGGAAAGAAAAATATATATCATCGGTTTGTAGATATGATAGTATGTTTGTTAGATTAAAAAATGGTGTGGAAGTTGATGATATAGAGGATTGGTTTAATACAAAGTATGAAACACCTGCAAAACTTGCTTTAGAGCACGTTATAAATGATGAAAGAATATCAATTGATGAATGGCATTGTTTGATTGATTTCTTAGCTTGCCATATTGTACGTTCTCCTGCTTTTATAATAAAAATATTAGATTTAGCAAAAAAGGATTGTGTACCAATTTTTGAAGAAAAGTGTGAAGAAATATCTTCTATATCAACAGATGAATTTATAAAAACAATAAATAATCAAAAATCAGAAGTAACAAATGATTTGTTTCCAATAAAAATTACTGATGTTGGCAAATGTGATAATGACAATGAATTATTTAAAATTGAAACTATATTTGGCAAACAATTCTATTTGTGGATTATGATGCATATGTTAAAAAACACATCCAAAGTTTTGCATAATCATAAATGGGGAATTATTACAGTAGATGACGAAGTAACATTACCTACAAGTGATGACCCTGTAATTTGTTTAAACTATAATAATCAGAATGAATACGATTTTGGTGGAGGCTGGGGTAAAAAGAATTGTAATATATTATTTCCAATATCACCAAAGAAAATATTATATACGCAAGTTGGAGTAAAAGTTAATCCAAGATGGAATGCTGATTATAAGACAAGTGTTATGTTTAAAAAAATGATTGTTGAACATTCATTTAGAAAAGTAATTTCTAATTATGAAGATGATGAAATTAAATTTTTGAAACCAAGATTTGTTGATGATTTAGAATTTAAGAGAGAACTTCAAATGTGGAAAGATTTTCAAGAAAATTATATAAAAAAAGAAATTGAATATATTAAATAACCACTAGAGCCGTCACGAGGTGGGGAAGGAGCAGAAATAATATATGCTCTAAGAAATAATCCAACATTAGCAAATATAATACTAAATAATATAAAACAAACAGGACAAAAAGCAAGAAGAACATATCAAAGAAGATTACCCTCTAATATAACAAAAGATTATTACTTTATTCATAGAAATACTGGTAATACTGAACCATTAATAGTAGAATATGGCTTTATAGATGATAAAGATAATATTGATTTCTTAAATAATTATTATCAAGAATTAGCAGAAGCAGTAATAAAAGGAATATTAACTTATAAAGGAATACCATATATTCCACCAGTAGGAAGCTCTTCTTCTACATATACTGTAAAAAAAGGTGATACCTTATATGGAATTGCCAATAAATATAACACTACAGTAGATAATTTAAAAAAACAAAACAATATTACATCTAATACATTATCTATAGGGCAAATACTAAAAATAATACCAACTAAATTAGAAAGTACTTATACTATCCAAAAAGGAGATACTCTATATAGTATTGCAAGTAAATTTAATACTACTGTAGATAATTTAAAAGAATTAAATAATATTGTATCTAATATCCTAACCATAGGAACTACTATTAAAGTGCCTTCTGGTAAAATTACAGAAAATATAATAGAAGATAATAAAGAATATATAGTTAGAGTAGGAGATACTTTATATTCAATAGCAAGAGAATTTAATACAACAATAGATGAATTAAAAAAATTAAATAATAAGAGTAATAATACAGTATCTATAGGTGAAAAACTAATTATACCTAATACTATGGAAACAACATCTTATATAGTAGAAAAAGGTGATACTTTATATGGAATTGCTAACAAATTCAACACTACTGTGGATAGCTTAAAAGAATTAAACAATTTAATATCAGATAGTCTATCTATAGGGCAGGAATTAATAATAAGATAAATTATAAATTAATTTATCTTTTTTATATGTTAATAAACTTGAAAAAAATATATATCTTTGTTATTATAATATAGAGTTTATAGAGGTGATAATATGATATATCTAGATTATAGTGCAACTACATTTACTTGTGATGAAGTACTAGATTATTTTATAAAAATAAATAAAGAATATAATGCTAATCCTAATAGTAACCATTTATTAGGGAAAAAAGCTAAAAATATTATAGATGAAACAACTAAAAAAATAAGTAAATTACTTAAAGTAAAAGAAAATGAAATAATATATACATCAGGTTCATCTGAATCTAATAATCTAGCTATAAAAGGAGTAATGCTAAGAAATAGTAAAAAACATATTATAACAACTAGCTTTGAGCATTCTTCTGTAGTAGCACCAAGTAATTACCTAAGTAGAAATGATTACATAGTAGATATAGTTAAAACAGATGAGTATGGAAGAGTAGACATTAATAATTTAAAAGAACTAATTACAGATGATACTGCTTTAGTATCCATAACAGCAGTAAATAGCGAAATAGGAATAATAGAACCAGTAGAAGAGATAGGTAAATTCTTAAAAGCTAATTATCCTAATATTATTTATCATGTTGATTTAACTCAAT
Source organism: Bacilli bacterium (assembly GCA_017432825.1). GTDB lineage: Bacteria > Bacillota_I > Bacilli_A > RF39 > UBA660 > RUG11198. The sequence goes on from JAFRIJ010000005.1 coordinate 6,704, forward strand.
TAATAACCAAAAAGAAAATAGACTTAACTAATATAGATTTAGCTAGTTTTTCAGCTCATAAATTTTATGGAATAAAAGGAATAGGATGTTTAATTAAAAAAGAAAATATAAAAATTGAACCAATAATACATGGAGGAAAAAGCACCACTAATTATAGAAGTGGAACACCAGCAACATCTCTAATAGCATCCCTAGGAAAAGCTTTAGAATTAGCCTACAATGATATGGATAAAAAATATAAATATGTATCTGAATTAAATATCTATTTAAAAAATAAACTATCTAAATTAGATAATATCCATATAAATAGCAATGAATATTCATTACCACATATCTTAAATTTTAGTGTAGTAGATAATAATCCAAATAAAATACAAGAATTATTATCAGATAATGATATATATATATCTACCCAAACAGCATGTGCTACAGGAAGTAATATAAGTCCATCAGTATTAGCTCTAACTAATAATGAAAAGTATGCATCTTCATCCTTAAGAGTAAGTATATCACATCTTACTACTAAAGAAGAATTAGATAAATTTATTACTGAATTATCTAAAATAATAGGGAGTATTAATAATGAAACTAATTAAAATAAGTGCTATATGGTGCCCAAGCTGTCTTATTATGGAAAAAGTATGGAATGAAATAAAAGATACTTATCCTAATTATGAATATATATCATATGATTATGATCTAGATGATGAAGCAGAATCTTTTAATCCAGGAAATATCTTACCAGTAATAATACTCTTAAAAAATGGTGAAGAAATAACTAGATATATAGGTGAAAAAACGAAAGAAGAAATAATAGAAGGAATTAAAAAATATGAAGAATAAAATAATAATTTTACTATTACTATTATTTGCTTTTATTACTCCTACTTATGCCTTATCAAAAGATTATGAAGATAAAGTAGCAGATATTACTAATACAAAAGTAGAAGAAGATATTATTAATATTTATTTCTTTAGAGGAGAGGGATGCCCTCATTGTGCTAAAGAAGAAGAATTCTTTAAAGATTTAGTAAAAGAATATGATAATATCAAAATATATGATTTTGAAGTATGGAATAATGAAGATAATAGTAAACTATTAACTGAAGCTAAAGGAAGATTTAAATTAAAAAGTACCAGTGTTCCATTCACTATAATTGGAAAGAAATATTTTTCAGGATTTAGTGATCTAACTAAAGAAAGAATATATAGTACATTAGATGAATATAGTGGAGATAAAAAATCATCTAATACTTATAAATTACCTATAATAGGAGAAGTAAATGTAAAGAATTTTTCCTTACCTTTAATAGCAGTAATTTTAGGATTTATAGATGGATTTAATCCATGTGCTATGTGGGTGTTATTATTTTTAATAAATGTATTAATAGGTAGTAAAGATAAAAAGAAAATGTTTATCCTAGGAAATATATTTCTATTAACAAGTGGACTCGTATATTTCTTATCTATGCTAGGAATAAGCTTAGTATTAAATATATCTACTGTTATTTGGATAAGAAATATAATAGCCTTAATAGCAGTATTTATAGGAATATTAAATATAAGAACATATATTAAAACAAAAAATGATGATGGATGTCATGTTGTAAAAGATAATAAAAGAAAAGAACTATTTAAAAAAATAAAGAATTATACCAATAAAAAAAGCCTACTAATAGCATCATTAGGAATGATAGTTTTAGCAGCAAGTGTAAACTTAGTAGAATTAGCATGTTCCTTAGGATTTCCAGCAGTATTTTCTGAAATATTAGCAGTAAATAAAATAAACACAATAGAAAGAATATTATATTTAATATTATATGATTTATTCTACATGCTAGATGATATAGTAATATTCTATATAGCAATGTTTACACTAAATATAAAAGCAATAAGTCATAAATATACAAAGTATTCTAACCTAGTAGGAGGAATAATAATACTATTAATAGGATTATTATTATTAATAAAGCCAGAATGGATAATGTTTAATTTTAGTTAAAAAAAGATAACTATATGTATTTTAAATACTTAATAATATAGTTATCTTTTTTAGTTGTTTTTATAATACCAACATATTTATACTTACCAAATTTTCTAATACTAAAAATATCCCCATCACGAAAAGTATAAGAATTATTAGATAAATAATTATAATTAATCATAATTTCTTTATTCTTAATCTTATCTTTAATTTTATCTCTATTAGTACCAATAATTCTAGATATAACAGTATCTATTCTTAAACTAGATACAATTATTTCTACTTCTTCATATTTCTTTTTATAATTATCTAAAGTATGAATATCTATTTCTTTAATTTTAATAGGCTTATTACCAACAAAAGAATAATCCTTTTCAATTAAGTCAGATATTTCATCCATAGCATAAAAATAATATTTATCATTATCTACAATAATATCACCAAATACCTCATTACTAATATTTAAACCAAACAAACTACCCATTATTTCACTATGGGATAGAGGATAGTAACTAATTATTTCATATAACTTAACCTTAGGAATACTATCAGTATACATAATAACCTTATCACTATCTGGATAAGGATAATAAAGTTTATAATCATTCTTATTTAATTTATAACTAACTTCCTTACAAATATTAGGAAGCAAAAAGAATGTATAGCTACCTCTTTTAATTTTATCTACATTCTTTTTTATTTCATACATATCCATATTATCACCAACAAAAGAATTATAGCAAAAAAAAAGAAATATTACTATATTTCCTTTCCACACTTACTACAGAATTTACTATCTTTACTAATCTTAGCACCACAATGAGGACAATACACAGAATCTTTTTCACTAGATTTAGCTTTATCGTCCTTCTTTTCTTTTGCAGTATCTTTTTTCTTTTCAGGTTCAGTAGTATCATTTTTCTTATCATCAAATGGACCATTCTTAGATAATTCTACATCATTATCAAATGTATAACTATCAGAAAAACCAATTAAAGGTATCATAACAACAGGAAATAATGTCATAAGTACTGCAAATGCAGTATCCTTATGTAATTTTTTACTGATATTATAATTACATACAAATTTTCCAAATAAAGAACCTAAAGCAGCAAGACTAACTAAATCATCCATATCTAATAGTTTAGCAATAGAATAAGCTAAAACAACAGCAACCCACCAAGTATTTAAGTTTGCTATTTCAACATATACCCAATTATTATAAAAAGGTACAATAGCCTCCCATCCTTGTCTACCAGCTTTCTTATATGTTTTAACAGCCCCTATAATATAAATAACAACAACAGGTATTATAAGAATTAAAAGAAATATAGCAAAAACACCTAAAGCAGCAATAATACCTTCAAACCCTCTATCCAAACCATTAACTAAATTATAATTACTATTATACATTTTATAAACTCCTTTCTACAATAATTATATCATTAATGTTATAAAATTAAAATATAAAATTTAAAAAGTCATATTTTATATGTTTAAAAAAGTATAACAATACCCAATATAAACATAGAATATAAAATGAAAGGGGAATAATATGCTAGGAAATTTTAATGAAGAAGCACAATATATTTTATTAAAAGCAAGAGAAGAAATGTTAGAACTAAACCATCCCTATATTGGAAGTGAACATTTAGTATTATCTATATTAAAAAATAATGATTCATTATCCAAAAAATTAAAGAATTATGGATTAACTTATGATAATTTTAAAGAAGAAATTATAAACATAATAGGTAAAGGAACTAAAAAATCAGAATTTTTTTTATATACACCATTATTAAAAAAAGTAATAGAAAATTCCTTATTAGATGCAAAAGAAAATAATAATGGAAATGTTACACCAGAACATTTATTTTCATCTCTATTAGAAGAAGGAGAAGGAATAGCAATTAGATTACTTATTGGAATGAATATAGATATTGATGAACTATATGAAGAATTTAATAATAATTTAAGAATAAAACCCAAAAAGAATAAAAAGTTACTAATAAATGAATTAGGCATTAATCTAGTAGAAGAAGCTAAAAAAAATAAACTAGATCCTGTAGAGGGAAGAGAAAAAGAAATAAATAGAGTAATTGAAATATTAGGAAGAAGATGTAAAAATAATCCCATTCTTATAGGAGAAGCTGGAGTGGGTAAAACTGCTATAGTAGAATGGTTATCTCACTTAATAGCAAAAAAAGAAGTTCCAGCAAATCTTCAAAATAAAAAAATTATTTCTATAGATATGGCTTCTCTAGTAGCAGGAACTAAATATAGAGGAGAATTTGAGGAAAGATTACAAAAAATAATTAAAGAAATAGCTAGTGATGGAGAAATAATATTATTTATAGATGAAATACATACCTTAGTAGGAGCAGGAGGAGCTGAAGGCGCTATAGATGCATCCAATATTCTAAAACCAGCACTAGCAAGAGGAACTATTAAATGTATAGGAGCAACTACTACTAAAGAATATAAAAAATATATAAGTATAGATAAAGCCCTATCTAGAAGATTTCAACCAGTATTAATAAAAGAACCTACTAAAGAAGAAACAATTAAAATATTAAATAAATTAAAAAGTATTTATGAATCATATCATCATGTAACTATAGATGATAATATTATTAATTATATAGTAGAGTTATCAGACAAATATATTTACAACAGACATAATCCTGATAAATCTATAGATATACTAGATGAAGTATGCTCTAAAGCCAATATAAAAGAAACACCCACTATAAAAAATATAAATAAATTAAAAAATAAATTAGAAGAAATATCTAAAAATAAAAATAGTTTAATATTAGAAAATAAATTAGATAAAGCTTATAATTACCTTAAAGAAGAATCAAAAATAAAAAGTGATATAAACAAACTAGAATTAGAATATAAAAATAATATAAATAAAATAACAAAAGAAGATGTAAGAATAATAATAAGTGAAAAAACTAATATACCTATAAATAATATAGAACTAGATACTATAGATAACATAAATAAATTAAATAAAATATTAAATAATAATATAATAGGTCAAGAAAATGCTATAAAAGAATTAATCAATTATACCAAAAAAGAAAAACTAGGATACTCATCAAATAAAGTAAAATCATTTCTCTTTATAGGACCAACAGGAGTAGGAAAAACAGCCTTAGCAAAATTATACACTAAATTAGTAAAAGGAGAATTAATAAGACTAGATATGAGTGAATATTCTGATTCCACATCAATTAATAAAATAATAGGATCTTCACCAGGTTATGTAGGATATAATGATAATAACAATATAGTAGATAAAATAAAAGATAGTCCTACTAGCGTAATACTATTTGATGAAATAGATAAAGCACATCCCAATGTATTAAATTTACTATATCAAATGTTAGATGATAGTATCATTAAAGATGCAAATAATAATATAATTAATCTAAATAACAATACTATCATAATGACTTCTAATATAGGATATAATTATAATTCATTAGGCTTTAATAAAAAAGATAACACAAATAATGAATTAAAAGATAGCTTTAATATATCATTAATTAATAGAATAGATAATATAGTAAAATTTAATAAATTAACTAAAGATAATATAACTAAAATAATAATAAATAAATTAAAAAAACTACAATCTAAATATAAAGAATTTAATTATAATAATAATCTAATAGAAGAAATAATAAAAGAATCTAACTACGAAGAATTAGGAGCAAGAAAAATAGATAAAATAATAGAAAGCAAATTAGAGAGTATTATAATAGATAATATTATTAATAATAAACCATTAAAAATAACCACAATAAAAGAATATATAAATAATTAATACTTTATTTGTAAACTTTACAGTAAAGTATTTTTATTGTATAATTAACCTAGAAAGAAGTGGTAAAATGAAAAGTAAAAAAGTATTAATTTTCGGTCATAGAAATCCTGATACTGATAGTGTAACATCTGCTATAGCACTTTCTTATTTAAAAAGAGAATTAGGAATAGATGCAATACCTGCAGTACTTAGTGATATAAACCAAGAAACTAAATTTGTTTTAAATTACTTTAACGAAAAAGAACCAATGTTTATTAATGATATAAAAATAAAAGTAAGAGATTTAAATTATACTAAAAGATATAATGTAACAGAAGAAGACTCTATAAATACTACTTATAAGAAAATGGCCGAAGCAGAAATAAGTAAAATACCAGTAATAGACAATAATAAAAAATTATTAGGAATTATTAGCATGAAAGATATAGCAAAAGATCAATTCTCTAATAATATAGATTTATTAGATACAACCTATAATAATATAATAGATACAATAGACGGTGAAGAAGTGTTAAAGTTTGATGAAGAAATAAATGGTAATTTATCAATCATTAGCTATCAAAAAGAGTATGCCCTAGAAGAATCAAAATTTAATAATAATACTATTCTTATGGTTGGAGATAGACATAATATAATAGAACAAGCTCTAAATAAAGGAATAAAATTATTAATAATAACAGGACCAAATAAAATAAAAGAAGAATATTTAGAAATAGCTAAAAGAAATAGAGTAAATATAATAAATACAAATAATAGCACTATTATTACTGCCCGTAAAATAAATCTATGTAATAAAGTAAAAACATTGCCATACGAAAAAAATATTACAGTTATTAATGAAAATGATAGCTTAACAGATTTAATTAAATTTGCCACTAAAACTAGATATAGTTACTATCCAGTAGTAAATAATAAAGATGAATGTATTGGAATATTAAGATTATCAGATGTAGTATATAATAACAAACAAAAAGTAATATTAGTAGATCATAATACTCCAGAACAAACAGCAATTGGCATTGAAGAAGCAGAAATATTAGAAATAATTGATCATCATAATATAGGAAGCATTGGTACTAATAGTCCAATTAGTTTTAGAAATATGCCAGTAGGTAGTACTAATACAATTATAAATTTAATGTATCAAGAAAATAATATTGAAATACCTAAGAATATAGCAGGTTTAATGTTAGCAGGAATACTTTCTGATACACTAGTATTAGCATCTCCTACAACAACAGATATAGATAGAGAAGCAGTAAAAAAACTAAGTTCCATAGCAGAAATAGATTATAATGATTTTGGATTAAAAATGTTAAAAGCAGGATCATCATTAAAAGGAAAAACAAAAGAAGAAATAATATTTGGAGACTTCAAGAATTATCCAATAGGAGATGAAAAAATAGGATTATCTCAATTATCTACAACTAATGCAGACGAAATATTAAACTCCAAAGATGAATATATTAGTTTACTAAATAATATTGAAGAAGGAAGCAATTATTATTTTGTAATATTATTTGTAACAGATATTATAAAGCAAGGATCATATGTTATTTATAGCAAAAGAGCAGAAAATATACTAAAGAAAGTATATAATAATGACGAATTAAAGCAAGGTACATTCTTAAAAGGAATAATATCTAGAAAAATGCAAATAGTACCAGGAATAATGCTAGAGATGGAAAGTAACTATTAAAATAGTTCTTTCTTTTTATTTATTGTTTAAAAAACTAAATCTTTATGTTATAATAACGAAGAAGAGGTGAAATTATGAAATATTTGTGTGTAAACGCTGGTAGTTCTTCATTAAAATTTCAACTATTTGAAATGCCAGAAGAAAAAGTTATAATCAGTGGTTATATTGAAAAAATAGGATTAAAAGATAGTTTTTGGAATACAAAAATTAATGGAGAAAAAATAAGAGGAGAAAGATACTTAAAAGATCATACAGAAGCAGTAGATGTATTAATAGAAGAATTATTAAAACATAAAGCAGTATCTTCTCTTAATGAAATAAAAGGAGTAGGACATAGAGTACTACATGGTGGAGAAAAATATAGTGATTCTGTATTAATAACAGATGAAGTAATAGAAGATATAAAAGAATTAACCAAATTAGGACCACTTCATCATCCCGGAAATTTAGCAGGAATAGAAGCTATGAAAAAAGCTTTGCCTAAAGTACCAATGGTAGCGGTATATGATACAGCATTTCATCAAACAATGCCTGCTAATAATTATTTATATCCAGTACCATACGAATGGTATACAAATTATGGAGTAAGAAAATATGGATTCCATGGTACAAGTCACAAATTTATTACACTACAAATGAAAAAAAAGCTAAAAAAAGAAAAAGTAAATCTAATTATTTGTCATATAGGAAGTGGAGCATCAATAAGTGCTATTAAAGATGGTAAGTGCTATGATACAACAATGGGAATAACACCATTAGATGGATTAATGATGGGAACACGTTCAGGTTCAATTGATGCATCAATATTAGAATACGTATGTAAAGAGTCAGGTATGGATATTTCTGAAGTAACTAACGCACTAAATAAAAAAAGCGGACTATTAGGAATATCAGGATTTAGTGATAGTAGAGATGTAGAACAAGCTGCAGGTACTGGAGATGAAATGGCTAAATTAGCTATCACTATGTATAATCAAAGAGTAGCAAATTATATAGCAGAATATTATATTGAATTAGAAGGAAAAGTAGATGCAATAGTATTTACAGCAGGTGTAGGAGAAAACGGAATAGCATTTAGACAAGATGTTATAAATAGACTAAAACCATTAGGTATAAAACTAGACGATAAAACTAATGAAAAAGTAGCAAGTTATAAAGAATTACATGAAGGATTAATAAGTAGTAAAACATCAAGTGTTAAGGTATATGTATTACCAACAAATGAAGAGTTAATGATAGTAAGAGATACATACAATTTAACAAAATAGAAAGAGAATGTTAATATGAATATATTTAGGAGAATATATAAAGAAATAAAAAAATATAATAAAATAATTATAGCAAGACATATAGGACCAGATCCTGATGCCTTAGGAGGACAATTTGCCTTAAAAGAACTAATTCAAAATAAATTTAATAATAAAAAAGTATATGCTATAGGTAGCTCACCAGCTAAATTTAAATTTTTTGGTAATTTAGACAGATTAGATGAAATAAATATTGATGATGATACACTATTAATAATATTAGATACACCAGACATAAAAAGAATAGATGGAATAGATAATATTAAAGAATATAAAAACATAATAAAAATAGATCATCATCCAATAATAGATAATTATGAATCATTATCATTAATTGATGAAACGTCATCATCAACATGTCAACTAATATTAGAATTAATATTTAAAAATCATTTAAAATTAACAAAAAGTATTGCCGAAAAATTATATATGGGAATAGTATCAGATACAGGAAGATTTATGCATGATTATACAACTAAAAAAACATTTGAATTAGTAACCAAATTATTAAAAAAATCAAATATTAATTTTACAAGCTTATATTCTCCATTATATGCAAGACCACTATCAGAAATAAAATTTCAAGGATTTATTTTTGAAAACATAGAATTAACTGATAATGGATTAGCCTATATAAAAATAACTGATGATATACTAAAAGAATATGGCGTAGATGCTGCCAGTGCAGGAAATATTATCAGTGAATTAAACTTTGTTAATGAAATAAAAATATGGATGTTCTTAACAGAAGATAAAAAAAATAATCAAATTAGAGCAAATATTCGTTCAAGAGGGCCAATTATTAACGAGATAGCGTCCAAATATGGTGGCGGTGGTCACAAATATGCATCAGGTGCAAGATTATCTAGTTGGGATAAAGCTAATGAATTATTAGAAAAATTGGATGATTTAATAACCAAAGAATAATTAACATGTATATTATGTATACATGTTTTTTGATATAAAAAAATTGTAAAATAAAAGACTTGATTTTTATATTTATATTTGTTATACTTATAACAGAATAGAGGAGGAATCCAAATGGAAGATAATAATAATCAAAAAATAAAAAATCCTGGAAACGGAAGAGAACTTTTTTATGTTGTAATAACAATTGCAATATTTATAGTAATGGCAGTTGGAGCAACATTTGCCTTCTTTACTGCAACAGCAAATAGTGGCGATGCAGCTGTAGGAACAAGGTCAACAACATTATCACTTGAGTATATAAGCTATGGTACTGCATGGTCAAAAAATGATTTAATACCAGCAGATAGAGTAGTTTCAGAATATTCAGTAGAATATCAAAGTGACACTACATTAGGTCATAATACGTTACTTGGTAATACTTTACCTGAAACGTTAGGAGCAGTAGACAAGATGAATAATACATTATGTAAAGATGACTATGGGAACTCAGTATGTAGTATATATGAATTTCAAGTAAGAAATCCAGCAAACTCTCCTCAAACAGTAAATATAAGTTTAATAAGTGAAACAAATGAATTTGCACATTTAAAAGCAATGGCTTATGAAGTTGCAGTAGGAGATACTGTCGCATATAACAACGTAGAAAACAAAGCAACAGCAGGAAATAATGGATATGGAGACCCTGTATTTAAAGCAAGTGCTTCAGATGAAACAGAAGGAGCAATTCAAGTAAAAGATGGATATAATACAGATTTATATGATACAACTCCAGTATATATTAATAGAGCAGGCGTTACAAAAACATTATTAACATATGAAGCTTCTCCACAAGATGAGATAGCAAACTTAACCCCATCTATTAATATAACAGTTCCAACTGAATATGATGGAACAGCTATTTTAGCAAATGATGTAGAAATAGCTGGAGGAACAACTAAAACATATATAATCGTTTTATATGTACAAAACTTAGAAAGCGATCAAACTGCAGGAGATGCTAACAAATCATTTACAGGAAGAGTATCAGTAAGTAATGGTACAGGAACTGTTGGTGTTAGTGGTGCTATATCAGCAAGTGGAAGTGCTACATTACAAGGAGATCAAACATCAGGTGGCTAATATAGTCACCTTTTTTATTTGCATAAAAGGGAATAAAATAATTGACTTTTAAAATAAAGTTTGATATTATTGAAATAGATATAAATAGATAGTAGAAGGTGAAAAAATGGATCAAGAAAAAAAAGAACTTAATGAAGAAGTAAATGCAACAAATGAACCCATTGAAAAAGAAAATAACAAAAGAAATGTATTTAATATAATTATAGGAATTGCAACATTACTAATTGCTCTTTTAGGAGCAACTTTTGCCTATTTCTCTGCAACAGCGCGTAGTAAAGAAGATGATGTAAATGTAAAATCAGCCTATGTTAGTATATCTTATGATGGTGGTACAGAAATAAAAGCAAGTCACTTGATACCTGCAACAGAAACAGTTGCAATAAATAAATTTACAAAATCTGTTACATCAATTGGAACAGAAGATGATGAAACATTAGAATTTATTGATGAAGATGAATATACAAATGATCTTGATAGAAGATGTGTAGATGCCCTAGGAAGAGAAGTTTGCTATGTATATAGATTTAGTATAGATAGTGATGGTGAAGCAGGCGGATATACAGGTATAGCTGGCGGAATAAAAGTAAACCAAAACGATTTTGATAATTTGAGCTATATATTATATGAAGTAACTTATCAAGAAGAAGATGGAAAAATACTAGTAGATAAATTTGGACACAAAGTAGTAGATAGTTTTCAAGTAGTAAGCCAGTTTAATAAAACAGATACTAATCCAGATAACGTAGATTACACTGATGTAAAATTTGCAACTTTTAATAAACCATTTGATAAAGCGGTTGAAGGTAGTGATTTTGTTAATACAATTTATCCAGTAGAGTGCTTATTCGGCTATAGTGAAACATTTGATGATGAAGCAGAAGATAGCTTAAGTAGATGTTCAGTTCGTAATGTAACTAATCAAGCAAAACATAATTTTGAATTATTAATATGGTTAGAAGAAACAGGAAGTGTACAAAATGAACAAGGATTTGAGTTCAAAGGTACAGTATTATTAGAAGTTCCAGGAGGACAAGCTGGAAGTGAATATCCTGATGGTAGAATTACTGGTAAAGATTAATAATTAAAAGCAATTTTATGATTGCTTTTTTTATTATTTTTTGGTAATATTATAATAGAGGTGGAATCATGAATAAGGCTGAAGAAAAAAAGAACTTTTTTTACATAGTAATGATGATTTTAACCCTTGTAACAGTGATAATAGGAGCAGCTTTTGCTGTCTACACTTTTTTACATAGTCAAAAAGAAGGTAGTACAAATGTTTATACCGGAACACTTTCAGTTGAATATATATCAGGTACTAAAATAAATTTGAGGAATATTTATCCTATTAACAATCCAAATTTTAATACAACTGAAAATGTATATAAAAATACATTTAGAGTAAAAAATACCGGAACACTAGATGGGGTATTAAGAATAAACATAGATATAACTGCAAATGAATTTAGTGATAATAGTTTAAAATATAAAGTATATAGTGAATCAGGGAATGAATTAACAACAGGATCTATAGCAAGTAAAGATAATTTTGAAATAATAAATAATGTTCTTTTAGAAAGTAATAGTACTTCGGAATACACAATATTGATATGGTTAGATGAAACAGGCGAAAATCAGAATGTAGAAATGAGAAGAACATTACTAGGAAGTATAAGAGTAGATTTAAGTCAAAAAAGAGACTAAGAGGTGTTGAAAATGGATAAGAATAAAAAGGAACAGACATTTAAAGATTTATTTTCCAACTTAGAACAAGAAGATAATAAAGAATCATTTAATAATCTTTTTGCAGAAACAAAAAGCACTGATACATCTGAGAATAAATTATTTAATGATATATTAAAAGAAACACCATCTCTTATAGAAGAATCTGAACAAGTTAAAGAAGAAAAAAATGATATTAATCTAAACAACCTAGTAAGCGAAAATAATAAGTTAGAAGAAGAAAAACATAATGAAGTAGTACCAGAAAAAGAAGATGAATCAATTAATACAAATATTTTCTTCGAAGATAATAATACTCCTTCTGAAACAGTTGAAAAAAATGAAGAAACATCAAAAATAGAATTAGATAACATCTTTAAAGAGGAAAAGAAAGAGGAACCTCAAATAAATCCATTCCTTGAAGAAATAAGCTCAGAAGAACCAATAATTGAGGAAGAAAAAGATCCATTAGATGAAAATCCATTCTTTGTAGATAATGAAGAAAATTTAGAAGTAATGGAAAAACAACTAGTAGATGATAAAATAAATTTAGTAGAAAATAAAAAACATGAAGCAATAGAAAATGATAATAACAAAATAGACACTACTAATGTAAAACATTTTAATGTAAAAATAGTTAAAAAGAAAGATCCACCAATTAAGTTCATATTAGGAGTATTATCATATGCCTTATTTATATGGTTATTACTAATAGGAATAGCACTATTGGTATATGTAGCAGATATAAAAATAAGAGCTGCTAAAGGTGATACAAGTAGTCCAACATTTAATGCCTATGTGGTTTTAACAGGAAGTATGCTACCTGAAATACAAGTATACGACGTAGTGGTAACAAAGAAAATTGAAGTGAAAGATTTAAAAGAAGGAGATATAATAACATTTGCATCATCTGATACTAGATTCTTAAATACAATTATAACTCACAGAATATTGAAAAAATATTATGATTCTGAGAAAAAACAATATACATTCCAAACAAAAGGTGATAATAACAACGTAGCAGATAGTGCTTTAGTTCAAGAAAATAACATTTTTGGTAAAGTAATACTTAAAATACCTAAACTCGGATATTTACAAGAGTTCTTAGCGTCACGTGGAGGATGGATTGTAGTAATATTATTACCATGTTTAGCAGTAATATCTTATGATATAGTTAAACTAATGAAAAGTTTAAAAAGGAAAAAATATAAAAATATAAAAGTACAAAAGTAGATGATAATATGAAAACGAATCTTTTCAGAGTAAAAGAAAAAAAAGAAGAAAAAATAGTAATAGAAGAGGAAAGAACAGAAAATCCTTTCCTCTTATTCCTAAAAAGACATAAAAACTTTATAATAACATCACTAATATTATTAGGAATATCTTCATTACTTATAACTATAGGACTAGCTTTCTCTTTATTTCAACCATCAACAGAATTTGATATTAGCTTTTTAGAAGATACAAACGAAGAGGTAATATCCAATGTTGATCCCAATTTAAATGAAGATGATTATAAAGAAGAAATATTAGGTGCAGTTGGAAGATCAGATGGAGTAGTAATACTAGTAAAAACATTTATGGATTCAAATAATGATGTAATATACTATTTTTCTGATAAAACTGCAATTGTAGTAAGAGCTGATGGAAAAATATATAGAGTATCAGCAGATTCAAATGGAAAATATGGAATAGATGAAAATGGAAAAATAGCAGAATCTGCAAAGACAATTCAAGTAAAATCAACAACAACAACTTTAAGTGATGGAGCAATAATTACAAACTATACTGATGGTACAGCTAAAATAGAACATAACGGAATTACAATATTTGTAAGAGATAATACTAAAATAAAACTACATAATGGTTCATCATTAAAAAATGTAGTACCAAGTGGTGTAGCACTAAATGAATCTACAGAAAAAGGTAACAATGCTACATTAAATACTTTTACAGATAAGACAAAATTAGTAACAACAACAGATAATAAAAAATATATAGTAAATCCTAATGCTAATGCAGTAATGAATAATAATCAGGATGTAACCTATGATAGATATAATTCTTATGGAGTATTAGAAGAAAAAGTACTATCAGATGATAACACAGTAACATATTATGAAAATGGTAGTGCGACAATAATAAATAAAAATGGTAACAAAATATATGTAAAAAAAGCAGGAGATATAATTATAAAAGATAATGCAGTATATGAAATAATAACTAATAAATATGGTTATTCTAAAAAAACATTTAATACATCTGATGGTAAAAAAGTAACATTCTTTGATAATGGAGCAGCCATAATACAATATCCAGATGGTACTAAAAAATATGTAGAAAATAGTGATGATATATTATTTGATGCAAATAAGAATATAACATCAAACCCACAAACATCAGGTCAAAAAGATATAAGAACAACAACAGATGGATATAAAGTAATAAACTTTGATAATGGGAAATCAGAAGTAATAAAAGACGATGGAACAAGCTTTATAGTAGATACAAGTAAATTAATATTTGATAGTGAAGGAAATATTACCAATAAAGACAAGGATAAAGATAAAGACAAGAATGATGATAAAGACAAAGATAATAGTGGTAATAATACAACTGAGGGTGACCCATTAGAAGGAATGTACGTTAGTGAAGCAGAAACAAAATATAATGATAAAAAAAATATTCAATATACAAAATTCTTGATTCAAAATACCAATAGTAAACCTAAAAGATTTCGTATTGTTATAGAAGAAGTAAAAGACTATAGTAAATATAATGCAACTAGACTAGAACCAAAATATGTAAAATATCAAGCATTAATAGGTACTACATTTATAAGCAATAAAAGATTAGTTGAAGACGTATGGGACAATAATGGAACAGTAAATTATGTTATTGATAACTATATATTATATGAAGGAACAATAAATGCAGTATCAACCATAGAAGTAACAATAACACTATTTGTAGACTATTCTGAATTAGATAATTCAAATCAAGATAAATATTTTATTGGTACAGTTAAAACATATGTAGTTAGTTAAAAAAATGATATATTTTGTCGAATCTAATGAAATTATTATTAATAAGTGCTATCCTTAATAAAAGGAGAATAAATATGCCAAATAAAATAATAATAGATGATATATTAGATGAGATGTTAGATAATATAAATTTTATTAAATTAAATATTTATATAAAACTAGAAAGCAACAAATAGCCTTCTAGTTTTTATTTGTCAAATAACCGTAAAAGAAAAGACAAACATAAACAAATATGATATAATTAAGATGTAAGAAAGGATCGTGATAAAATGAAATGCATGATAAGAGGAGAAAAGATAAAAGCAACAAAAGCTATAAGTGATTATATTGAATTAAAAATATCTAAACTAGATAAATATTTTAAAGATAGCGATGTTAGTGCTAATATCTTAATCAAACTAAAAGGAAACAAGCAAGCAATAGAAGTAACCATACCTTACGATAAACACATATTAAGATGTGAAGAAGACCACGATGATTTATATGCAGCTATAGATTTAGTATCAGACAAATTAGAAAGACAAATTAGGAAAAATAAAACTAAATTAAAAAAACAAACAAAATCAAATAATAAAATATTTAACTTTAATTATGAACTAACTGAAGAAGAAGAAAAAGACAATAAAAAGAAAAATAAAATAGTAAAAAGAAAAGTAATTGAAATGAAACCAATGGATGATGATGAAGCAATATTAGAATTAGAATTACTATCACATGATTTCTTTATATACAAAGATATGGATAATATAATTAAAGTAGTATACAAAAGAAAAGATGGTAATTATGGAATTATAGAAACTAATGAATAATTAGTTTCTTTTTATATAAAATATACTAGTATTTTTAACTAATTTTTGTTAAAATAGTAATTACGGAGATGATATAATGCTAAAAGTATTTAAGAAGTTATTTGATAACGAATATAAAGAATTAGAAAGATTTAAAAAATTAGCAGATGAAATAGATAGTTTAGATGAAAAAATGTCTAAATTAAAAGATAAAGAATTAAAAGAATATACAAGTATTTTTAAAGAAAGATTATCTAAAGGAGAAACATTAGAAGATATCCTAGTAGAAGCCTTTGCAGTGTGTAGAGAAGCTTGCTATAGAACTTTAAAAATGAAACCATTCTATGTACAATTATTAGGAGGATTAGCAATACATTATGGAAATATTGCTGAAATGAAAACAGGTGAAGGTAAAACATTAACAGAAACAATGCCAGCATATCTAAATGCCTTAGATGGTAATGGTGTACATATAGTAACAGTAAACGAATTTCTAGCAGGAAGAGATGCTGAATGGATGGGAGAAGTATTTAAATTCCTAGGATTAACAGTAGGACTAAATCTAAGAGAATTATCTCCAGAACAAAAAAAAGAAGCTTATAACTGTGATATATTATATTCAACTAATAATGAATTAGGATTTGACTATCTAAGAGATAATATGGTTGTAAAAAAAGAAAATAGAGTTCAAAGACCATTAAACTTCTGTATAGTTGATGAGGTAGACTCTGTATTAATAGATGAAGCTAGAACACCATTAATAATATCAGGTGGAGTAGCTCAATCAGCAAATCTATATATGCAAGCAGATAGCTTCGTAAAAAGCTTAAAAGAAAATATAGATTATATAAAAGATGAAAAAACACAAAGTATTAATCTAAGTGATGAAGGAACAAGAAAAGCAGAAGAAAGATTTAATCTAAAAAATCTATTTGATATAGATAATACTTCCTTAGTACATCATATACAACAAGCATTAAGAGCTAATTACTTTATGAGTAGAGATGTAGATTATGTTGTAAAAGATGATGAGGTAGTAATAGTAGATCAGTTTACAGGAAGATTAATGCCAGGAAGAGCATTTTCCGAAGGATTACACCAAGCAATACAAGCTAAAGAAGGAGTAACAATAGAACAAGAAACTAAAACTCTAGCAACCATTACATTCCAAAATCTATTTAGAATGTATAAAAAATTATCTGGTATGACAGGTACTGCTAAAACAGAAGAAGAAGAATTTAGAAACATATATAACATGTATGTAATATGTATACCAACTAATAAACCAGTAATAAGAACAGATGCTGTAGACTTACTTTATCCAGGAAAAGAGGGTAAATATAGTGCTATAGTAAAAGAAATAGCCAGAAGACATAAATTAGGACAACCAATATTAGTAGGTACTATCGCTATAGAAACAAGTGAATTAATAAGTAAAATGCTAACAAAAAACAAAATACCACATGAAGTATTAAATGCAAAGAATAATGCAAGAGAAGCTGAAATAATAGCAAAAGCAGGACAAAAAGGAGCAGTAACTATTGCAACTAATATGGCTGGACGTGGAACAGATATCAAATTAGGCGAAGGAGTAGCAGAACTAGGAGGATTATGTGTAATAGGAACTGAAAGACATGAATCAAGAAGAATAGATAATCAGTTAAGAGGACGTTCAGGACGTCAAGGAGATCCAGGATTTACTCAATTCTATCTATCATTTGAAGATGACTTGATGGTAAGATTTGGATCAGATAGATATAGAGGAATGCTAGCTAATTTAGGATTTACAGGAGAACAAGTAGTTCAAAATAAAATGTTAGCAGGTTCTTTTGAATCAGCCCAGAAAAAAGTAGAAGGAAATAACTTTGATATAAGAAAACAATTATTACAATATGATGACGTAATGAATAATCAAAGAGAAATAATATATTCAAAAAGAAATGAAATACTAGATAGTGACTCTATTCATGAACAAACACTAAAACTATTACAAGATCATGTAACAGAATTAGTAAATAATCACTTAATAGAATCAAATAAATTAAACGATAATGATTATGATGAAATATTAGAAGCTGCTAATGAGAATTTATTAAAAAAACATAGAATAGCACTATCTGAAATAAAAGGAAAATCTCCAGAAGAAGTAATAGATATATTATCTAAACTAGTATTAGAAGATTATGAAGAAAAATTAAAAGATATTCCAGAAGATATAGTAAATGAATTTGAAAAAGCAATAACATTAAAAGTAATAGATTCATATTGGATGGAACATATATCTACCATGAGTCACTTAAGAGAAGGAATAGGATTAAGAGGATACGCTAATGAAAATCCATTGCAAGCATATACTATGGAAGGATATGAACTATTTGATTTAATGCTTGCTAAAATAAATAAAGATGTATCTATATATTTATTAAAAGCAGAAATAATGCAAAACACAGAAAGAAAAGAAATAGTAAAAAATAAAATAACTAACGATGGAAAAGATCACAAAAAAATTCAAGCCAAATCTACTAAAAAAATAGGTAGAAATGACCCATGTCCATGTGGCAGTGGTAAAAAATACAAGCAATGCTGTGGTAAATAACTCGTAAAGCCAGGAAATATAAAGGTTTCCTGGCTTTTTATTTTTCTAAAAAGTTGTAATTTTTCTCCAAAAACAGCCTCTACATACGTTTCACATACGTATGTAAAACGTATGTAGCCATTATTTTGAGACTAATAAAGTCTTTATTTATAAGGTTTTACGAAGAAAATGATCACTGCCCCTATAGTTCAAGACAAAGACTATAAAAGTTTATGATATAATATTAATGAGAAGAAGGTGCATTTTATGTCAAATTTCACTAACGAATTTTTAAAGTATTATCTAACAAATCCATTAATAATATCAATATTAGTTTTAGGACTAATATCAGCAATTTTTTATAAACAAATAGTTGGATGGTTTGGAGAACATTGGACTAAAAAAGCCTTAAGAAAATTACCTAAAGCTAAATATAAAATAATAAATGATTTGTTTTTATCAGTTAATGGATTAACTCATCAAATAGATCATGTAATAGTTTCTCCGTATGGAATATTTTCTATAGAAACAAAACAATATAATGGTTACATTACAGGAAGTAAATATGATAAAAATTGGGTAAGACATGCAGGAAAAAGTAAATATTATTACACAAATCCTATTAGACAAAATTATGGGCATTGCAAAGCATTGTCTGAATTATTAAATATAGATGAATCAAAAATATATAATATAGTTTGTATCCCAAGCAATGCAAAATTAAAAATAGAACACGATGGAGAACTTGTAAGATATGATACCGTTGCTGATAAAATATTTTCTTATAATGAGAAAAAAATTGATAATGTTAATGAATTATATAACCAATTAATTAAAAGTAATGTAAAGGACAGAAAAATAAAAAAAGAACATATTGAAAATATCAAAAATAATATTGATAAAAATGATACTAACAAATGTCCTAAATGTGGTGGAATGCTAGTTGAACGAGAGAGTAAGTATGGTAAATTTATTGGCTGTTCCAATTATCCCAAATGTAAATATACAAAAAATAACTAAATATAATAATTGAATGGAGGACGGCAAAATGGATTTTAATACTTTTAGAGATTTTTCTAAATTATCAGTTAAAATTAGACTAGGAAGAAAACAGTATAATGCTATATTTATAGAAAAAAATAATTATCTAATGTTAGAAGTTAATGTAATTAATGATATTGAATTTTTTGAAAAGGCTAAGGATTTTTACAAAATCGTAAATGGACAAATATTATTTAATAATATTGATGTGTCATTGCTAGATTGCCAGTTATATAATAAAGCAGTAACACAAGGTGGAAAAAATTTAAATGACATTAAAGAGGCATATTTAATATATAGAGTAGATAGAATTTTACTTGGTAAAAGATTGTTGCAAAAGGAAATGAATAACATATTAAAATGTGAAGTAGTTTATAATAATATTGAATGCTTTTCAAATTCTTATCCATATAAAACAAATTACAATACATTAGAGTATAGTGGGAATCTTGATGTTTTTAATATTTATACCTCCAGAGTAAGCATATCAATTAATTACGGAAGTATCACTGAATATAAAGATACTTCATTAACTATGAAGAGAAATACAAATGTTGTATTAAATTTTCAAAATAAAAAAAGTATTAGCAAGTCACTAGATGAAATATATAAATTTAGAAATTTTTTAGTATTATTATTAAAAAAACACATTGTTGTTCAAAAACAATATGTTTATTATGGAGATAATAAATATCAATTATTTGATTGTAATGATATTATACTAAAAGTTAATTCAAATGAACTAGAAGAACATTTATCGCATCGTTGCATAAAAATAGAAAAATTAAATAATATAAATGAAATATATAAATTATTTGAAAAAAACTATAATAAATTATTTTCATTGATCGAACTTTATTATAATGTCACGCAAATAAGTGTACCTAATTTAACAAGATTTATTAATGCTGTTACAATGATTGAGAATATGTCTAGAAATTATGATTACAATTCTGCTTTTAAATTAACTAAAAAAAATAATAACAGGATAAAAAATGATGCGGATTATAAATACATGGTTTATTCATTAATTAAAAAAGTTAATGATGTTTATAACTTGTCTGATCAACAAATAGAGCAAATATCAGATAATATTAAGAATGCGAGAGTATACTATATTCATTATAAGAAAAAAAGTACAGCAAAAAAATTGTCATATGAAGAGCAATTTAGATTTTCTTATTTTATGCAAGATATTGTTTTGCTTAATATTTATAAATTATTTAAAATGGATATTAAAAATATAGAATATTTATCATTTAATGATTATTACTATGCTGTAAATGATTTGTTATAAAATAATTTTCACATACGTTTTTACATACGTTTTGGTAGAGTTCTCGGACGCTCTCAAACGCTTTCAAAAGCCAATTTGTGAGGTTTTATAAGGGTTTTAAAGAGTTTTATAGTCTCAGAAGCTTGAAATATCGCATCCATGTGGCAGTGGTAAGAAATATAAGCAATGTTGTGGTAAATAACTCGTAAAGCCCCATGAATAAAGGGAAAACACGAGTTTTTCTTTTCTTAAAAATTATTCAAAGAAAGGCTTTAGATCAGTTTTAGATCATCATATTTTTAAAAGGTAAAATAAGGGAATATAAAATTCGCAAAATAGTAATATTACGCTGATTAAAGTTACTGATAAAAACAACTAATTATGTAGTATAATAGAATTATAGGAGATGATTATGAAAAAGAAAATAGTAATAATTGTAATTATAATGTTACTTATAATACTAATACCAATACCTACTCAATTGAAAAATGGTAATAAAGAATATAAAGCAATTTTGTATAAATACACCAAAATTCATCAACCAAGCGATACATCATCAACTGGTTATGAAGATGGCTGGGAACTAAAGATTTTAGGAATCCATGTTGGTGGAGAAATAAATACTTATGTCAGTACTGAAACATTAAAACCAAATTTATTTGATAGAAGTGAAATAATAAAAGTAGCCATTGATAATTATTCACAATACAAAAATAATTTTGAATATGCAGATAAAAATACTATTGATAAGATTTATAATTTGTTTAAAGATTTAAAAACAAATGTTGCAAGTAAGAGTGATGAGCCAGAAAATCCTGAAGAATTATACAAAGTAACTTTTTTCAATAGTGAAAATATGCTAATAGAAAGTGACAATGATATTTTTAAAGCAATCATATATGTATATAAAAGAGATAATAAATATTACGTAGAAGAACCAAAAAATGGAATTTATGAAGTAACAGAAGAAACTTTCAACAATATCAAAAACTATGCTAAATAATGCTTTTTTACATACGTTTTTACATACGTTTTGGTAGCGTTCTCGGACGTTCTCAAACGTTCTCAAAAGTTCATTTATGAGGTTTTATAAGGTTTTATGAAGTTTCATAGCCTCAAAACTTCGAAAAACCGCATCCATGTGGCAGTGGTAAGAAATATAAGCAATGTTGTGGTAAATGACTCGTAAAGTCCCATAAATAAAGGGAAAACACGAGTTTTTCTTTTTCTAAAAATTACTCAAAAAAAGGCTTTAGATCAGTTTTAGATCATCATATTTTTAAAAGGTAAAATAAGGGAAGATATAATTCATAAAATAGTAATGTTATGATACATTAGACCAACAAAAAAAGCTGGTCTTTTATTTTGCTAAAAGATCAACCATCTTATTTGCTAATTCTTTTGGACTTTCTTTGCTATCATTTATTAACCAGAAATAATAAACATTAAATATTCCCCCTGCTATAAAATATGATTTATAGCTTTCGTATTCTTTTTGATGCAAGTTTATTAGTTTATTATCAAACTCATTTTTTAATAAATTAAATAGATTTGCTTTATATATTAAATAGGCTTCTGTTTTATATTTTTCTAAGTGAGTAAATAACTTAATGAAATAATCTTTGGTAGAGTCATTTTTATAACTAATATCTGATTCTTTTAAAAAGTTATCTGTAGTATTGGTAATCCACTTTTTTATTATATCTTCTTTTGAATCAAAATTTCTATAAAATGATAATCTACTTACACCAGCTTTTTTAGATAATTCAGTAATAGCAATATCATTAAATTTTTTTTTAGACATCAAAGAAAACAATGCATCAGTTAAACTCTCTTTAACTATATTATTTGCAATTTCATTTTTATTCATGATGTAACAAAACACCTCCATTTGTTACAATTCCTGATCAGAATATTGTTGGAAATAAATTTCTATAATATAATTATAACAAGGTGTAACAAATGTTACAAGTATGAGGAGTTGTATTATGAAAAAAGTTTTAAAAGTAATTGGAATTATATTTGGAATATTATTATTAATTGTAATTGGTGGTTATTTTATTTTAATGACACATACTCAAATAATTGTTGGATTTATTCAAAAAGCATCTAGTGAGACTGTAAATACTAAAAATTCTTATGAACCATTAAGAGAACCATATACAGGGGTTAAGAAAAATGGACAATATGTTATTGCTGAAATCAATTATTCAAAAGAGTATCCTAATAGTTTTTTAGATATTACATATACAAATGAAAATACTGAAGAAGATAGAACTACATTATTTTACTTTCATGGTGGGGGATTCTTTGGAGGAAGTAAAAATGATGGAGATCCATTAGCAGAAAGTGATGTTACTGCTTTACTTGATGATATTTGTGCTGAGGGATTTAATATAGTAAATGTTGACTATGCTCTTGTTCCTGATTACCATTTTCCAACACCACTTATTCAAGCCAATCTTGCATTTCAATATATGATAGAACATTCCGAAGAATATCATATTAATATGGATAAAGTGATTATAATGGGTTCATCTGCTGGAGCAATAATGACAAGTCAAATTGGAAGTATTATTACTAATAGTGAATATGCAAAATTATTGAATATTACTCCTGTATTAAAAAGAGAACAAGTAAAAGCGTTAGTAATTGATGATGCACCACTTGTTTATAATAAATTTAGTTTAGCAACTAAGATTTTAGTCGGTAATTATATAAAAGGTTCTATTTATATTAGTAAAGAAGAATTAAAGAAATATAATAATATTTTATCAATCGATTCAAATTATATTCCATCAGTTTTACTTGGTAGTGAATATTATGTTGATATGAGAGATATGGATGCTAAATTAAAAGAGATGAAAGTAGAACATGAACTTGTAGATCCACTTGCAGAAAGAGGAAAAGAAATGCAACATTGTTTTGTTGCCAATGAAAGAGCAGATGAAATATCAAAAGATGCCTTCGATAGAATGATTAAATTTATAAAAGAAAAAACAAATTAAAAGGTGATAAGTAAGTATGAAAAAAGTGTTAAAAATAATTGGAATCATATTTTTAGTATTAATAATAATTCTTGGTATATTAGCAATAAAAGGATATATTGAAAGTCAGCAACCAGTATATGAAGATGATTATTATAAAGACTTTAAATCAGATTCAGAACTTGAAATGAAGTATTCTAAACTTGGAGATTATGAAGTTGCTTATGAAGAGCATGAGTCAGATAATAAATCTATAAAAAAGATTAGAATTTGGTATCCAAAAGAATTAGAAAATAACGATACTGAATATCCAATGATTGTAGTAGTTAATGCTAGTGGTGTTCCTGCTTTTAGATATAAGCCATTCTTTAAAAGACTTGCATCATGGGGATTTATAGTAGTTGGAAATGAAGATGGACAAGCTGGTAAAGGAGAAACAACTTCTATTACATTAGAATATATGTTAAACATACCAAATGATAGTAAGCTTTATAATAAAATAGATAAAGAGAATATTGGAATAATAGGTTACTCTCAAGGTGGAGCAGGAGCTTTAAGAGCTGTTACTGAATTTGAAAATGGAAAATATTATAAAGCTATCTTTACTGGAAGTGCTGCATATCCATTTTTAGCAAATAATATGGGATGGAGTTATGATACATCTAAAATAAAAATCCCATACTTTATGACAGCAGGTACAGGCAAGTCAGATGATGCTGGAAATGATTCAAGTAAAGAATTTGGTGGAGTTGCTCCTTTATCATCATTAATAGATAACTACGATAAAATATCAGATGATGTATTTAAAATTCGTGCAAGATCAGTAGGAACAGAACATGAAAATATGCTTGAGAAAACTGATTCTTACATGACAGCATGGATGTTATATCAATTAAAAGATGATGAAGAAGCAAGTAAGGTATTTATTGGAGAAGATGCCGAACTTTTAAATAATAAGAATTGGCAAGATGTAGAGAAAAACAAATAATCGGAAGATTAAGA